>MGQD01000075.1:0-4762 GCA_001797695.1 Deltaproteobacteria bacterium RBG_13_49_15 | reverse complement strand
AATCTGTTTATGGCTTGCCGAAACCAGAAGGTCGCCAGGAAGGCAAAAATCCGGTTTTTCAGAAAGTGTGGAAATGATACGGTGTCCATTATTCTTCACGCCATTGCTGATATCAAGGGAAAATCGGATGCGTTTTCCGAGCGAAACGAGGAGTTCATCCGATTTGCAAAAGACCTGATTTGTGAATACTGGAGTTCTTTCAGGATTAATAAAGCCGTTCCGCCTTTTTTGAATGGGCATGACCTTATCCGCAAATTCGGGATTGAACCCTCACCGATAATCAAAAAAATATTAAACCGGATTGAAGAGGGGCGGTTGACCGGGGAAGTCCGGAACAGGGACGAAGCGATCATCCTGGCAAAAAAAATGATCGACCGCCTGAGCCCTTGACAAAAAATCCATGTTCGAATAGGTAGACCGAAACTATCATTTTCGATGAGTTTTTACGATTTAATCAATACTTTATTGCATGAAATTGACGAGAAACGGATTTATCGGTGAATACCAGTGGATCCATTTAATTTACAGGCATTTTTCATAGGCTAGCCGGCGAATATGCTGTTTTGATATTGAATAGAAAGGAGAAGGAAATGAAAATTCTGTTTTTCGGGCCAAATGGAAGCGGAAAAGGAACACAAGGAGCGATACTCAAGGATAAATACCATCTTCCCCATATCGAGTCCGGCGCTATTTTTCGGGAAAACATCAAAGGTGGAACCGAGTTGGGCGCCAAAGCCAAGGCATATATCGATCGGGGCGACCTCGTTCCGGACGAGGTTACCATCCCAATGATTCTCAACCGATTAAAACAGGACGATTGTAAAAAGGGGTGGCTCCTTGACGGCTTTCCCAGAAACAAAAACCAGGCCATTAAACTGGACGAAGCATTGAAAAAAGCAGGGATCGCCCTGGATATCGTGGTGGAAATTGTGCTCGATCGCCAGATTGCCAAAAACCGGATCATGGGACGCCGTCTCTGCGTCAACGACAACAACCATCCAAATAATATTTACATTGATGCCATCAAGCCAAAAGATGGGAAGTGCCGCGTCTGCGGCGGTGAATTGAAAACGCGAAGCGACGATCAGGATGAAGATGCCATCAATAAACGTCACGACATTTATTACGACAAAAAAACCGGAACCCTGGCATCGGCCTATTATTTTAAAGATCTTTCGGCCAAGAATAAATTGATTAAATACATCACATTGGATGGAGGACCCGGGGTAAAAGAGGTCACCGCCGATTTGGTATCGAAGCTTTAGCAAATATAACGATATAGATATTCATTAATAACAATTCACGTCATTACATTTATGACGTAGTGTATAAGAGGGAATGGAAATAATGATTTCTCTTGCTAAAAATCAAAAATATTATTATCTTAATAAGATTAATATCTTGTGATTAAAAATAAAAAACCGGAGAAATTTAATATTTTTTTGGTTTTTAAAGAAGGGGGCGAGACAGTTTGAAAAACATTGAAGTCAAGGTGCTCGATAACGACATTGAAAGAGCCATGCGGATTTTGAAGAAAAAGATTCAAACCGACGGACTTTTCAAGCGGCTCAAGATGAAAAAAAGCTACGAAAAACCGAGCGAGTACCGGCGTCGAAAACAGCGGGAAGCCGTCAGGCGGCAGAGGATCGCTGTGTTAAAAAACAGATACAGATAACCCAATTAATGAATCACTAAACCCGGCGGAAGCTGCCGTTTCGCCGGGTTTTTTATGCCTATGGATTCCGATACAACATATCCCAAGTGCCTCGAATACATGTACAGCCTGAGACGCTTCGGCATTATTCTCGGGCTTGACACAATAGAAAAAATCTTAAACGCTCTTGGAAATCCGCAGAATTCGTTTCTAAGCATCCACGTGACCGGAACCAACGGCAAAGGATCCATCGCTTCCACGCTCGCCTCTATTTTGAGAGCTTCCGGCAAGAAGGTGGGCCTCTACACCTCTCCTCACCTGGTTCGGTTCAACGAACGGATCCGAGTCGGCGATGAAGCGATTTCAGACGAAGATGTGATTCGTTCCCATGAGGCGGTAAAGCAGGTGGTCGCCGGGAAGCGGGAGCCCACCTTTTTTGAATACACGACGGCCATGGCGTTTTACTATTTTGCTCTCCAGGGTGTTGAGTGGGCCGTCATTGAAACGGGTATGGGAGGCCGCCTCGACGCAACCAATGTGATCACCCCCGCCGTCTCGGTGATCTCAAATGTCTCTCTGGAGCACCAGATGTACCTGGGCAAAACCCTTCCCCTCATCGCTTATGAAAAAGGCGGGATCATTAAAAAAAAGGTCCCGGCAGTCACCGGAGTCAAACAGCCTTCGGCAATTTCGGTCCTTGATAAAATCGCTCTTGAGAAACAGTCTTCCCTGTACCGTATGGGAACCGATTTCCGGGTTCGCCGGAATCGTGATGGGTCGTTCACCTATTCCGGGATCAAAACCTCCTGGTCCAACATGAAGACCGGCCTTCTGGGAGACTACCAAGCTGAAAACGCCGCCATCTCACTGGCAGCATGCGAGGTTTTAAATTTTGGCATGCTCCGGTTGACCCTCGATGTCATCCGCGCCGGGTTGGCTCAAACCCGATGGCCGGGACGCCTTGAAATCGTTTTAAATCACCCGCTGGTGGTTCTAGACGGCGCCCATAACCTCATGGCGGCCCGTAACCTGGCTGCGCACCTCCGAAAAAACATGAAGGAGAAAAAGGTGACGCTTGTCATCGGCATTTTGGACGATAAACCGTATACGGAAATGCTCCGCGCCCTGCTTCCGACCGCCCATCGGGTGATCCTGACACAGGCCAAAATCGATCGGGCCCTTCAACCCGAGATCCTTTTCAACGAAGCCAAAAAAATTCATCCCCGCATCGAGATCGTCAAAACCGTTGGTGAAGCGTTTCGCCATGCTCTTCGAACCGCTGGGCGAGATAATGCCGTCTGTGTGGCAGGATCATTGTATGTGGTCGGCGAGGTCAAAGAAGAAATCGAAAAAAATCCCTCATTATTGAACCGCATTAATTCGTAGGATTACGAATTCGGATTGACTTTAGCATTCCGATAAACTAACTTTATCAAAGAGCGTGCGCCCGTAGCTCAGTGGATAGAGCGCCAGCCTCCGGAGCTGGAAGCCGCTGGTTCGATCCCAGCCGGGCGTACCAATCGAATCGGAATATCCGTCGTTATACCCTTGAGACCGGATCTTCGATTTATAGCCTTACATCTTTTTTGTCCGGGCAACCGAGCGCGCCATCCGATCCAGCTTGAAAATCGTGTTGAACTCCATGTTTTTGCTGATCCAGAGCTTCTTGTTAATCACCGAATCGGTAATCGCTCCCCTATAAGCCAGCCCGTCCAGCAGCGTCCGGGGGTCTTCGCACACTATGATGAAATCAGAAGACGAAGGCGCCTTTCCCACCCGAATATTCCCATCGCGGATGAACAGGCCGAACTGACCGCCTTTGGTTTTCACGAGGATATTTCGTTTCCATCCTGCGATGTCTTTGCGTGCCCGCGGGTTTCGATTCATCTCTATAACGATGGATGTGATTTCTTTGACCGTCTTTTTTAAGTTAGCTAGGTCATTGTTATTTGCTTTCGGAAGCTTTGGCTGAACAGCCGTCTCCCAGTCGATCTCAGATTCCTGGAGCCCTTTTTTCCTGATCTGAGTTTTGGTGAGTTCCGATGCGGGGACGCAAAAAATATCCTTAACGTCTCCTACACGCTTATCCCGGAATATGAGTTTTACTTCGGTTCCTTTTTTAATAAGCCCGGGCACCAATATCCCGTTTGTGGTGTAGAGATTGACACTCATGGCCGTATCCGCGCCCCTGAATATTACCCTTCCCCTCCCGTATGGAGCCATATCCTGGAAAAGAGAGGTGGCAAAATAGGTGATCGGCGGCGTGCTGTTCATGACTCCAACCTGCTCGACCTCGATAATTTCCGTGGGTGCAAAATTGCAATCAGGGCAATGCGTTAAAAAGGGGGGCACTCTGACAAGTCCACACTGGGTGCATTTGCATCCCAAAAGCTTTTTTTGATCTCTTATGGCCAGAAAGAAATCCGAAAATTCCCCTTTGGTTCGCCGATAAAACGTATACATGGCATCGTTTGCAATCAAATAATCTCGACCATCAATTGTTTCGATGTGTGATCCCGCTTCAGGGATATATTTATCAGGTATGATTTTCTCTTTTAACTGTTTCATGATCCATCCCCTCCTTCTTATTCATGCTCCAGGATTAAACAGGCGGTATATTGAGCGATGGTGCTTCCCGTACCGTGAACCAGCGCGGTCTTAAGTTTCCGTTTGATCAATTCATTCCTGGCAGACCAGGCAGACATGATGTTGCTTGCCCCGACCGCATGACCGCAAAAAATAAGCCCGCCGCAGGGGTTGACCAGGTATTTGCCGCCGGGGGTCATCAGCCCTTCCTCGATCAACGAATCTGCCTTTCCAAAAGGGACAAGTCCGAACTCGGCCATGCTGATCTCCAATTGATGCACGAAAGCGTCATGGAGCTCTATGATGTCGATGGATTTTTTCGGATCCTTGATTCCGGCCATTTCATAAGCCATTTTCGCTGCATTGTGATCCGAGATTATACGATGCATGATCTTCTGGTTCTTTCCGGCAAAAGAATGTTCATTGGCCTCGCCCAAACCGGTAATCCATACGACAGGTTTGCCGCTGTTTCTTGATATTTCCATTGCCGTCTCCTCTTCAGCCATGATCAGCGCTGCTGCT
>MGQD01000074.1:8090-11427 GCA_001797695.1 Deltaproteobacteria bacterium RBG_13_49_15 | reverse complement strand
GATGTGGAAAAGTTATACCATACCCTAAAAAAAATTCAGGAAGAAAAAGGATATTTTTTCAATGCCGACAAGGAGCGGGTCTTTGAACTGCTGGAAGCCCTCGTGATAAACAAGGAGCGATACGGCTATATGGTCTGCCCGTGCCGGCTCGCTTCAGGGGAGAAAGAAAAAGACAAAGACATTATCTGCCCGTGCGTTTACCGGATCGAGGATGTCAAGGAGTTCGGGAGCTGCTACTGCAACCTCTATGTGTCGAAGGAATGGAATCAAGGGAAGATCGAACACCGGTACGTTCCTGAGCGCCGGCCGTTGGAAAAAATGGGTTAGCTCGGCCGTATCAGCTTCCGAAATCATCAAAGGCGATCATCTCGTTGTCGACGCCAAGGTCATCCAGCATCCTGAGAACCGCTTTCAGCATCGGAGGAGGGCCGCAAAGATAATACTCGATTGCCGTCGGGTCCGGGTGATCCTTCAGGTAGGAATCATAAACCACGGTGTGGATATAGCCGATCGGCCCTTTCCAGCCGTCTTCAGGGTTCGGGTCCGACAATGAGACAACATACGAAAAATTGCCGTTGCGGCTTTCCAGTTCGCGAAACTCATCGTCGTAAAAGAGCTCTTTCCCGGATCTCGCGCCGTACCAGAACGAAATTTTTCGGCGGGTTTGAACCGTAATCAACTGATGAACAATGTGGGCCCGAAGTGGGGCCATCCCTGCGCCTCCTCCTATGAAGCACATCTCCCGGTCAGTATCCTTGATGAAAAATTCGCCGTAGGGTCCGCTCAATGTGACCCGGTCGCCCGGTTTTAACGTAAACAAATATGAAGTGGCGATCCCCGGCGGGATATCGCCGCCGCCGGGAGGAGGCGTCGCGATACGGATGGTAAAGCGAAGCTTCTCCTCTTGAGGGGTATTGGCCATGGAGTACGCCCGGTAAATCGTCTCTTCGCCTTTGGCTTTAAGCCCCCAGAAATCGAATTTATCCCAGATCTTTTTATAGGGCGCCCCGACCTCGATTTCACGGAAGGAGCGCTCGTATTCCGGAATATCGATCTGGACATAAGCGCCTGTTTTAAAATCCATCCGCTCGCCAGGATCAAGCGCCAGCCGCAGCTCTTTGATAAAGGATGCGACATTATCGTTTGAAACCACTGTGGCATGGTACTTTTTAATGTTAAATATCTTCTCGGGAATCCGGACGGCCATGTCCTCTTTGACTTTCAATTGACAGGAAAGCCGGACATGGTTTATCTTTTCCGTGCGGCTTAAGTGGGGCAGCTCCGTGGGTAAAATGTCTCTTCCCCCCGCATGAACCACACACTTGCACAGGCCGCAGCTCCCTTTTCCGCCGCAGGCCGACGGGAGCAAAATTCCGTTTTGAGCTAAGGCGGAAAGCAATGGGGTTCCAATCGGCGTTTGAATCGTCCTTGCCGGTTCATCGTTGATGGTGATGGTGCGATCCCCCTTGACGACCACCCTTGCTTCCAGGAGCAACACCGCTCCCACCATAACGGCGATAACGCCGAAAAAGACGATCGTTGAGACAAGATAACTATATGCCATTTTTGCCTTAACCGGCGACCCTATTCCAAAGAAATCCCCGCAAACAACATGAACCCCATGGCCATCAAACCCGTGGTAATCATATTGATCGCAAATCCCTTCAGCCCTTCCGGCGCGTCGGCATACCGTAATTTCTGCTGAATGGCCGACATGGAGATGATCGCCAGCGCCCAACCGGCGCCTGAGCCTACACCATAGACCACGCTCTCGGTAAACGTGTAATCGCGTTCCACCATAAACAGGGAAACTCCTAAAATAGCACAGTTGACCGTAATCAAGGGTAAAAACACACCCAGCGCCGCGTAAAGAGCCGGCGAGAAACGATCGATGAGCATCTCAAGCCCCTGGACGATGGCGGCAATAGTGGCGATAAACAAAACCAGCTTGAGATAGCTCAGGTTGAGTTGCGCAAGCCCGGCCCAGGCCAGTGCACCGGGAGCCAGCAGCCGGTTGTAGATGAGCCAGTTGGCGGGAGTCGTGATGGTCAGAACACAAAGGACTCCGATCCCCAATCCGGTTGCAGTCTTCATGTTCTTGGAAATAGCCAAAAACGAACACATCCCTAAAAAATAGGCCAGCAAAATATTCCCGACAAAGACCGAATTTAACGCGATACTGATCAGGCTTTCCATTTGATCCCCTCAGCCGGCCCGCTCCTCCGATGCAAGAGCTCCGGGAGTTCCTATTTTTTTTTGGATAAAAGCGTCTGCTCCAACCAGACAAACAGCCCGATAATGATAAAAGCGCCGGGGGCCAGCAGCATTAGGCCGTTGTTGATATACCCCCATTCATATACGCCTGCAGGGATCACCGGATGGCCGAAAAGCTTCCCCGACCCCAGCAACTCCCTGGCAAAAGCGACCCCCATCAAGACCGAGCTGTATCCGATCCCGTTGGCCAATCCGTCCATAAACGATCTGAACGGCGGGTTCATCAGGGCGTACCCCTCCGTCCTTCCGAGAACGATACAGTTGGTGATGATCAATCCGACAAAAACGGAAAGCTGCTTGCTGGTTTCATACATGAATGCCTTCAGGAGCTCATCGGCAATGATCACCAGGGTTGCGATGACGATCACCTCCGCCATGATCCGGATGTTTTTTGGGATGACGCGGCGCATCAGCGAGATGGTCAGGCTCGAAAACGCCACAACCAGAGTCAAGCCGAAACACATCACCAGAGCGGTTTTCATCTGAACGGTGACTGCGAGCGTGGAGCAGATGCCGAGAATCTGTTTGGATATCGGATTCGCTTCCCAAAGCGCACGCGCCACTTCTTTATAGGATTTTGTCCTGCGAAGGAATTTCCAGGGCTTTAATAATACCTCGTTCACTTTTTCCATCTCTTTTGCTCATATGGATAAGCTCGGAAAAAATCCGTTCTGCTCGCTTATCCACTCCACATCAGCCTTCCCTTCCGGGCCCGGCTGCAAGGTTTTTCCTAAACCGGATCGCCGCCGGCTCATAGGTTTTAAGCACCTCGCCCAATCCGGCAGAAAGGTATTTTCCCGTCAATGTCGCCCCGCTGATGCCGTCCACATAGTTCGCCTGCTTATCAACCGGTATAACATCCTGAACAGCCCCCCTGACAATTCCGATGGAAACAAAATTACCGTTGCGGTCCACGATTTTTTTACCGACCCAATTTTTCTGAAACCATTCTTTCTCGATTTCTCCGCCAAGCCCCGGAGTCTCCGAGTGCTTGAATACGGTAAAACCGGCAACGGTGCTGCCGTCATTTTCGATGGCCAGATAACCCTGAATTCGCCCCCAT
>MGQD01000074.1:7052-8068 GCA_001797695.1 Deltaproteobacteria bacterium RBG_13_49_15 | reverse complement strand
CGATATAAGCCCTGATGGCGTTGTTTTCCATCCGGACATAGAGAGGGATATCCCGCTCGCTTCTCCGGTCCTGTTCGACCAGCCGGCCGGCAGAATCGACCCATAAAGACCGGATATGCGTGGAAAACAGGGTTTCAATCTCCTTTCCCGAATAATCCTCCCCGACCCTGATAAGCCCTACTGACTTGAGAATGTTTTTCTGCTTATCCACCAGCATGTTTTTTTGCTGAACATCCTGAAGCCCAGTGGAAGCCGCGGTCAGGAGAACGCTCGATATGACACACAGAAGCGCGGCAAAGAGAAACGATTTGAGACGATCAGACATTAGGGATCCGCCTTTTTAACCTCAGTCTGATATCGATCTGATCGAGAAGAGGTGCGAACAGGTTCATAAAGAGAACCGCCAAACCGACCCCTTCGGGAAATGCCGGATTGAACACGCGGATCAAAACCGTCAGCGCTCCGATTCCGATTCCGTATGCCCACCGGGCTCTTTCCATGTGGGCTGAAGAAACAGGGTCCGTAGCCATGTACGCAAACGCAAACATGGCGCTCCCCATAATCAGATGATACACGGGATTAAGCGAAAGATAGGGAGATGGTCCGCCCGGCGCCGTGACATTCAGCAACGCAGCCGTCCCCAGCATCCCGATCAGGCATCCGCAAACGATGCGATAATTTACAACTCCGAGAAGGATCAAAAACAGGGCGCCTGCGGCGGCAAGAAACGTTGCGGTCCCGCCGATGCTCCCGGGGTAAAGGCCGAAGAGCATTTTTGAAAAACCGTATCCGGCGTGGCCCAGCGCGGTATGAACATCCCCAAACCGTTCGACTGCGGCTGCCACGGCAAGCGGCGTGGCGCCTGAAACGGCATCCACCGGCATGGCGGCAGCGCCTTCTACCACGGTCCATACGGCATCTCCCGAATTCTGGGCCGGATAAGCAAAATAAAGAAACGCTCTTCCGGTCAGGGCCGGGTTGAGAAAATTCCGGCCTGTCCCGCCGAAGATCTCCTT
>MGQD01000074.1:5545-6856 GCA_001797695.1 Deltaproteobacteria bacterium RBG_13_49_15 | reverse complement strand
ACACAATCCGCACTCCACGCAATCGAGAAGGCCATGGCCGAGGGCTTCCTCCGTCTCACCGGCGAGAATGGCCTTAAAGGTAAACTGGGGGAGAATGTCCACCGGGCAAACCCTGGCGCAATATCCGCATCCGATGCATGCCCGTTCGTCTCCATGATAATCGCAATCGAATTGAAGATGCGAGCGGCTGACCCGGGAAAAAAAGGCGCGGGAATAGGTCGGCTTGTCAAAGCCGAGCTTCATGACCGCCAGTATTTCAGAAGTCCGTTTTTCGGGGATAAGCGTTACCGCGCGATCATAATATCCGAGATGCCCCTGCGCCGACCCGGTTTGTCCGGTGAAAACCCCTCCTGAAATGAACCGGGTATCATTTTCGGGTCGTCCGCCCCCGGCGATATGGTGCAACGGCGCTCCCATCCTCGCCAGCAGGTGTCCGGATTTTTTCGCTCCGGTTCCTCCGCAACAGACCGTCCTTAAGACAGGATATCGGCCGTTTAAAAGGAGCCCCCCCAGGAGCAGGAGATCATCGCCGAACAGGTACCACGATCGATTTTCCCTGGCGGAAGTTTTCGTATGGTATAGAAAGACCCCCGGATCGGTTGCCGGATATTCGCCGGCAACAGAAGAGTCGCAATGTCGGCCCAGCCGCTCAGGGATCCCGACAGTTCCATCGGGCACGATGAGTTTGACGGTGTCCGACAATCGTCTCAGCACGTTCAGGCCGAATAAGAAAAGATCCTCCTGATCCCGGAGATATACCGCGGGCGCCGGCTCAAACGGCTCCTTTGTACCCAGGCTGACGATAATTCCGCCCGGATCGGTTTCAGGATGGGCGATGTTTCTGAACGGAAGCTCCCGGATCAGGGCCCATAACCCTCCTTTTTGAAGCAACCGAACGATCTTTTCCCGACTTACGCGCTCAATTTCATCCATCCCGATCCGATCGAATGGTTCGAACCGCTCTTCGGCATCAAGGCGAATCACAATTTCCCGAACTCCCCTTCTGGGTCCAAAACGGATCTCTTCGACAACCCCTCCGCCGGGGGAAAGGAATCTCAATTCGGGGCGCCGTTGATCCGTAAAAAGAAGGGATCCGACATGGACATGATCTTCCTTTTTTACCTCAAGGCGAGGCTTGATAAAAGGGATACGGTCCGGAGTGACGGCAACTGTCTCAGGAGGATCGAGAGCTTCAAGCTCCGGAGAAGGTCTTCCTTCAATATTCAGTCGAAACCCTTTTTTAAAGCGGATCGTTTTCATGCGATTCTTTACAAAAGAATGTTTTTATTACCATTCCGGAATCGGTTTTTC
>MGQD01000074.1:1092-5464 GCA_001797695.1 Deltaproteobacteria bacterium RBG_13_49_15 | reverse complement strand
AAAATTGCGGAAACGAAGCTGAAATGGTGATCACCTGTACGCTTCCATCCGAAAAAGAAGAAGCCGAAGGACGGAAAAGTCAAAAGGAACCGGAAAGCAGGATCAAAGGTGTTGGAACCTGCACTCACTGCGGAAACGAAGCGGAAATGTGGATCGATATGTAATGCAGCAGTTGAAGCAAAATGGTCGCGCATGGGAGAACCCATGGAAGAGAACAGCTTGGTCATAAATACCGGTCTCCGCGGCATTACCATTGCAAGCACCCGGATCAGCGATGTCGACGGTAAAGCAGGACGGCTCATTTACAGAGGATACCTGATTCAGGATCTGGCTGATTCAGCCGTTTTTGAAGAGGTAGTGCACCTGCTGTTGCACGAAACACTTCCAAAAAAGGATCAGCTCGAACTCCTAAAGGAGCTTCTCGCTCAGAACCGGTCCATTCCGTCACGGATGATCGATGCCCTCAAAACGTTTCCAAAACATTCAAGGCCCATGGATGTCCTTCAATCCGCTGTTTCCATGATGGCGGCGTATGACCCCGATATCGGGGATCCATCGCGCGAAGCCGCACACCGAATGGCCATCCGGATCATCGCCAAATTGCCCACCATCGTCGCTGCATGGGGACGCATCCGCAAGGAACAGGCGCCTGTAGAACCGGACGTCAGGCTCGGGCACTCCGCCAACTTCCTTTACATGCTGAAAGGGGTCCCGCCCGATCATCAGGTCGCCCGGTTTTTCGATATCTGTCTGGTGCTGCATGCCGAACACTCTTTCAACGCATCCACTTTCGCCGCACGTGAAGTAGCTTCCACCAGGGCGCATATGTACGCCTCCCTCTCGGCCGCCGTCGGCTCTCTTTCCGGAGAATTGCATGGAGGAGCCAATGAGCGGGTTATGGAAATGCTCCTTAAAATAGGATCCATTGATGCGGTTGAGCCGTATGTCGATCGGATACTCGACTCCGGCGAAAAAATAATGGGTCTGGGCCATGCGGTTTATGAGACGGATGATCCGCGGGCCTCCATAATAGCCCCCCTTTCGAAAATCATGGGCGAACGGACCGGGGAATCCAGGTGGTATGACATATCCAAAAGACTCGAAAAAACCGGAAAGGCCGCCTTCCTGAAACGGAAAGGAAGGGAAATTTATGTCAACGTCGATTTTTACAGCGCATCTCTTTACTACGCTATGGGAATACCCGTCGACCTGTTCACACCGGTTTTTGCCATATCCCGGGTTGCCGGATGGTGTGCTCATATTATCGAGGAGCATTTTGGAGATGTCACCAAACCTGTGCTTTATCGTCCCGAATCCGAATATGTCGGAAGTTACTGCGGCCCTGCCGAATGCGCGTATGTCCCGATCGAAAACCGGTGATCATGCAACATTAAAGGGATCTTCACTTTCGATCAACCAAGAGGATTGAAATTGCTGGAAAAAAACAACCTCCGGATGACACGGCAGCGAAAGCTGATCCTTGAAATATTACATAAAATGGGGACGCATCCAAGTGCGGATGAATTATACGATGCGGTCCGGATGCATCTCCCCAGGATCAGCCTTGGAACAGTCTATCGAAACCTGGAAATCCTGTCCGAACTGGGGCAGATCCAGAAACTCGAACTTGGAGGGGCCACCCGAAGATTCGATTGGGATACGAGCAAACATTATCATATTCGATGCGTGGAATGCGGCCGGGTGGATGACGCGCCGCTTGCGCCGCTGCAAAAAATCGAAAATGAACTGTACGGTTCCACCGTATTTACCATCATCGGGCATCGCCTTGAATTTACTGGGTTTTGTCCGAAATGCTCCCTGAGGCATCAATCAGGATCCGTTTCAGCCAGTCCTTGACCTCTCCGGTTATGGAATAAACCCCCCGGTTGTATCCGATCGATTCAAGGAAGCCTTTTGCGATCTCCTTTGGCGCCCGGATCTTTGCAAGTTCGACGGCTTCTTCTGAATTTCTCCGTATGAGATAGACGACCGGCTCCCCTTCCCATGTATTCACGATAAAATAATGGCTCACGTCGTTTTTGGACCGGATCACATAGTTTCCTCTGGTCCAGTTGTTCCCCCATTCAAGATAAAGCCTTACCGCTTCTTCATGAGTCATATCCCAATCGATGGCGTTCAAAAGGGCTTCGTTGTTTCGAATATCGTCCAATTGAAGCATGATGCACCTCGAATCTGCCGGTTTGTGGAGCCCTCCGCCCTGAAGGGCGGCGTTTCCCGGTATGGCATGATTACAAGCAACAACCATGCCATTTGAAACCTACGGCCTGCTCAAGCGATGCAGCATGTTATTTAGAATCACAAGGTGGGATTTTTCTTCCTCCATGATATTTCTGATAATCGTCTGGCTGTTGGCGAAAACATTAAATGTGGCGATTTCGGAATATAAAAGAATGCTGTGTTTTTCCACATTGATGGCAAAATGAACGGCTTCTTTGATGTCTTTGTGAACCGAAAACCATTTTTCAGCTTCATCTCCCTTGGGAAAAATGACCCCTTCGGCGAGAACCTTTAAATAAGCGGTTATCTGGTCATCAAACAAGACCTCTGCGGCATTCTGATTTCCTCCCATTCTGGCATCAAGCTTTGCATAGATATTTCGAAACGTTGTCAGATGCTCGAGTTCCTTTAGGGCCAGCCCGCTAAAAAGACTCTCGACATCCGGTTCAGATGAGGTCTCCCCCGCCGCCTTATAAAATCCGATTCCATCTTCTTCGATATTGCATACCATTTTGGCAATCTCCAGCGCCGAAAGAATATCTTTTCTTTCCATTTTTTCCTCCGAATATCATCGATCAATTGCCATCCGGGATCAAGATCAGGATGGCTCATAAGATCAAATTTCTTTATGTTAAATTCAAGACATAAATGTCTCATGAGACAATTGTGTTTCACAAAATTTGAGACAATTATGTCCGGATTCGTAAAAAACCAGCATAAAAACGCTTTTTCTTTTTATCATTACAACCTATTTTAAAATTAATCACAATAGAAATGAAGGGGTTTTAAGGTGATTTGGCTCCAACTTCAAGACCGATCCGATTTTGGGTTATATTGGCATGTATTTTGAATGTTTACCCTGCAGTTGCATAAAAAACATGACAAGGAATAGAAAAAAAGAATGATAACAGGGCATTTGAATACGTTTAGGCATGGTTCGCGAATAAACTTTTGGTGATTTCTAAAACAAATAAAAAATTCGTCATGTTTTTTACCCGGAGGGAAAGCCGATGATGCCCCATCTCCTTCGTTGCCAAGGACTCGCAGTAAAATACTACGGCTTTGCCCTTGGACGCCTTGGATCTGGGGCGACCTCGGCTTTTGCAACAACAGGGTTTATTCAATTGGAATCCGAAGTCTATTCCAACGAGGTTTTACTCGAAGCGTTGAAACATGATGAAACACCCTCTTTGGGCCGATTATTATGCTGTGGCGGTTGCCGTATTCAAAATCGATTTTATATTAGTGGAAATGAATCATCAGCCAACCGGTCCCTCCTTTTTATCATATCCGCCGGCGGGAAGAAGGCAAATTGAAACCCTGCGATAAAAATATCAAGGAAACATTTAAGCTGGTCGACCTGATGATTGATCTGGCGAACCGGGGGGATGCGGAACGGGAAGATGTGGGGTGCGGCATCATATACGGCATTTTAAGGGATTCTGCATTTAAAATTAAAAAGTTGGCGGACCAGGAAAAGGAAGCGCACATACGGAAGGGTTGGTGGGCGGACAAGAGCGGTCGCCAGGACCGTTCATCAACCGATAACTATAAATAGAAAATAAGGAGGTAGATATCGTGAAGAAGCTTAAAGGATCAAAAACCGAAAAAAATTTGTTAACGGCATTTGCCGGGGAATCGCAGGCGAGAAACCGGTATACCTATTTTTCAGGCCAGGCCGGAAAAGACGGGTTCGTTCAGATTGCGGATATATTTGCAGAAACGGCTGATCAGGAAAAGGAGCACGCAAAACGCCTTTTTAAACTCCTGGAAGGGGGCGAGGTTGAGATCGCAGCTGCATTCCCGGCCGGAGTGATCGGGACAACGCTCGATAATCTGAAAGCCGCAGCAAGCGGGGAACATTATGAACATACCACCATGTATCCCGGATTTGCCAAAATCGCCAACGAAGAAGGATTCGAGGCCGTCGCCCATGTTTTTAATGCGATTTCGGTTGCGGAAAAACAGCATGAAAAGCGGTATCTGGATCTGGCTAAAAATATTGAAGCCGGCCGGGTGTTTAAAAGAAGCCGAAGCGTGACCTGGAGATGCCGGAACTGCGGCTATTTGCATCAAGGAACGGAAGCTCCGGAATTATGTCCGGCCTGTGCCCATCCCCAGGCCCATTTCGAGC
>MGQD01000074.1:0-1038 GCA_001797695.1 Deltaproteobacteria bacterium RBG_13_49_15 | reverse complement strand
GAGCGGGGCTTGCGGGAAGCAAACCGGTCATAACCGTTTCATCAATATCAACAGCCGATAAAAAAAGGAGTCAACCATGGCGCAACGATTAGAAGTATATAAATGTGATCTTTGTGGAAATATTGTCGAAGTGCTGCACGGAGGGAAAGGGGAATTGGTGTGTTGCGGCAAGCCGATGGTTCTGCTTACCGAAAATACGGTGGATGCCTCTAAGGAAAAACATGTCCCCGTGAAGGAAAAAGTCGCCGGTGGAACGAAAGTGAAAGTCGGAAGCGTTCCTCATCCTATGGAAGAAAAACACTTTATCGAATGGATCGAGGTCATCGCCGATGGAAAGGCCTACCGGCAATTTTTAAATCCCGGCGAAAAACCAGAAGCGGTTTTTAATGTGGACGGCGGCCAGGTTGTTGCCAGGGAATATTGCAATCTGCACGGCCACTGGAAAGGATAATCCATATGCTGATAAAAAAAGTGGAAAAAGCGCTAAATGATCAGCTCAATGCCGAGCTCTATTCCTCATATCTTTATCTTTCAATGTCGGCGCATTTTAAGGCCGGCAACCTGGAAGGGTTTGCCAACTGGATGTTTGTTCAGGCACAGGAAGAGCTGATGCATGCCATGAAGTTCTATGACTTTATTACCCGGCGAGGCGGCCGGGTGATTCTTCAACCGGTGGATGCTCCACCCAACGAATGGGCCTCCCCGAAGGAGGCGTTTGAAGAGACATTAAAACATGAACGGAAGGTGACCGGCTTGATCAATAACCTGGTCGAAATCGCTCTTTCCGAGCATGACCATGCGTCCAATATCTTTTTGCAATGGTTTGTGACCGAACAGGTGGAGGAAGAAGAAAGCGCCAATACCGTTTTGCAACAACTGACGTTCATGGGCGAGGCAAAGGGGGGTCTTTTCATGATCGACCGTGAACTTGCCCAAAGAACGTTCACTCCTCCCGGAGTCGGGGCGCAAACCGAATAAGTGTGCGTAAAAGCGGTCCCTGTTTTCCGGGCTATCGGAATACGGGGCTCCGCTTTTACC
>MGQD01000073.1:13769-15651 GCA_001797695.1 Deltaproteobacteria bacterium RBG_13_49_15 | reverse complement strand
ATGATGTCTAAAAAAATATGGCAAAAAATCAGAAAGGATGCGACAGCAAGGTTTCTTTTAAACGAGGATGACCGGCACAGCGCGACATATCCGAATGCCAGAAGGAAGGAGATGGCGAGCCCGCCCAACAGGGAATGGGTTATCCCTCGATGATGGATGAGGTAAAATTCCGGGCTGATAAGTCCAGCCAGATTATCGATGTCCGGAATCAGCGAGCCGATGATGCAAAACAAAAAAAACCGGCGGTTGTGGGCCGATGGGCGAACCGCTTGGGCGGTTAATATTCCGGATGTCAAATGAGTGATCGGATCCATATTTTTCGCCGTTAAAGCCGATCATGGTTTGATTTGAAAAACTTCCCGGATGGCGCCCAGAGGGTCCGGATATCTGAATCGATATCCGCCGTCCAGAAGTTTGTGCGGGGCACATCGCTGGCTTGAAAGGAGAGAGGCGCCGAATTCACCCAAAATCGCCCGTATCATCCATCCGGGTGTCCGAATAAATGAAGGTCTGTTAAGGAGTTTTCCCAGTATTCTCGATAATTCTCTGTTTTGGATCGGCTCAGGTGAGCAGAAGTTCACCGGACCGGAAATGAGCCCATTTTTTATGACCCATTCCATGGCCGAACAGAGGTCATCCATATGAATCCATGAAAACCATTGGGTTCCATTCCCCTGGGGCCCTCCAATAAAAAATTTGAACGGGAATGCCATCTTTTCAATGGCGCCCCCTCCTCTTCCAAGGACAATGCCGAATCGGGCGCATATCACGCGCGTCCCCTTTTCCTCCCCTTTTTTTGCCTCTTTTTCCCAGTCCCTGGTTACTCCAGCCAGGAAATCGCTGCCTGGCGGTTCATCTTCATTTAATATTTCATTTCCTCTGTCCCCATAGTATCCGCAGGCAGAGGCGTTTATCAGGGTCGCCCGGTTTATTAAAGAAAGCCCCTCGATCAGATTCCGTGTGGACAGAATGCGACTCTCATATATATGCCCTTTATACTCCTTAGTCCACCGGTGAAAAATGCTTTTTCCCGCCAGATTGATGATGACATCGACATCCGATAAAGCCGATTGCCATGGACCCTTCCGGGACAGATCGGCTGAAATGTATTGAAACCGGTCGGAACGAGCAGCCGAATGCGCCGACCGGGTTCCCGTCGCCGTTACCCGGTATCCTTTTTCTAAAAAGAATTCCGCCAGACGATTTCCGATAAATCCGCTCCCGCCGGCAATCATGATCTTCATATCTTGCCTCTTATGGATTCGTCAGAATCTCTTTAAAAAGGATTGCGCATTTTATTAACCTGGTTTCATAAAGGGATCTCATCTTTTCGCTTCGATTCAATAAAGGTGAATCCGTAACAAAACGAAATTGGGATGGCAAAGTAAAACGCTTCAGATCCAGGGCGCGCAAATCCTGAGGAATGCAACGCAACGCAGCAGGCGGGCTTTTTACGAAGCCATCAATAAAAACGAGGCAATCCCCTGTATAGGTATTGCCTCGCCGGTTTTTTATCAATTGTGCAACTCAATGCCCACAGGTATCAGTTGTACCGCATCCCCCGCATGAAGCATCAGATTTTAGGCTGGAGGTTAATTTGAATCCCACCTCCTGAAAATCCACTTTTATCGGCTTGGCCTTCTCAATGAAATCCCGATCAACGATGTATTTAAACCCGTCAATGTCAAAAAGCTCATCCGCATCTTTCGGCTCATCCAGAGCCATTGCAAGAGACGGTCCCCCTCAACCCCCCTCATGCAGAAATATCCGGATGGGTGAAACTTCCCTGCCTTTGAAATACTCGGCAATCTGATCTGTTGCCGATTTGGTTACTTCCAGCATGTAATCCTCCTGTTATTGATTAAAATATACGCAATACACT
>MGQD01000073.1:13476-13725 GCA_001797695.1 Deltaproteobacteria bacterium RBG_13_49_15 | reverse complement strand
TAGTCACGAAAATAAAATTTGTCAATGAGATAAGGACCTCTTTTTCCATGAGGAACTCCGTCCTTTAAAACGCGTTACAGATCATAAAGGGTTTCATCCCTTCGGGGAGGCGGCGCAAGGCTTTTTGATCTTTTCCCCTTTTTATCAGGCAGAATGAAAGGTTCCTCTCCCTCTAAAAGGTCTCCCATTTCTGTCTCAATCTGTTCCGGATCCTCTCCGCTTTCCATCCGGTTTAATGCTTCCTGCATG
>MGQD01000073.1:12904-13409 GCA_001797695.1 Deltaproteobacteria bacterium RBG_13_49_15 | reverse complement strand
CATTTTCATTGATTTTGTCGGCTTCACCGGCCAGGACATTCATGGCTTTTTCCATTTTGCTTTCATCGAAGGGGAGATCTCCCATGTCGCTTTCCTCTTTCGCTTTTCCTGTAACGGCAAATCGCGACATCTGCCGGCTCAAACGGACTGTTTTGCACTTCGGGCAATCGGGCTTTTTCCCTGTATTTACCGAACGGGAAAAAAAATTAAAGATCGTGTTGCAATGACTGCAATAAAATTCATAAATCGGCATGGTGTCGTCCTCATCCGTATTTTTTTATCATTCCCATTATTTTGGAACAGATATTCATTTCCAACTCTTTTGCGGCCAATCCGGTCCTTCTCGAATTAATCCTTGATGCTGCCACGATGCGCAACGATTGACTTGAAATGAGGTCTCTGCTATGCCACCTCAATTCCAGATCTGCAACTTATGAAACCTAAATTGAGCGATTGTTGAGTTTGCCGAAGATGCAAGGAAGAGGGTGTTGTGCAATACTGTAGT
>MGQD01000073.1:2403-12849 GCA_001797695.1 Deltaproteobacteria bacterium RBG_13_49_15 | reverse complement strand
TTTAAATAATTACAAAATTGAATTATGATCATTTACACCTATTGGGAATTCTTCATAACAATTTTCTAAAACGATAACAATTTGTATTTATTTCTAAAAACCTATTTGTCATTATTTAAAACGCTCATTTTAGGTGAAAGGAAGATATCATATGCAAAGAACACTTTCAATCATCAAACCCGATGGCGTATCCCGAGGCCTTATCGGTGAAGTGGTCGGCCGGTTTGAAAAAAACGGCATTCATATTGCCGGCATGAAAATGATCCGGATGACTCAGGCACAGGCCGAAGGATTTTATCATGTGCACCGGAATAAGCCCTTTTTTAACAGCCTGACCCGTTTTATGTCAAGCGGACCGGTGGTGGTCATGGCGCTGGAGGGGGAGAACATCATTGAAAAAAACCGGAAACTGATGGGAGCGACCGACCCAAAAAATGCAGAACCGGGGACCATTCGAAGGGATTTTGCTTCTGAAATTGAAAAAAACGTGGTCCACGGCTCTGACTCCCCCGAATCGGCAACCTTTGAAATCGGCTATTTTTTCAATCGGTTTGAAATCGTTTCCTGATGCCTGAACGCATTCATCTGGACCATGTGACCATTGTCCTTCATCAGCCCCGTTTTCCTGAAAATATCGGAGCTGCCGCCAGGGCCATTAAAAACATGGGGATGCGGAACCTTGTCGTTGTCTCTCCTAAAAATTGTGATCTGACAAAAGTGTTGAAAATGGCGACACATGCGGCAATCGATGTAGTGGAGGAGATGGATGTTTCAGACGATTTGAAAAAAACTCTTGCACCGTTTCATTACGTGGTCGGAACCACTGCGCGCCTGGGCGGAATACGCCGATCGGTTCAATCTCCGCCTGCTGCAGCAAGACATCTTATTCCCATATCCCAAAATAACCGGATCGCCATTCTTTTCGGCCCTGAGGATAAAGGGCTTTCAAATGAAGAGATTCGGCTTTGCCATTCATTGGTGAATATCCCCACTTCCGAATTTTCTTCCATCAATTTAGCCCAGGCAGTGATGATCCTGTGCTATGAACTTTATGCGGCGGGAGCAGAGCGCTCTGAGTACGTCCCCCGGCTGGCAAGCCGACTGGAACTGGATGGAATGTATGACCAGGTCAAGGGCATCCTCGTCCGGATTAATTACATCAATCCGGAGAATCCGGATTACTGGATGGATAAAATAAGGCATTTTTTCACGCGTTTTCAATTAAGAGCAAGAGAGGTCAGCATCATCCGGGGAATTTGCCGGCAAATCGACTGGTACGGGAAAAAATGCGCACGGGATAGTGCAAAAAAAAGGGAGGTCTTATCATGAGATTGACCGAAAATAACTCTTACCATTCGCTTTCCGGCCACCCGATCGGTGTTGACATTGATGAGCACTTTCGGTAATTGAATACCCAGCCTTTTTCTCTTTCTATACTGCCGGTTGTAAAGGAAATGAGAAATCCGAACCGTCTCTTAACCAAAGGAGATAATCCGGGATTCATTTGAACCCTTTTTCCAGACCTTCGGGGAAAAAGCTTCAATCATAAACCGTAACCAAATCACACAAGGAGGAAATGAATGAAAAAGTTATTTTTTATGAGTGCACTCTGCCTATTGTTCATTGCAGGCTCTGGACCGGTACAGGCGGCTGATGTAAAGCTGGTTCTTGCCACCGGCGGCACTGCAGGGACTTACTATCCCTTCGGCGGCGCCATGGGGAAAATCTGGAATTCCAAGATCCCCGGCATGAATGTGACTGCACAGACCTCGGGCGCTTCTGCTGAAAACATCCGGTTGATCAACAAAAAAGAAGTGGAACTGGCCCTGGTCCAAAGCGATACGCTCGATTTTGCTTTTAATGCAAAGGAAGCGTTCAAGGAGCCTCTTAAAGAGATGAGCGTTATCGCCGTTCTCTATCCTGAAATTATTCAGGTGGTGATCCGGGCGGATAGCCCTGCCAAAACTTTCAGGGATTTGAAAGGGATGAAGATCGGCGTCGGGGCGCCGGGAAGCGGCACCGAAGCCAACTTCAGGCAGTTGCTGGATGCCTACGGGCTTTCAAAGGACGATGTCAAAGGGCAATACCTTTCTTTTTCAGAGAGCGCCGAGCAGTTCAAAGATAAACATATCGACGCTTTCATCGTCACGGCCGGCATCCCCAATGCCGCCATCATGGATATCAGCACTCAACACAACATCCGGATTCTTGACGTTTCTGGGGATTTAGCCAATAAACTGATACAGAAATACCCCTTCCTTGCTGCTACCAAGGTGCCTGCCAATACATATAAGAATCAAACGCAGGATGTCGTCACGGTGGCCGTGAATGCGGTTCTCATCGCGAGCAATGCTTTGAAGGAAGACGTCGTTTACGGATTGACCAAGGCCTTATTTGAAAACCAGGCCGATCTGGCTTCCGCCCATGCCAAAGGTAAAGAACTGAGCCTGCAGAATGCGGTTCAGGGAGTTTCCATTCCTTACCATCCGGGAGCAGTGAAATTTTACAAAGAAAAAGGCGCAATGAAATAAAGTTCATAGGACGGTGCGGCTTTCCGGATCAGCGGGATTCCACTGGAGAGCCGCACTTTGTTTTCTGATGAATCAGCGCCGAATTGCCATTTTGCTCCTTTGCGGAGGCGCCCTTCTCTTTTTTCCAGGGCGGCTTTTTATCCTTGTGCTGGAAATCAGCGATCTTAATGCCGATCGTCTGGTTGCCTGTGCACGAATGCGTCCGGGCGAAGAATTCACGCTCTCATATATCCATTCCGTGAACCGGCGGCCGGTCTTTGATACGCTGCGAGCGGAGAGAGATCATCTGGTCATCGTACGATCCCGATTTGATAGTTTTGGCGCCGGAATGCCTGAACAAACAACAAAGGAGGGAAAATTTCGCATTGCTGCAGACGGCTGGCTGGAATGGACCGTGAACCGGCCGCTTCCGGAGATCACTGTACGGGTAGGGCGGATGGCAGACCACAAACTCCACCTTAAAGGAAAAGAGATCCGTCTTTCGGATCTGGCCGAACCCGGAACTCCGCTTCGAATGAGTATGCAAAGAATCCGATTTTTTTCTTATATTAAAAATAGGTGGATGCTGTGAAGGAAAACGACAACCATCAGACGAAGTCAGGAATATCAAGCGCTCGCCCGGAAACTATCGAGGTCGTGTCGAAGGAAGAAATCGATGCGATTTTAAAAAAGGTCGATAAGGAAGCCACCGCCCGAAAACTCTCCGGCTTCTCGAGATGGATCGTTTATGTGATCGGTGTCGGATGGTCGGTGTTTCAGGTATATACGGCGGCATTCGGGCTTCTTCCGGCGCAGCTTCAACGCTCCGTTCATTTGGCATTCGCATTCGTATTAACTTATCTGCTCTTCCCTTTTCGTTTGTCGGCCGGCTCAGACCGGATTCGCTGGCATCATTATCTGCTTACCGCATTTGCCGCCTATGTCGGACTCTATATGGCGTTTAATTATACCCGTATCATGGAGGCCGGAGGGGATTACTCATCCATGGATTATCTCTTTGCGGGCTTCGGCATTCTGTTCACACTGGAAGCGGCACGCCGGGTGGTCGGACTTCCCATTGTTTGCATCTCGTCTTTTTTTCTTATTTACGCTTACTTTGGCGCTTATTTTCCAGGGTTCATGGCGCACAGGGGATACTCCCTGCAGCGGATCGCCTCCCACATGTACCTGACCACCGAAGGGATCCTTGGAATTCCTTTGGGAGTAGCAGCGACCTTCATCTATCTTTTTATCCTGTTCGGCTCTTTTCGAGAAAAAACAGGGCTTGGCCAGCTTTTTATCGACATTTCCAATGCAATCGCCGGATGGGCATCCGGAGGCCCTGCCAAGATGGCCGTCATCACGAGTGCTTTGGAAGGGACGGTATCGGGCAGCTCCGTGGCCAATACGGTCGAATCAGGAAGTTTAACCATTCCCATGATGAAACGCCTCGGCTATCGCCCGGAGTTTGCAGCGGCCGTTGAAGCGTCGGCTTCGACCGGAGGGCAGATCATGCCGCCCATTATGGGAGCGGCTGCATTTATTATGGCGGAGTTTCTCAATATTCCTTATTTCGATATTGCCAAGGCGGCGGCCATTCCGGCCTGCCTTTATTTTTTCGGCGTGTTCATGGAAGTGCATTTTGAGGCAAAACGGTGCAAGCTAAGGGGTGTAAGCCGAGATGAATTGCCCCGGTTTAGCACCGTCGTGCGGGAGCGGGGTCATCTGTTTTTCCCTCTCTTTGCCATTATTGCTTTTCTCGGGATAGGCTACACGCCGCTATATGCTGCACTGATGGGGCTGGTGGTGTGCATCCTGGCCGGCGCTTTGCGGAGATCGACCCGCATGAGCCCCAGGGAGATCGCCGATGCGTTTGAACTCGGGGCGCGGAATGCCATAGGGGTTGCATTGGCATGTGCGTCGGCAGGAATCATCATCGGCGTCATTACCCTCACGGGTTTGGGGCTGAAGATGGCGAACGGCCTTGTTGAACTGGCAGGAGGGTACCTTTTGCCGACCCTTTTTTTCACCATGATCACCTCCCTCATCCTTGGAATGGGAGCTCCGACAACGGCCAATTACATTATCACATCGACCATCGCCGCTCCGGCTCTCATTCTGCTTAAAGTTCACCCGCTGGCCGCCCACATGTTTGTTTTTTACTTCGGGATCGTCGCCGACATCACGCCTCCGGTGGCCCTTGCGGCATACGCCGGATCCGGGATTGCCAAGTCCAATCCGATGAAGACAGGTCTCATCGCAACCAAGCTCGCCATCGGCGCATTTATTGTACCGTATATCTTTGTTTATAATCCCTCCATGCTTTGGATCGGGGCCACCGCCGTCGGGATCATCCAGACCCTGATCACTTCCTGTGCCGGCATGACGGCAATCGGCGCATCCATGATCGGCTTCTTTTTAACGCGAATGAACTGGTTCGAAAGAGGTTTTTATTTCATCGCCGGTTTAATGCTGATCGACCCGGGCACTGCGACCGACATTGTCGGCCTTGGAATTCTGGCTTTGGGAACTCTCTATCAATTGCGAAAGAGAAAAGCCGCAAAAACAGGACTCAATCCTCTTTTGTTTTGAGGATGGCAAGGAATGCGGATTGAGGGATCATGACCTGGCCAACCATCTTCATCCGCTTTTTTCCTTTCTTTTGTTTTTCAAGGAGTTTCCGTTTCCGGGTGATGTCGCCTCCATAGCATTTTGCCGTAACATCCTTTCGGAAAGGAGAAAGCGTTTTTCTGGCGATGATCTTGGAGCCGATGGCGCCCTGGATAGCCACTTTGAACATCTGGCGTGGAATCTCCTCCCTGAGGCGCTCGCATACAAACTGGGCTCTTTCCACGGCTCGGTCCCGATGAACCAATTGAGAAAAAGCATCCACCCGTTCCCCGTTGATCAGGATATCGAGTTTGACCAGATCCGTTTCCCTCAAATCAATGACCTCGTAATCGAATGAACCATATCCTTGCGTAATGGATTTTAGTTTGTCGTAAAAATCGTAAATGACTTCCGCCAGCGGGAGATGGAAGATCATTTCGAGGCGATTGCTTGTCAGATACTGATAATTGACGTTGATTCCGCGCCTGTCCAGACAGAGTTTCATGATAGCGCCCATATACCGGTCGGGGCCGATGATGGTTGCCCGGATAAACGGTTCTTTCGTCAGGATGATGCTCATCGGATCCGGATAGTGAGCCGGATTATCGATAAACTGGGGTTGGCCGTCTCGGGTGGTGACTTCATACCGGACAGTGGGCGCCGTTAATATGAGCGAAAGATCATATTCCCTTTCAAGTCTTTCCTGAATGACTTCCATATGAAGAAGACCCAGGAATCCGCACCGGAAGCCAAACCCCAAAGCGGCCGATGTATCTTTTTCATATAGAAGGGAAGCGTCATTGAGCTTGAGTTTTTCAAGCGCGATGGACAGGTTTTCGTATTCATCGGATGCCGTCGGGTAAATGGAAGAAAACACGACTGGCTTGGCCTCCTTGAATCCGGACATCGGCGCATCGCACGGGCGGTCCCGATGCGTCACCGTATCCCCGCAGCGGGTATCGCTGACCGTTTTGATTCCGGCAATCAGGTACCCCACCTGCCCTGCCGTCAGCTCCTTTTGCGGAACCCGAACGATCTGAAAAATACCCACCTCCTCAACCCGGTAAACCGAACTGTTCGACATAAAAAGAATATGGTCTCCGGCTTTGAGCGCCCCATCGAAGATACGGATGTTGACAATCGTCCCCCGATAGGAATCATAGTTGGAGTCAAATATCAGGGCTTTCAGCGGCGCATCCTGATTTCCGCGAGGTGGAGGAAGCTGCTTGACGATCCTCTCAAAAAGTTCTTCGATTCCAATCCCTTCCTTGGCTGAAACCAGCAAAGCCGAATCTGAATCGAGTCCAAGATCGGCATCGATTTGCCCTCTGGTCCGATCGATATCGGCTGACTGAAGATCGATCTTATTGATGACCGGGATAATTTCGAGCTCATGTTCCATGGCAAGAAACAGGTTGGCCAGCGTTTGAGCTTCAACCCCCTGTGTGGCATCTATAAGAAGAATGGCCCCTTCGCAGGATGCAAGAGCGCGTGAAACCTCATAGGTAAAGTCAACATGACCCGGAGTATCGATAAGGTTGAGAAGGTATGAACTCCCGTCCGGGGCCGTATACGGCAAACATACGGTTTGGCTTTTTATCGTAATCCCTCTTTCCCGTTCGATGTCCATGTTGTCCAGAATCTGGTCGCGAAAATCGCGATCCGCGATGATCTTAGATTTCTGAATCAATCGATCGGAAAGAGTTGACTTTCCATGATCGATATGGGCGATGATGCTGAAGTTGCGAATCTGTTTCATCGGATAGTTAAGCGGATGACAGGATATAAGGGTTAAGACCTGAGTTTATAAGCCGGCTGGACAGCAAACGCGTCAAATTTGGCATTCTGATTCATCTGATATTTGACATTTCTTTTTTTTTACTTTAATCTAATTGTTTAAAATATTCGATCCACTCAGAGATGTCAACTTCATTCGGGAAAGGGGCATGCACCGACTCCCATCCAACAACCGTCACTTATACGGATCTTATTCAAATGCCTGAAAACCCAACTCATGTTTTAATTGTTGATGACGATATGGCTCTTCTCGACAGCCTTAGTGATTATCTCGAAATATCCGGATATCAACCGAAAATCGCTCCTGATGCTGAAAGTGCGCTTGAAATTTTAAAGCATAATGCTATTCAGGTCGTCATCGTCGATATCATTCTCCCCGGAATAAGCGGACTTGAATTAACCGAAATCATCAAAAAAAATCACAACGTCGATGTTATTCTGATGACCGGCCACCAGATGGAACATTCCTATGAAGATGCCATTAAAAAAGGCGCGAGCGACTTCATTTTTAAACCGTTCCGCTTTGAAGAGATACATCTGAGGATTCAACGGGTTCAGAGAGAGCGCGAGCTGACCACGGAACGGAACCGGATTCTGGAAAAGCTAAAAGAACTGGCAACCATCGACGGTCTCACAAAACTGTTTAATTCCAGACATTTTTACAACCAACTTCAATTGGAGGTGGACCGAACCATCCGCTATAACCACAAGCTTTCTCTTCTTTTGCTGGATATCGACAACTTCAAGCATTTCAACGATTCTTATGGCCACCTGGAAGGAGATAAGGTTTTAAAAAGGATCGGCGACATCATTAAAATCTGCTTGAGAAAAATGGACTCCGCCTATCGTTACGGAGGGGAGGAGTTTACCATCATTTTGCCTGAAACGAGCGCCAAAGAAGCAATCGTGGTGGCTCAGCGGATCAGGACGACGATTGAGGGAGAAGCTTTTATTCCGTCCGGAAAAGAGACAGGCGTCGTTACCGTCTCCATCGGTGTTTCCGAGTACATTCCAAAAGAAAATATTGCGGATTTTGTCAAAAGATCCGACAGCGCCATGTACGACTCCAAAAGGATGGGCAGAAATACGGTTTCACTCATTCTTTCCGAAAATCCGGCCTGAGTTCGCCTGAGGCGGTTAGAGCGTATGCATCCCCGTTCCCTTATCTATCCTTGATGGAAACCGTTAATAAAAGATCTCCCTTTGTTCCATCTTTTGTCCATTTCCCTTCTCCCCTAAGCCTGAGCCTGCTCCCCTCTTTGGTTCCAGGCGGGACAGCGACTCGGAAAAGCCGCTTTTTAAAACCCCAGGGGATATTCACCAGCTTATGGGTCCCGGTGTAAGCTTCAAATGGAGTAATCTGAATGGTTCCATAAAGATGGGGATCATCGCCGGGAGCTGAGGGGTGAATCACCTGCAATCGGTGAGAGGTTTTTCTTTCTGTTACACGGCGCACTTTTTCAGTAAATCCTGAGGAAGGGAGGGAACCGAAAATTTTAAGGAAGACCATTCCGAACAAAAACCCTCCGATATGCGCCCACCACGCGATTCCTCCGATATTCCCATGACTCCCGGCTGCGTTCAAAAACTGGAAAACAAACCAGATGCCGAGAAATAGAAATGCCGGCACCTCGATGAAATAGGGGATAATCAGAATCGGGATCAGCGTCAGAACTTTAGATCCCGGAAACATGAGAAAATAGGCGCCCATCACCCCTGCAATGGCGCCGCTTGCTCCGATGGTCGGGATGTTCGAATCGAGATTAATGAACAAATGGGATAACCCGGAAGCCAATCCGCACAATAAATAAAAGGCCAGATACCGGATGGAGCCCATCCGGTCTTCCACATTGTCCCCGAAAATATAAAGGGACCACATATTTCCCAAAAGGTGAAGGAACCCTCCATGAAGGAACATAAATGAAATCAGGGAAAAGATCTGTTGCCCGATCGAAAAATAGGAGGAAATGCGGTCTACGGAATAACGGGCGGGAACCAGTCCGTAGATATATATGAACCGATTCAGGTCTCCTCCGTGCATCAGTTGGATAAGATAGACAACTACATTCACGCCGATGAGGAGATTGTTGACAATAGGGAAATTCTTCGAAGGGGTAGTATCGCGAATCGGTATCATGGCCGATCCATATCTCCAATCATTTCCCGGCCGGACAGCCTGTAACCGGACGAATATCCATGCTCAAATCGACAGAGCGCGCCGAGTGGGTCAACGCTCCCATCGAAATGATGTCCACTCCTGCATCAGCAAGCACCCGCAGATCTTCTTTCGCAACCCTTCCTGAAACTTCAATCACCGCTCTTTTGTCGATTAGAAAAACAGCTTCCCTGATGGTTTGGATATCCATGTTGTCCAGCATGATCACTTCGGCGCCCGCTTCCAGCGCCTCTTTAACCTGGTCCAAATCGGAAACTTCAATTTCTATTTTTAGCAAATGAGGCGCCTTCTCTCGAATCCGGGCGATCGCCTCGCGGACTGAGCCGCATGACCGGACATGGTTGTCCTTGATGAGAATCCCGTCATACAATCCCATCCGGTGGTTATGCGCTCCGCCCATTCGGACCGCATATTTTTCCAGTGCTCGCCATCCGGGCGTGGTTTTCCGGGTGTCGACCAGCCTAACAGACGTCTCCTTAATCATATCCACATGAGAACGAACCCACGTAGCTATTCCGGAAAGCCTTTGGAGAAAATTTAATGCCGTCCGTTCACCTGTTAAAAGGGAACGGATCCGCCCTTTGGCCTCCAGAATGCTCCTCCCCGCCTCCACGGCATCCCCATCCGAACACATGAATCGAACCCTCACATCCGGATCCAGGCAGAAAAAAACCTCTTTGGCCAGATGGATTCCAGCCACCACCACAGCCTCTTTTGCAAATATGACCCCCAGGCCCTGCTGATCCGGGTCGATCAAAAGATCCGTGGTAATATCCATGGCGCCGATATCTTCTTCCAGGGCCATCTCAATAAGGCGTTTTTTTGAAAGCGTCATGGTCTCACCTTTCCATTTCCTTAACCCGGCTTAAGAAAAGCTTGAATTTATCTTTTTTTTCCAAAAGAGAGTCGTGCCGGGTCCTCGTTTTTTCAACGACCGCACGGGGCGCCTTTTGCAAAAAGTCTTCGTTATCCATCTTTTTTGAGACACCTTCCAGCTCGACCGTGATTTTGCCGATCTCTTTTTCCAGCCGCTCGCATTCCCTGGCAAAATCGACAACCCCTTCCAATAATGTAAAAATCGAAGCCCCATTAACCACTGTGGTCGCCGCTTTTCCGGGTTTTTTCCCCGGCGCCATGATGGAAAATGACTCCAGTTTAGCAAGGGTCATGATCATATCCCGATATCCATCGATGATGGCTCTCAATTCCGGTTCATCGGATTGAACCATCGCCTTCAGATAGACCGACGGGGGAATGTTCATCTCTCCCCTAACGTTTCTTATCCCCGTGACAATTTCCTGGATGAGCATCATCCGGGATTCGGATTTCGGGTCGAGAAATCTCTGGCAGCCG
>MGQD01000073.1:2140-2388 GCA_001797695.1 Deltaproteobacteria bacterium RBG_13_49_15 | reverse complement strand
GGGAATGTTGCCTTCATAATTGAATGGTCAATTCCGGGAAGCTTCTGCCATATCTCCTCGGTGATAAAAGGGGTAAACGGGTGAAGCAGGACCAGGGTTCTGGAAAAGACAAAACTCAAAACGCCCAATGTTTTTTCTTTTTCAGATGGATTCGAATCCCCGTATAAGAGCGGCTTGATGATCTCGAGGTACCAGTCACAAAACTCATGCCAGACAAACTGGTAGATAATCCCTGCCGCATCATTGAA
>MGQD01000073.1:0-2075 GCA_001797695.1 Deltaproteobacteria bacterium RBG_13_49_15 | reverse complement strand
GGTCCGGAAGAGACAGGCCTTCGGGTTTCGGAGGATCGAATCCTCTGTCAATGTGCATTAAAGAAAACCGTGCCGCGTTCCAGAGCTTGTTCATGAAATGGCGATATCCTTCAACCCGTTTTTCAGACATTTTGATATCTCGCCCCTGGGCGGCAAACGCCGCAAGGGTAAACCGGAATGCATCGGTCCCGTATTTTTCGATGATATCGATGGGGTCGATGACATTTCCGGATGATTTGCTCATCTTTTTACCCTCTTCATCCCGCACCAGGGCATGAACATATACATCCTTGAAAGGGACCGCTTTCATGAAATGGATTCCCATCATCATCATCCGCGCCACCCAAAAAAAGAGGATGTCGAATCCGGTGACCAAAACGGACGTGGGATAGAACTTTTCCAGCAGAGGGGTTTTTTCCGGCCACCCCATCGTTGAAAACGGCCAGAGGGCCGAGCTGAACCAGGTATCCAGCACGTCGGTTTCCTGGACCGGGTTCTCTTCCCCGCAGGAAGGGCATCTATCCGGATCATCCACAGAGACAATTAATTCTTCACACTTTTGGCAGGTCCATGCAGGGATCTGGTGCCCCCACCAGATCTGACGCGAGATGCACCAGTCTTTAATATTTTCCATCCACTCAAAGTAGGTCTTTTCCCAGATATCGGGGATGATTCGGGTCCGCGCATCCCTTACCGCTTCCATGGCTTTTTCCGCGAGCGGCTTGGTCCGAACAAACCATTGCCTGGAAAAGTTCGGTTCAACAAGCGTTCTGCATCGGTAGCAATGCCCGATGCTGTGCTTGTACGGCTCCATTCTGACCAAAAGCCCTTCTTTTTTCAACTCTCTGACAATTGACTCCCGGCATCGAAAACGATCCATTCCGGCATATGCTCCCGCCTCAGGAGTCATCATTCCGTCTTCGCCGATGACTTTAATGCCGGGCAATTGATGACGGATGCCGATTTCAAAATCATTCGGATCATGGGCCGGTGTGACCTTAAGGGCGCCTGTCCCGAATGATTGGTCCACATAATCGTCCCTGATCACCGGAATGACACGATTCATCAATGGGAGAACCACATATTGAAACGCCAGATTGCGGTATCGATCATCTTCGGGATTCACCGCCACTGCCGTATCTCCCAGCATTGTCTCAGGGCGGGTCGTAGCGATGATTACCCCTCCTTTGCCGTTCTCCTCCGGATAACGGATGTGATACAGGTATCCATTCTGCTCTTCGTGCTCCACTTCCAAATCCGCAAGGGCCGTCCGGCATCGGGGGCACCAGTTGGTGATGTAATTTCCGCGGTAGATCAGGCCTTCCCGGTAAAGCTCCACAAATACTTTCCGAACCGCCATGGAAAGCCCCTTATCCATGGTGAACCGCTCCCGTTTCCAGTCGCATGAGGCGCCCAATCGTTTGAGCTGGCCGGTTATGGCGCTCCCATATTTTTTTCGCCATTCCCATACCGCTTCAATAAACTTGTCTCTTCCGAGTTGATGCCGGTTAAGCCCATCTTCGGCAAGCTTTTTTTCCACAACATTTTGGGTGGCTATCCCTGCATGATCCGTCCCCGGCATCCATAAAACGTTGTCCCCGCGCAACCGCCGGTACCGGCAAAGGATATCCTGCAAGGTATTGTTGAGTGCATGCCCCATATGGAGAACCCCTGTCACGTTTGGCGGAGGGATCACAATTGAGTAACCGGGCGCAGCGCCCTTTTCATCCGCTTCAAAAAGATGGTTTTCCTCCCAGAACAGATACCATCGTTTCTCCACATCGCGGGGCTCATAGCTTTTGTCCAATCCCTTTTCGCTCATTAATGAAAACTCCTGTCTTTTTTGTACTGATCCGATCGAATGGCTTCTCAGTATTTAAAAAATTGAAAAAGGGGATTATCGTAATAACCCCCTGAATGCGATTTCAATCTGTGCCCTATTTTTTTTCATTTAACTCATTTAATATCAAATCCTTAATCTTTTCGATTTCTTTTGTTACACATTTTTCAATTATTTCGATGACCATCCGTTCAATCTTATCGGAAAAACGCTTCGTGATAACACGCTCAAGAGC
>MGQD01000072.1:6917-14949 GCA_001797695.1 Deltaproteobacteria bacterium RBG_13_49_15 | reverse complement strand
TGAACTTCCGTTCGTCACGAGAAAGCGGTATCCCTTGTCGAAAAAAAAAGCGGGCAGCCGCGAAACCATTATAAGTGTCCTTATCTTATTTTTTTTGACTGTCGTCGCAGCCGTTATTTATATCGAGCAATTCCGCTTTTCATCGACGGTCAGCAACCTATCTGAAGAATTCAAAAGCAGAAAGGACCGCGATTCGGATCAATCCGGCGAGCTGTTAATCGCTAAACTTAGTATCCCTGAGTCCCTTGTCCCACTTTCCCCGCCAGTGCATTTTAATCCTTTAAATCTATCGGAAAAAATCGACGGCAAGGCCGAGCTTTATCTCAGCGCCGGGTTTATCCGCCTTGAAACTCAGCGGCTTCAGTTAAAAGGGAGATCCGGCGAATGGATGGAAATCTTTATATATCATATGGGAAAACCGGAGAACGCCTTTGCCGTTTTCAGCGCACAGAAACGCGGTGATTCAGAACCGGCAGGGATCGGCGATTATTCTTACCGCACTCAGAATGCTCTATTCTTGGTGCATGGGCCGTATTATGTCGAATTTATCTCATCGTCGGAGACGGAATCCGGTTTGGCTGCCATGAAGGCTCTCGGGTTGGTACTCATCAAAGATGTGGCGGTAAAAGCTGAGCCGGTTTTGGGCGCCTCTCTTTTTCCGAAAACCGGGCTTTTATCTCAAAGCCTCGAGATGATACCCGAAAACGCGTTCGGCTTTGAAAAACTCAATCAGGTATGGACGGTCAACTATCGGATCAACGGAGTGGAATTGAGCGGATTTTTATCCAAACGCAGTTTAGTATCAGAAGCTCAGGATCTGGCAAATTCATATGCGAATTTTCTTTTGGAGTTCGGTGGAAAAGAAGAGGGGACTGTAAACGAATCCGGGATCCGAATTCTATCCGTCCTGGACGGATTCGAGGCCGTCTTTTCCCAGGGTGTTTTTCTCGGGGGTGTCCATCAGGCAACGGACAGAGACGCCGCTCTCATGCTTGCCCGCAACCTGAAGCAGCATGTAAAGGGAATGACCGGTGGATTCTAAAACCGCACCCAAATCCGAAGACAGGCGCCAATTTTTGATCCGAACCGTCAAAGCAGCCCTATCCATAGCCGGAGCAGGTGCAATTGGGTACGGCTTTCATAAACACCGCAGAACTTCATCTTCTTTCGAGGTAAAATCATTAATAGGCTTCCCGGATTTTTCCATTCCCGGCCTTGAGGGGCGCATGTGTGTAGCAAAAGACCCTGACCGGATCAACGCGCTCAAGCGGGCACTAAACGCCATGGGCGGGATTGAGGCATGGATCAGAGAAGGGGACCGCGTTTTATTAAAGGTGAATGCCGCTTTTGCCACGCCGCCGAATCTTTCCGCCACCACCCATCCGGACCTGGTTTACGAATTGGCAAGTCTTTGCCGCAAGGCCGGAGCGAAAAAAGTGATCGTGACGGACAATCCGATCAATGATCCTCTCAGCTGTTTTTCGCTGACCGGCATCGCCAAAGCCGCCCTGTCGGCCGGTGCAGAGGTTGTTATCCCTAAGGAGCATTATTTTAAACCCATGACTCTTTCAGGGGGAAAACTGATCCGGGAGTGGCCTGTTTTGTATGAACCTTTTGCCGGGATCAACAAGGTGATCGGTGTGGCGCCGGTCAAGGATCACCAGCGGAGCGGCGCCTCCATGTCCATGAAAAACTGGTATGGGATTTTGGGCGGTCGAAGAAATATTTTTCATCAGAATATCCATGACATCATCAAGGAGTTGGCGATCTTGGTGAAACCGACCTTGGTCATTCTTGATGGAACCTTCACGATGATCACTAACGGACCGACCGGAGGTTCTCTATCTGATCTTAAAAAAACGAACAGGCTGGTGGTGAGTTCGGATCAGGTGGCTGCAGACAGCTTCGGCGCAACCCTTTTGGGAAAAGATCCCGGCGATCTTCCCTTTATAGCCAAGGCGGAGGCTGCCGGGGCAGGAAGATCCGATTACCGATCGCTGGAATTCAAAATGATATGAGCATTATTTCTGCAAGACGCATCTCTCAGGCATTTTTTCTTGTGCTGTTCCTCTGGTTTTGCATCGTCACTTCCTCGGGTGAGAAGTGGCGCCAGCTTCGGGGGTGGCCGGTCAACTGGCTGCTCGAAATGGATCCCCTTGTCGGACTTGGTACATTGCTGGGAACGCACGAACTGCATAAAGGGCTTCTATGGGGGCTTGCAGTAATTATTTTAACGATTCTGTTGGGACGCTTTTTTTGCAGCTGGATATGCCCTTTTGGAACCATTCACCAGATCGTGGGGTTTTTGGGAAGGAGAAAAGAGGCTCTTTTCCAAAAGATCGATTCAAATCGGTTCAATTCATGGCAATCGGTTAAGTACTGGCTCCTGGTCTTTTTGTTAAGCGGTGCAGCAGCCGATTTTATCGGTTTCTCAGCGACCATTTCCCGGGACGATCCGCGAAGGGTCTGGCTGGTCGCTGGAGTCGTCTGTATCGCAACCGTTCTCCTGTTGGCATTTTATCGCCTTAAAGACCAAAAAAACATGATGATCCCGCTTGCAGTTGCAGTTTTTTTTGCGTCCTTTCTGAACGTCGTATTCAGAGAAGATCAATTGCTTCAGCACTCTCTTCAGACCGGACTGTTAGACCCGATCCCTCTGGCTTATCGCTCTATTAACCTGATTGTTTTACCGATGGTCGATGCATCCTTCCGCCACTTATCGCCGACACCGCGGTTTTATCAGGGAGCGTGGTTTATCGGCGCCCTTTTTTTCACATCGATTCTGTTAAATCTTAAAATTCCCCGTTTTTATTGCCGGTTCATCTGCCCCTTGGGAGCCCTGTTCGGACTTCTATCCCGTTATGCGATTTGGAGAATCGGAAAAACCGACGCCAAATGTGCTGAGTGCCTCATGTGCGAGAAGAACTGTGAAGGGGCATGTTCACCATCGGGGCGCATGATTCTAAGCGAATGTGTTCTTTGCTTTAATTGCATTAAAGCCTGTCAAACGAAACAGATCGCATATCAGAAAGAGCCCTCTGCAGGCGGTGAACTCCCTGTTCCGGATCTGTCCCGACGAGGTTTTATGATTTCCTTTTTTTCCGGGGTCGCGGCGATCCCCATTAGCAGGACTTCCGGGGTAATGGCCGCAAACTGGAATCCGGGATTGATCCGCCCACCGGGTACTCTTTCCGAAAAGGATTTCTTATCCCGATGCATCAAATGCGGCCAATGCATGCGAATCTGCCCTACGAATGTGATTCAACCTGCCATCCTTGAAGGAGGAATTGAAGGGGTATGGACGCCGGTCCTTAATTTCAGAATCGGAAAAAGCGGGTGCAGGCATACATGCATCGCATGCAGCCATCTATGCCCCACAGGAGCGATTCGGCCAATCACACTGGATGAACGGATGGGTAAAGGGATCTTCTCAAAAAGCGATCCCATCCGGATCGGGACCGCATTCATCGACCGGGGCCGCTGTTTCCCCTGGAGTATGGACAAGCCGTGCATTGTCTGTCAGGAAAATTGTCCGGTAAGCCCAAAGGCCATCTTTACGAAGATATTGTTTTCAACACTTCGAGTCCCGGCGCCCCTTATCATCTCCAGTGCCGATTCGACTCGAGTTATGCTGGGGGGGGCGCATCTCGTTCCAAACCGGTTGACGACCGGCGATTATTTTTGCCGTTTAAAAAACCCGCAAGATCCGCACGAGCGCCTGATCATCGAAAATTCTGAAAACCATATTGTCATTTCTCCCAAGTTCCCCTGGAAGTCGCTTCCGGAAACAGGAAAGGAAATTGAGGTGTTTATCCGCCTTCAGCAGCCCTATGTGGACATTGAGCGCTGCATCGGGTGTGGGATCTGCGAGCATGAGTGTCCTGTTTCAGGAAAACGGGCGATTCGGGTGACTGCTGAAAATGAATCAAGGAACAAGACCAGAACGCTTTTGCCCGGTAAATCAAACGATCACGATCGGTTTTGAACAGGATATCATAACTTGAATTTATAGGGTCATTTCAGTTGGAGGACAGGAGAATGAAAAAGGAGAGGAGAAGCCTTTCGAGACGGGAATTTCTAAAAAAAACGGGAGTTATCGGCTTGGGCTCGATTATGACACCCTTTGCCCGGATTTCAGGTTATGGCGTTGATCCGGCAATCGCAGCCGAGATGAGCGTTCCGACCCGTCCCTTTGGAAGGACAGGAGTGAATATCTCTATTTTGTCGCTGGGCGGCATGTTCGATACTATTGGAAACCAGCTTCTCCTCAGGCAGGCGGTCAAATGGGGGGTAACCTATTGGGACACAGCCAATTCCTATAGCGGAGGGCGCAGTGAGGAGGGGTTCGGCAGGTATTTTCAGAAATATCCGGAAGATCGAAAGAAAATTTTCCTGGTTACCAAATCCGGCGCATGGGGTCAGTCCGGGATGACGCGCGATTTGAACCTGTCCCTGGAGCGGATGAAAACCGATTACATTGATCTTTTTTTCATTCATGGCATCAGCCGGATCGGTGATGTTTCAGGGATGAAACAATGGGCTGAAAAAGCCAAATCCGATGGAAAAATCAAGCTCTTCGGGTTCAGTACCCACACGAACATGGAAGAGTGTTTGTCGGATGCCGCGAAATTAGGATGGATTGATGGAATCATGATGACATACAATTATCGGCTCATGAGATCCGATCGGATGCGGCGAGCGGTAGATGCCTGTTCTAAAGCCGGAATCGGGCTGACAGCGATGAAAACACAGGGAGGCGGGGCTGTCAGAAGCGACACCGAAATCGAAATGAATATGGCAGGCCGCTTTTTGTCAAAAGGATTCACCGACGGCCAGGCCAAACTGAAATCGGTTTGGGAAAATGAAATGATTTCGAGCATCTGTTCCCAGATGCCTACCTTGTCTCTTCTTATGGGTAATGTTCAGGCAGCGGTAATGGCCGGCCGGCTTTCCAAAAAAGATCGGGAACTTCTGGATCTCTATGCCGGAAAAACCGCTGCGGACTATTGCTGCGGATGCACCCATATCTGTGAGCCGACCCTCTCGGATGCCATCCCTGTAGGAGATATGATGCGCTGTCTGATGTATAGCCGAAGCTACCGCGACCCGGCCCGGGGGAAAGAAGAATTTCGCAGGATCCCTCCCTGGAATGTGAGCCTGATCACCGAAGCCGATTATACTCTGGCGGAGCAGCGATGCCCCCAGAGGATGCCCATCGGAAAGCTCATGAGAGAGGCATTTCTGGAGCTGGCTTAAATTTATGATCATTTAAATCCGTTAACCCACCGTTACCATTTGTTACATCTTTTTACGTTTCTGAAAAGCATTTCTCCTTTATGGTTGTTACATTCAGGCCAAAGGCAAGGGGTCGAAACAAGTAACACCTAATTTTAAGCATTGTACACAAAAGGAGGAATTATGGTAAAAGGATTAATAATTACAGGAATCATTTTTATTTTTGCAGCCGGTGTGCTGGCTTTTGCCGGACCGTATCGCTTTTTCCCTGAAGAACGGATCAAAAAGCTGAAAAAAGAGATCGCCTCGGAATTGAATCTGAATACGGAACAGACAAACCACTTAGACCGGATCGCGATGGAGGTCCTGGAAAAGGGAAAACAGCTTCGATCCGAACATGAAAGCGGCAGACAAGCATTCATGGGAGAGCTGAAAAAAGAAAAAGTCGACACCATGGCTCTAACGAAAATGGTATCGGCAAAAACCGCTCAGATAAATGACATGGCATCTTTTTTTATCTCCCGTCTGGCGGAATTTCATGAAACGCTCTCCAAGGATCAGAGAGAAAAACTGATCGCCTTCATGGAAAAGCATCATCAGGAGCATCGAAGTCGATTTTGCAGCAGAAACAGGTCATAATAGAAACGATCGGGCGGTTTTTCAGGGAATAAAAAGCCGCCCATATTTTACATCTCAATCATGAAGCAGACGATTCTTATCATTGACGATGATATTAAGCTGAACCGACTCCTTGCCGAGTATCTTTCCGGTTTCGGCTTTAAGGTGGCGACTGCCGCCCACCCGGATGATGGCTTGAAGGCGCTCAGGCAACAGCAGGTTGACCTGGTAATTTTGGACATCATGCTGCCTGCGGCAAATGGCTTCGAAGTGTGCCGTCAAATCCGCCGGACAAGCGCTGTCCCGATCGTTATGCTGACGGCAAGAGGAGACATCACGGATAAAATCGTCGGGTTGGAACTGGGTGCAGACGATTACATGGCAAAGCCGTTCGAACCCAGGGAGCTGGTCGCCCGCATACAGTCCGTGCTTCGTCGGGCGAAAGGGAAAGAGGATGATCGGGTCCATTCATTCGGACGGATCCGGATCGATTTTGCAAGGCGTATCGTAAAACTGGACGAAAAAAAAGTGGATCTTACCACCAATGAATATGCCGCTCTCGTCTTTTTAGTCAAAAACGCCGGAAAACCCCTCAACCGTGACCAGATCCTTCAGGAACTGAGAGGGATCGACAGCGAGGCCTTCAACCGGTCGGTGGATATCACTATCAGCCGGCTTCGCCAAAAACTCGGCGACGATCCGAAAAACCCAGAATTCATCAAAACCGTCTGGGGAACAGGATACTTTTTCAGCGCAGGAGAATTATCAGATACCGATGAGATGGCCGGGCCGAATCCATAATTCCGTTTTTGCCAAACTGCTTCTGGTGATTATCATTGCCGGCATATTGATCAATCTTTTAATGGGCGCCTTTTTTCATTTTGCCTATACCGCTCTGGCCCAAACCCCGCTTCAGAAAAATATCATCGGTTATGTGAATTATCTCATCGACGATTTGGGCTCGCCTCCTGATATTATGCGTGCCGAAGAGATCGCCAGGCGGTCATCCCTGAAAATCCGATACGAAGGGCCGAACATGACCTGGGCAACCTCGCAAGAAATTCCTTTTCCCGAGGCTCGAGGATTTCGGGTTTGGCATGAAGGACCGGACATGCGCATCGGCCGTTATCGCGGCTATCACCTGTTGATGGTCAAGCGCGGGGAAGACCGATTTACTTTCCAAATGGCTCGGGAGGTGGAACCGGAGGGCGCCTTTTATTTTCTGGCTGGTGTCCTGGTGATCCTCTATTCGGGTGTTTTGGCAGGTGCATACCTGATTATTCGACGGATTCTTCAACCGGTCAAGGCGCTTTCGAAAGGGGTATCGGAAGTCCTCCGCGGGAATCTGGATTATCAGGTTCCGCATGAGGGGGCGGATGAACTGAAAGACTTGGCACAAGGCTTTAATGCCATGACGCGGCAAGTGAGGGATATGCTGAAAACCAAGGAACAACTTTTATACAACGTCAGCCATGAATTAAGGTCCCCGTTAACCCGTATCAAGATTGCCCTGGAATTGTTAAGCCCTTCGGAAGCGAGGAGAAATATTGACGACGACGTCGTTCAGATGGAAAAGATGATTTATCAGATTTTAGAGAATGCAAGGGGAAAAAGCCTTGCAAAACAGCTTACTTTCGAAAAGATCGATATCATTGGGCTAATCAAAGACGTTTCAACCGATTTTCAGAATCGCCCGCCCGGAATCGTATTGAAGAAATTTTTTTTTAAAATTGAAATGGTTGTGGATCCGGAACAGATAAAAACGGTGCTGAACAACATACTGGACAATGCCGTCAAGTTTTCAGATACAACAAGCAAACCGGTTGAAATTTCCGTTTTCGATGAAAAAGAGAATTTTACCATTCAGGTGAAAGATCATGGAATCGGTATCGCTGAAGAAGAGATCCCGCTGGTTTTCGAACCTTTCTACCGTGCGGATCGATCTCGCGGAAAAGGAGCCGGTGGATTTGGCCTTGGATTAAGTCTGTGCAAGGTCATTATGGAAGCCCACAGAGGAAAAATAAAGCTTAAAAGCCGTTTGAATGAAGGGACGGTCGTCTTTCTTTTTTTCCCGAAATGCCGGATGGAAGATGCCGACCAGGGATAACGGTTAGGTTCGGATTTTCAAACCAATGAGTTTGACCGTATGCTTTCGGTGTGAAGCTCCCCGCTCTGAAGA
>MGQD01000072.1:6339-6904 GCA_001797695.1 Deltaproteobacteria bacterium RBG_13_49_15 | reverse complement strand
CGTCTCATGGGTGAAAATGAAGTGGCGACGGTGGAGACGCTGAAACAGTATCGTGAGGTGATCTTCAATTTTATTGCGCGCCATCTGGGACGGGTGATCGACTCGCCGGGGGATAACCTGCTGGCCGAGTTCAGAAGTGTGGTCGATGCCGTTCGTTGCGCAGTGGAACTCCAGAAGGACCTTATTATTAGAAACGAAAAAGTTTCACCAGACAGGCGTATGGCTTTTCGCATCGGGATCAATCTCGGTGATGTATTGGATGACGGGATTCATATCTATGGCGATGGCGTCAATATCGCCGCTCGCGTGGAAAAACTGGCAGAGGGAGGAGGGGTGTGCATCTCCGGGTCGGCTTATGATCAGGTTAATAACAAACTTGAGATCGGATTTGAGTACCTGGGAAAACAACAGGTAAAAAATATTGCCGAACCGATTCGGGCATACCGGATTCGATTTGATCCATCCAATCCCGGTGAAACGGTTTTTAAAAGCAAGAAAAAGGATTCGCGATATCTTGGAAAATTCATTTGGGGTTTTGTTATCCTTGTCGGGATTGCCGCGGTTT
>MGQD01000072.1:0-6235 GCA_001797695.1 Deltaproteobacteria bacterium RBG_13_49_15 | reverse complement strand
TTGGAAGGGAGCGTTCGGAAAGAAGGGGGTAAGGTGCGCATCAACGCCCAGCTAATTGATGTCAAGACGGGCGGGCATATATGGGCGGATCGATATGACCGGAAGATAGAGGATATCTTTGACCTCCAGGATGAGGTTTCCCAGAAGATCGTAACGGCTTTGGCGCTTAAGCTTACCGAAGGAGAGCAGGAACGACTGTTGAAAAAAGAGACGGCCAATCTGGAAGCATATGACGCTTATCTTCGAGGCCTGGAGTTCTACTCCCGTTTCACCAGAGAAAGCAACGCGCAGGCACGGACCTATTTCGAAAAAGCGTCCGGACTCGATCCGGCATTTGCGTCCGCTTTATCAAAGCTCGGATGGACCTACTTTGCAGACTGGGTTATGGGATGGAGTCAGGATCGCAAGTCCCTGCAAATCGCCATGGAAAAGGCTCAAAATGCCTTATCCGCAAATAAGGCTTCGTTTGAGGGTCAATGCCTTGCCGCCAGTGTTCTTCTGTGGGAAAAGAAACATGATGAGGCGATTGCAACCTACCAGAAAGCGCTTGACCTGAATCCCAATTATGCCGAAGCCTGTTCGGGCTTGGGGGATGCTCTTGCCTGGGCGGGGAGGCCCGAAGAGGCGATCCCTCTCATCGAAGAGGCGATTCGGTTGAATCCGAGCCATCCGGCATATTATGAATTCAACCTCGGGCATGCTTATTTTTTAATCAGGCAATACGACAAAGCCATTGCGACCCTTAAAAAATCTCTTTCCATCAATTCGGATTTTTTCCCTAGCCGAATTTTTATGGCAGCGGCATATTCGGAGATGGGGAAAATCGAAGATGCCATAACGACTTTACGTCCGATCTTGGATCGATACGACAAGGATTCCATGAAAACCCTTGGTACGAGACTGCCGTATAAGGATCCGCGGATCTTGCAAAGGATTCTGGATGCGCTTAGTAAAGCAGGGCTTCAATAAATCGTCTGATCGCGATCGAAAAAAAAGGAAGGGAACATTCGTCAATCTTTCATGAACGTTCCTGAGACCAAATCAGGGCGGTTGGTGATGATGCCGTCGACATGCATCCGTCTCACCCGTTCCATATCGCTTTTCTCATCCGGGGTCCAGACGTAAACACGGATTCCCAAGCGGTGAGCTTCCATTACGTCTTCGGATCTTAATGACTTGAAATGAGGACCCCAGGATTTACCCCCCGCATGGTGAATCGCCAGAGGGATGGAACCATTATAATCATCCACATCGATTCCAGCAGTCCAGGGAGAAGGGCCCGCTTGACCTGTCTTGATATTGTCCAGGTTCAATCCGGAATAGGATAGAAAAATAACGGGTATATCCGGATATATCTTCCGACAATAGACAAGCGCCCGCCAGTCAAATGACAGTATCCGCGATCGATTCATCATGCCTTCGCCCGATAATACCTTTACAGTCGCATCCACGACCTGTTCCGGTGGAGGCGTTAATTCAGGCTTTTCCGGGGATGTCTTAATCTCAATCCAAAGCTCGGTTTTCGAATCAAACCGGCTGATGAGCAGATGGATGACTTCGCGCAGGGTCGGTATCCGTTCGCCATCCGCCGGGTTCTGTCCGGGGTAGCGCCGGGAATATGCCGTGAATGGTTTCAGGCGGCCGACATCATAGGTTTTCAGCTCCAGGAGGGTGAGGTTTTTAATGGTCCTCCGGCTGTTTTCATCAAGCCACTCGCCGCTCTTGGTGCGGGTGATTTCCGGTTTCAAGCTGAAATCGTGGTGCACCACGACCTCCCCATCCAAGGAGAGCAGAACATCCATTTCAAGACCGTCCACGCCTAAGTCAAGGGCTTTTTTAAATGCTGAAATCGTATTTTCAGGCGCAAGTCCGGCAGCTCCCCGGTGACCGATGACAATCATTTTTTGATTCCCTTCTTTTCTCTGCGAATCGTTCATCCCGGCATATGCTCGTTGATCGATCTTCTCGCATCGATAAACCGTCAGGGCAAACATGAACAGCAGCATGATAAAGCCGGCTTTTTTTTCTCTGTTCTGAGAGTGCATCCCAACTCCTTGCATGATGCTCTTTTTTTCAGATTAGGTTAATCGTGACTGCATGTCAAGCGAACGCAATAGGATATGGGGCAGGGGTTTTCTCCTTGACTTTCATAATGGTTGAGGATAGCTAAAGATCAAAGGAAATCAGGTGACTTTCAGATGATCGGCTTTTGCCGTTGATCCACCATTTATTTAATCCATTCATGATAATTGACCCTCAGGGTTTATCCGATGCAAGTGTAAGATCGGATTTGAATAATCGCTTTATAAATTTCATCAACAGGAAGGAGGCGCCATGTTTGTATTGAAAAAATGGAGGATCGTAATGGCCGTTGCTGCAGTGGCGATCTGTCCGGCGTTGGTTTGTGCCGAGCCAGTCAGTATTAACTGGTGGCATGCTCATGGGGGAAGGCTCGGTGAAAAAGTTAATGCGATTGCCGACGGCTTCAACAAGTCTCAGAGCGCTTACAAAGTCGCGGCAACTTACAAGGGGAATTATTCTGATACCATGACAGCAGGGATTGCCGCGTTTAGGGCGAAAAATCCACCCCATATTCTTCAAGTTTTTGAAGTGGGGACCGCCACCATGATGGCTGCGAAAGGAGCGATTAAACCGGTTTATGAAGTTATGAAAGAATCCGGACTCCCTTTTGATCCGAAGACGTTTCTTCCGACTGTGACCGGTTACTACACAACTTCGGACGGCAGGATGCTTTCAATGCCTTTCAACAGCTCAACCCCGGTTCTTTATCTAAATAAAGAGATGTTTAAGAAGGCCGGACTGGATCCTGAAAAACCTCCAAAAACGTGGCCTGAAGTGGAAACAGCGGCGAAAAAACTGGTTCAATCCGGTGCGTGCAAGGCCGGCTTTTCCACTGCCTGGATAGGATGGATTCACATCGAAAACCTCAGCGCATGGCATAACACTCCCATCGGAACCAAATCCAACGGTTTCGGCGGTTTGGATGCCGAATATACATTCAACCTCCCGTTGCACATCAAACACGTCGAACATCTTGCCAACTGGCAGAAAGAGAACGTCTTCGTTTACGGCGGCAGAGCGAATTTGGGAAATGCCAAGTTTTCGACCGGAGAGGTGGGCATGTATACGGAATCGAGCGCCGGGTACGCGGGATTTAAGGGAACCTGCAAATTTGATTTTGGCGTCAGCATGCTCCCCTACTGGCCGGATGTCAAGGGCGCTCCCCAAAACACCATTATTGGAGGAGCCTGCCTTTGGGTGATGGCCGGGCATTCCAAAGAAGACTATAAAGGGGTTGCTACATTTTTTAACTACATTTCTTCAGCGGAAGTTCAGGCGGACTGGCATCAGTTTACCGGTTATCTTCCGATCACGATGGCTGCCTATGATCTGACGAAAAAACAGGGTTTTTATGAAAAAAATCCAGGCACTGAAACCTCGTTGAAGCAGATGACCTTGAATGCACCGACGGAGAACTCAAAGGGGCTTCGTTTCGGCGGGCATGCTCAGGTTCGCGACGTCATCGACGGTGAATTGGAAGCCATCTTCGCCGGGAAAAAGACGGCAAAACAGGGGCTGGACGATGCAGTGGCCGAAGGGAACAAAATCCTACGGAAATTCGAAGAAACGAATAAATAGCTTAATTTGAATTGAAAATTAAGCAGACCTGAATCCCTTCCTCCGTCAGGGAGGAAGGGATTTCTCTTAATATGGAAAAGCGCGTCGTTTTTAAAAATCGGTATTTACCCTATATCCTCATTGCGCCGCAAATCATGATCACGCTGGTGTTCTTTTTTTGGCCGGCATCTCAAGCCCTTTACCAATCCGTGCTTCAGGAGGACCCTTTTGGGATATCGTCGAAATTTGTTGGTTTAAAAAATTTCTTAGAAATATTCACGGACCCGGTTTATCTTCACTCCGTGCGGGTAACCCTTATTTTCAGTTTTTCCGTCGCCGGTCTTGCGATGTCCGTCGCATTGCTGCTGGCGACCATGGCGGACCGAGTGATCCGCGGGGCAACCGGCTATAAGACGCTTATTATCTGGCCCTATGCCGTTGCACCGGTTGTTGCCGGTGTACTCTGGTTTTTTATGTTCAACCCAACGGTCGGCATCATATCTTTTTACCTTGAACGGCTCGGATACGAATGGAATCACACATTAGACGGAGAACAGGCACTGATGCTGGTGATCATTGCTGCTACCTGGCGGGAGATTTCGTATAACTTCCTGTTTTTCCTTGCCGGGCTGCAGGCCATTCCTCGATCTCTCATTGAAGCCGCCGCCATTGACGGGGCTGCCCCCTTTAGACGCTTCTGGTCTATTGTTTTTCCACTCCTTTCACCGACAGGCTTCTTTCTGATTGTGGTAAATATGGTGTACGCCTTTTTTGATACATTCGGGGTCATTCATGCATTGACCCGCGGAGGGCCGAATAACGCCACCAATATTTTAGTTTTCAAAGTGTATCATGATGGTTTTATGCATTTGGATTTAGGCGGATCCGCCGCACAATCCGTAATCCTGATGATCATTGTCATTGCATTGACAGTCATTCAATTTCGGTATATCGAGCGGAAGGTTCATTACTAAATGGTCGAGCACCGTCCCTGGCTCAACATTCTCACACATACCTTGCTGATTGCGGGCGCATTCATCCTGGCCTTTCCTATATATGTGACGTTTGTCGCATCCACTCATTCGCTCAGTGAAATCACCTCCTCTTTCCCACTCCTTCCGGGAAACCATTTCATGGAAAACTATCTTCGAGCATTAACCGTCGGACCGAGGGATGTGGGCGCCACCGTCGGGACCATGATGCTCAACAGTCTCATCATGGCCTTGGGGATAACGATAGGGAAGATCGCCATTTCGCTGATGGCTGCTTTTGCCGTCGTTTATTTTAAATTTCGGTTTCGCATGTTTTTTTTCTGGATGATTTTTGTCACGCTCATGCTCCCTGTGGAAGTTCGAATCCTTCCTACATATAAGGTCGCTGCTGATCTTAAAATTCTCGATTCCCACACCGGCCTGATTTTGCCTCTCATTGCATCGGCGACCGCCACGTTTCTTTTTCGCCAATTTTTCATGACTGTTCCCGATGAACTTTGCGAAGCGGTTCGGATCGACGGGGGAGGCCCTATCCGATTCTTTTTTGATATTCTCATTCCGATGTCCAGGACATCCATCGCCGCTTTATTCGTTATCCTGTTTATCTACGGCTGGAACCAGTATCTGTGGCCCTTGCTGATCACTACAAATGAGAAATATTACACGCTTCTAATCGGTATTAAACGGATGCTTGACGTCGGGGAAGGGCAGGCGGAATGGCATATCATCATGGCCTCAACCATGCTGGCGATGATGCCGCCCATATTAATCGTCATTCTCATGCAAAAGCAGTTCGTCAAGGGGCTTACGGAAACGGAGAAGTAAGCAAAGACATGGCCGATATTAGTCTGAAAAACGTGCATAAATCTTTTGGCAAAACCGAAATCATCCACGGTATTTCCTGTAATATCAAAGATGGCGAGTTTCTAGTGATTTTAGGACCTTCCGGATGCGGGAAATCTACGGTGCTCCGTATGATCGCCGGACTTGAAGTGATTACTTCCGGTGAGATCGGCATCGACGGGAAGGTCGTTAATAATTTGGAACCGGCAGACCGGGATATCGCCATGGTGTTTCAAAATTATGCGCTTTATCCCCACATGACGGTTTTTAAGAATATGGCCTATGGTCTTAAAATCCGTCGCATGCCGAAAACCGAAATCGAGAGACGGGTTCTCAATGCGGCAAAGATTCTGGAGTTGACCGATTTCTTAAACAGAAAACCGAGAGAGCTTTCCGGCGGGCAACGTCAGCGCGTGGCCATGGGACGATGCATCGTAAGGGAGCCCAAGGCCTTTTTATTTGATGAACCGCTCAGCAATCTGGACGCCAAGTTGCGCGTGCAGATGCGTCTTGAAATTCGAAAACTTCATGAAAATCTTCGGATCACCAGTATTTATGTCACTCATGACCAGGTTGAAGCGATGACGCTAGGCGATCGGATGTTAATCATGGATAAAGGCTTTGCCGAACAGATCGGATCACCCCTTGAAGTGTATGAGCGCCCTTCGAATACATTCGTGGCTGGATTTATCGGTTCTCCGGCCATGAATTTTTTTGAAGGTTCGGTGAGCCAAGACGGAAAAGAGGTCGAAGCCTCAGGG
>MGQD01000071.1:5089-5559 GCA_001797695.1 Deltaproteobacteria bacterium RBG_13_49_15 | reverse complement strand
TCCAGGCTCACGGGCGGGATCGGCGGCCGGGGTCCGGGGGAGACCAAGCTGGAAATCAACCGCAGAAGGGCTCGAGACCGGATCGCTCAACTGGAGCGCGCCCTTCTTCAGGTACGCCGGAGCCGCCACCTGCAGCGATCGAAGCGGAAAAAAGCGGGGCTTCCGGTAATTTCGATCATCGGATACACCAACGCAGGGAAGTCGACCCTTATAAACAGCTTGACCCACAGCCATGTTTTGGCGGAAAGGCGCCTGTTCGCCACTCTCGATCCAACCAGCCGGCGGTTAAGGCTTCCGGCCGGGACTGAAGTCATCATTACAGATACGGTGGGTTTCATAAGGGATCTGCCAAAGGATCTGATGGTTGCCTTTCGGGCCACACTCGAGGAACTGGAGCATGCCGATCTGCTGCTGCATCTCATCGATGTCAGTCATCCCAACATCTCGGAACGGATGGAATCCGTTGACGT
>MGQD01000071.1:3400-4991 GCA_001797695.1 Deltaproteobacteria bacterium RBG_13_49_15 | reverse complement strand
CCCGTTTTGGAAGAATAACCCGGATAAAGGAGAAAAAACGGGATATCGACATTGTTACCGAAGCGGATCTCGAATCCGAAGTGATCATCATCAAAACCATCCGAAAAGCGTTCCCGGATCATGCCGTTCTCTCTGAGGAAAGCGGTATAGTGAAAGGAGATCCCCGATTTCAGTGGATCATCGACCCGCTTGACGGCACAACCAATTTCGCGCACGGATTGAAAATCTTTTGTGTCTCCATTGCCTTTGCATTGAACGGAGAAGTGGCGATGGGGGTGGTGTTTGATCCGATGGCAGGAGAGCTGTTTTTATCCGTTTCAGGAAAAGGCGCGACTTTAAACGGACGGCCCATTTTCCCGAGTCCCTCAAGAAAAACGGCTGAAAGCCTTCTGGTGACCGGATTTCCCTATAACTTGAAAGAGATCATCGGACCGCTCATGACCCGGCTCTCAACATGTCTGACGGCCTCTCGCGGAGTCCGGCGGCTGGGGTCTGCCGCTCTCGACATCTGCTATGTGGCATGCGGCCGATTTGCCGGATTTTGGGAGCAAAACCTGAGCCCATGGGATACAGCTGCAGGGTATGGGATTGCCAAGGAGGCAGGTGCGGTCATCACCGATTTTTCAAATCAGCCGTTTACACTTGACAAAAAAGAGATCTTGGTTACCAATGGACATATACATAATGAGATGTTATCGCTGCTGACGATTAAAGAAGATGAAAAATAAGGAAAAGTGGATTAACCGGCTTTACCAAGCCGACCATGTCGGTTGTTTTGGCGATTTTTCTCCCCAGGATCCGATATGCCGGCAGTTTTGCGCGCTTCGATTGCGGTGTGCCGTCGAAAAATACAAGACAGCGCGGATTGAGCTTTGGGAAGAACTTATTCTGACGGATACGTCGCCGATGAAAATGCAGTAGCGGGTTTTTATTAGGAGTTCAAGAAAGGAATATCTTCCCGGGATTCAGAATACCGTTTGGATCAAAAGCGCTCTTGATCCGTTTCATCAAAGATATTTCCGCCGGTCCGATCTCTTTGGAAAGATAGGGGGCTTTCGTGATTCCGATTCCGTGCTCCCCTGAAATGGTTCCCCCGAGACGAAGCGTCTCTTCAAAGATCTCATCAACCGCGGCTTCCGCCCTTTTCAAGGCTTTTGGATCCTTTTTATTGAGCATGATATTGAAGTGGATATTCCCGTCCCCGGCATGGCCGAAGCTGGCCATGAAGAGGCCGGTTTTTTCCCGGAGGGCATCGATTTTTTCAATAATTATGGGGATTTTGCTTCTGGGAACAACGATGTCCTCATTGATTTTATGGGGAGCGTATTGAAAAAGGGCCGTTGAGATCGCTTTTCTGGCCTTCCATAAGGATTGAGCTTCTTTTGAATTCCCGGCAACCCGGAGCTGTTTAGCCCCGAATGCAAGGCAAAGACGGCCGATTTCATCCATGGTTTCTTTGACATCCGATGTTTTTCCGTCCGTTTCGATGAGCAAAAGAGCTCCGGCATCAACGGGAAGGCCCATGTTCAAATGAGCCTCCACGCATCGAATCGAGGCGTTGTCCATAAACTCCAGAGTCCGCGGAATAAAA
>MGQD01000071.1:0-3382 GCA_001797695.1 Deltaproteobacteria bacterium RBG_13_49_15 | reverse complement strand
GATACGCTTTTCGCCGCCGCTTCCATTTTCGGAAAAACCGCCGACATGGTCATTACGGCTTCCGGTCGGGGCAACAGTCGCAACGTGATTCGGGTGATGATTCCAAGCGTTCCTTCGGAGCCGACCAGGAGTCGGGTGAGATCGTACCCCACCACTCCTTTTACCGTTTGCACGCCTGTCCGAATGATGTCGCCACTGGGTAAAACCGACTCGAGCCCCAATACATAATCCCGGGTGACGCCGTATTTGACGGCGCGAGGTCCGCCGGCACATTCGGCGATGTTCCCGCCAAGCGTTGAGAAATCAGAGCTTGAAGGGTCAGGCGGATAAAAAAGACCTTCTTTTTCCACTGCCGAATGAAACAAAGCGGTTACGACCCCCGGTTCCACATGCGCAATCAGATTATCTTTGTCGATTTCGAGAATCCGGTTCATCCGTGTCAGGACGAGGACTAATCCCCCTCGAACCGCCAATGAACCGCCCGTCATTCCGGACCCGCTTCCGCGCGGGATCACATAAAAAAGCTGTTTGTCGGCAAGCTTTAATATAGCAGCTACTTCATGGGCATTTTTAGGGAAGGCAACGGCATCCGGCAGGTAGGTCTGGGCGGTGGCATCGTAGGCATAGCAGGTCAGCTCCTCAGCCGTCCTGGTGCAAAAGGATTGGCCTACAATTTCCTGTATCTGTTTAAATGTTGCTCCAGATAGTGGCGGCATCGGCGGCCTACTGTCCTTAAGCAGCGGGGCCTGAAAAATTATTCCGGCGCCACTTCCACTTCGATCTCCGGCTCGATCCCGGTATATATGCGGATAGGAATCTTATATGTTCCAATGGTTTTTATCGGTTCGGGCAGCAACACCATCCGTTTTTCAAGAACGATCTTCTGTTTTGCCAGCGATTCTATAATGTCGCGAGCGCTGACCGATCCATACAAGCGGTCTTCCTCGCTCACTTTGGCAGCGATTTTGCAGCGGACACCCTTAAGGCGGCCGGCCATTTCTTCTGCGAGGGCTTTTTCTTTAGCCACCTGTTTCTCGAATTTGATTTTGTTCTTTTCCATCAGTTTCCGATTTTGCGGGGTTGCGAGGACCGCTTTTGCAAGAGGCAAAAGATAATTCCGTGCATATCCGTCCGCCACCGTCAACTCGGTTCCGATCAATCCCAAGGAATCGATGGTTTCCTTTAAAATGACTTTCATTATTTCTCCTCCATTCAATAAATACGTCGAATTCACCCGAACATTAGACGGTTTCCTGGGGACGGGCGTCAATTTTTCGGAAATTCAGCCAAGTGTCAAAAAAGCCTATCCCGATGACCAAAAGGCAAACGATCTGTTGAAGGGCGATAATGGAATATAAACCGATCCGAAAGATTTTTGGGAGCTTTTTCTTTTCGAAATAAAATGATACGATGGCGATTCCTTCGAAAAAGTAAATGGTCATGAAAACGATCAGGCCGTTTAGGCCGATCATTTTAATCCCTTTTTCCGGTATCAGGAGCAAGATTCCGGAGCAGATGACCCCCCACACTAGAGCTTCAGGCGCCTTCCATCGGTTTAGGGCGCCTAAATTCGGGTAAAACAGCTTTCTGGACAACAGGATTGGCCTTGCCATCAGGAGATTGGCCCATGCAATGAAAAGGGTGGATCCGATAGCGAGCGCCGGTACGATTCTAACCAGAACATATTGGATCCGTTCCAGCGAATTGGAAAGGTCATTTAAGGCCTGTTGAGAAACCCCCATATGCTCATAAATAGCGACGGTGAGTTTTAAGCTTTTCAGGATATGGTCGGATAATAAAGCGGTAATCCCTATCTGGTTGAAGGAGCTGAATAAAAGCATTCCGACGCCGGAAGTGGCCAAGACCGCGAGTGAAGCGTATAAGATCGTTTTTTCGACGGAAAGGTTCATTTCGGCAAATTCGCTCAACATGAATCCTATGACAAGCAATTCGATGAAAAAAACAATATCCATTGTAAATGGTCCGACAAGTGCAATCATGGCCGCACTTGATAACACCACAATGATGCCGCCGGCATTTCTTCCCAGCTTGATTCTGTAAATAAGAATCGGCAGGGGTAAAAACAGCGCGAAAAAGATTCCGATCAGAGGCAAATGAAGAGAAATCGCATAGATAAAGACGGTGATGAAAATGCCTGATGCGATATCTCTTTGCATTCCCTTCCGGATTGCGGGCGGCGTCATCGATTCTCCTTCAATGGTATTTGCAAAACGGATTCACTCTCCGTTTCAAAGGATCCGAATCGGACAAGCTGAGCCGGGCAGCGCGGGAATCGTTATCATCGGGATCGGTTCGCTTTATGAATGATCCAGTGACCCGACAAAGGGAAGAAGGGCGATGGTTCGAGCCCGCTTGATGGCCTGACTCAAGGAGCGCTGATGCCTGGCGCATGTCCCTGAAATCCTTCTGGGGACGATCTTCCCCCGTTCCGTGATGAAATGCCGGAGAGCCCTTGAATCCTTGTAATCGATCATGATGCTGCTATCGGCGCAAAACCGGCACACTTTTCTTCGATGAAAAATTCTTTTTTTCCCCGTATTTTTCCGTTTGGGACCCTGCAAATCCATAGCCATATTCGTTACTCCTCGAGTTTTGTTTCGTCGGTTGGCGCTGCGGCAGCCACTGCTTCCGGTTGCCCTTCGACGTTTCCGGATTGAGGCGGCACAATCTGACTTTGATCTGTTTTTTCATTTAGCTTGGCCGCTGCCTGGGCTTTCTGGGCGATCTCTTCCTTGATTTTTTCCATATCCACAGTGGATTTTTTAAGGATTGTCATGAATTTGAGAACACGGTCATCGATTCTTGAAAACCGTTCGATTTCATCCACTAACGTCCCGGTTCCAAGATAGTCCATGCAGAGATAAAAGCCCTTTACCTTCTTGTTGATTTCATACGCCAGGTGTTTCATGCCCCATTGATCCAGAGAAATCAGCATCCCCTCTTTTTGGGAGATGATCCCCTCAAGGCGATCAAGAAGCACCTTGCGTTCTTCTTCTGGAACATCCGGGTCGGCAATAACAACGGTTTCGTAACGTCTCATAAGACCTCCTTCCGGCTATTAAGCCCCGCGAAAAGTCACGGAGCAAGGAATTGAGAAGAAAAGGCATTAACTATTTAAAACTATTTAGAATAGAATGGATTATGATTTTATGTCAAGGAAATTTTTATTGATACGTTTAACACGTTAATAAAAGTCTTCTTTCCTGTTAATTACAATTTTGAATTGACAGGTGCAACTCATTTCATACTCTAACACTTCTAAAACCGTATCGGTTAATATGCCGGTTGCGTATTTCGGTCCCTGACCTACTGGAAACCGGACTATGTGATAATGCAATGACTTATCCGGCAAAGAAGGGAT
>MGQD01000070.1 GCA_001797695.1 Deltaproteobacteria bacterium RBG_13_49_15 | reverse complement strand
ACCACCTAAAGCAAAAAGAAATGATGCAGGAGATTCGATTTCACGGAAGGGGAGGACAGGGAACGGTTGTGGCATCCATCCTCCTGGCAAAGGCTCTTTTTAAAGCCGGATATTTTGTGCAGACCTTTCCGTTTTTTGGAGTGGAGCGGCGCGGGGCGCCGGTGGAAACCTATCTGAGATTCGGGAAAAATAAAATCATGCTCCGAAGCAATGTGTATGAACCGGATGTCGTTGTGGTTCAGGACAGAGGTCTTCTGTCAAGGGTCGACGTTGCCAGGGGGTTGAAAAAGAACGGATACCTCCTCCTGAATTCATCCCAGGATCCGGATTGGAGCCCATCCTTCTCCTGTTTTCAAGTCGCCCGCGTGGACGCCAACCGAATTGCATGGGATTTTGGATTGGGAAGCCGGACTCATCCCATCATCAATACCGCCATGGTGGGCGCCTTTGCCAAAATAATCGGGCTCCCGTCCATTAAGATGATCGAAGAGGTCATTGCGCTGGAGATTTCGAATCAAACCGCTGAAAACGTCAGGGCTGCCATTACCGCCTATCAAGAGGTACAGCCGGTTCAGCCCAACCGAACGAATGTATGAACAGGCGATGTCGAAAATACCGCTTCTGATATCCCGCTCCAAAATTTCAACGGAAGGTCATAAGACCGGGGAATGGCGGTTTGTAACCCCCTCTTTTAAAGAAAAAACCGCTCCCTGTCGCGCAACATGCCCGGTAGGAGAAGATATCCCCCGAATCGGGATGATCGCATCCCGGGGCCTCATCAAGGAGGCATGGGAAACCATTATGGCCGAAAACCCATTTCCCTGCGTCTGTGGCCATGTCTGCTTTCATCCATGCGAAACAGCCTGCAATCGGGCGTTTTTGGATGAGTCGGTTGCCGTGCATCATCTCGAACGGATGATCGGGGAAGCGGGCATATCGGAGGGATTTTCCGCATCTGTTCTGAAGACGCCTTCGAATGGAAAACGGGTTGCTGTTGTCGGGTCCGGACCTTCCGGTTTATCCGCAGCTTATTTTTTATCCATGCTTGGTTTTTCATGTGATCTGTTTGAAAGCAAGGATCAACCCGGAGGGATCCTGCGCTGGGGGATTCCGGCTTACCGTTTGCCGGAATGGGTCCTGCAGAATGAGATCCTCAGGGTTGAACATATGGGTGTCCGGATCCATTGCAACACGAGAATTACTCCCGAACGGATCGGCGAGATAATGGATAACTATTCGGCCCTTTTCATGGGCTACGGGCACGGCCGGTCCGTCACGATGGGGATTCCCGGAGAGGAGATGGCCGCCGACGGCCTCGACTTTCTTCTTGAAATCAGGCGGGGCAACTTACCGGCGATGGACGGAATCGCAGCGGTGATCGGCGGTGGGAATGCCGCCATCGATGTTTCGAGATCTTTAATCCGATTGGGAGCAAAACCACTCATCATCTATCGCCGCAGCCTTGCGGACATGCCCGCCTTTTCAAAGGAAGTGAATGCGGCCCTGGATGAAGGGGTGCAAATCATGGAAACGGCAGTGCCGGTTCGAATCGAAGAGGAGGACGGCAATCTGATGCTCCGTCTTCAAAAGATGAGGGCGATCGGCAAAGATCCGGAAGGAAGATCCCGCGTCGTTCCCGACGACTCTGCTCCGATTAACCTATGCGTACAGCATGTATTCACCGCTATCGGCGCCCAGTCCGACGGAATATTAAATCCCAAAGAGGAAGGAAATGACCGGGCGATACCATTGAGCCACTCAATGTTTACCTTATCGAAAATCCCCGTCATTTACGGCGGCGATTTGACCAATGCCAAGAGAAGCGTATCGGACGCCATTGCTTCCGGGAAACAGGCGGCCATGGCCATTGATACTTATTTTCACCACGGCTTTGATGCAATCAGGGAACGCCTTAACGTATCCCGGGTGGGGGATAGGGATCCTCTTTCCATGGCGATCTATTTAGAGACAGACCGGGCATCAAGAAGCCCGAAAGTGATATCCTATTCGGATATCAATACCGATTATTTTTCCAATACCCCAAGGCATATTCCGCAGACGATTCCGATGCTTCGTGGGGAATTATCGTTTATGGTGAAGGAACCGGTGTTTTCTTTAAAAGAAGGTGTCGGAGAGGCCTCGAGGTGCTTTCACTGCGGGATTTGCAATGATTGCGACAACTGCCGCATCTTCTGCCCTGATATTTCCGTTTCATGCGTGGAGAATGGAAGAAGGATCAACCTGGATTACTGCAAAGGGTGCGGCATCTGCGTAGCGGAATGCCCGAGCGGCGTCATGGAGTTGGAGGAAGAACAACCTTGATTCGGATTCTGGAAGGGAATCATGCCGTTTCCGAAGCGGTTCGCCTGGCCAGGGTTCAGGTGATATCGGCCTACCCGATCACGCCCCAGACCCATATTGTCGAGACGCTTTCGGAATATTGCGCCGACGGCAAGATGAATGCACGCTTTTTATGTGTTGAAAGCGAGCATTCCGCAATGGGAGCGGCGATTGCCGCCGCCATGGGCGGAGCCCGCACCTTTACCGCCACGTCTTCCCACGGACTGGCGTATATGCACGAACTTCTTCACTGGTCAACCGGCGCGCGGCTTCCCATTGTAATGGCTGAGGTCAACCGGGCCATGGGACCGGGATGGAACATCTGGACGGACCAGACCGACAGCCTGTCCCAGCGGGATACCGGATGGATTCAACTATATTGCGAGGACGGCCAGGAGGTTCTGGATACCACGGTATCAGCGTTTCGCCTGGCTGAAACGGTGAACCTTCCGGTGATGATCGTGCTGGATGCGTTTTATCTTTCCCATACCTTTGAACCAGTGGATGTGCCGGAGCAAGGGTCGGTGGACCGGTTTCTGCCTCCGTTTTCACCGCGCTTTGCCATGGATACGGAAAATCCTGCCAATTTCGGCGAATTGGTCCCGCCCGGCCTTTACATGGAAATGCGGCGGAACATCCAATTGGCCATGGAATCCGTTCCGGGATGTTTTTCCGCTATTGAAGAGGAATTTTTTTTCCAATTCGGACGTCGCTATGGACCGGTGGAGTGCTGGATGTGCGACGATGCCGAGGTCATTATGGTGGTGAGCGGCACCATCACCGGCACGTGCCGCCAGGTGGTCGGCGATCTAAGAGGCCGGGGAGAAAAGGCCGGGCTGATGAAAATCAAGATGTTTCGCCCTTTTCCGGCACGGGAAATTCGGAATGCCTTCAACCCGAACCAAAAGCTTGCAGTCGTGGACCGGAATTTTTCATTCGGAGCCGGTGGAATCTTTGCCCAGGAACTTAAGGCGGTCCTTTATCAAGCACCGGATCGCCCGAGAGTATTCGAATATATCGCCGGTCTTGGCGGGCGGGATGTGACCCCAAAAACTCTGGAAACCATTTACCGGATGACCAAGGAACAGGATACTCCGAAAATGGAAAGCGTTTGGATCGATCTGAACGTCGTTGATGAGGGAATATGAAGCATAGGGAAGGGGTTCCGGATATTGATTATCTGTACCCCGGGCACCTGGCATGTCCGGGGTGCGGGGCGGCCATTGCCATGAAGTTTGCCTTGAAGGCTCTCGGGCCGAAAACCATGGTCGTCCTTCCCGCAAGCTGCTGGGGGATTATCGCCGGCGCCTATCCGCAGACCGGACTTAAAGTGCCGGTGATGCATACCGCCTTTGCAACCGCCGGAGCGGCCGCCAGCGGGTTGCGTGCCGCTCTGGACATAAAAGGCGATACGGAAACGACGGTTCTGGCATGGGCCGGAGACGGCGGCACCTTTGACATCGGATTTCAATCCCTTTCCGGGGCGGCGGAACGAGGCGAGGACTTCATTTATGCCTGCTATGACAACGAAGCTTACATGAACACCGGCGTGCAGCGAAGTTCTTCTACGCCATATGGAATGCGAACCGCCACAACCCCTGGTACATCATGGAAACGGACACGGAAGAAGAACATCGTGGAAGCATTGGCCGCCCACCGGATCCCGTATGCCGCTACTGCCAGCATTGCATATCCGGAGGATATGATCCGGAAATTCGTCAGGGCCAGGTCGGTTAAGGGCGGCGTTCGCTTCATCCACATCCTTGCGAGCTGTCCAGCGGGTTGGCGAATCCCCTCGGAGAGCGCTGTGAAAGTGACCCGACTTGCTGTTTTGTCGAATCTATTCCCTCTCTATGAAGTCAAGGACGGACTGCATTATACCCTGAACATGGAAGGAAACCGGCCGGTCCGCCCGTATATCCGCATGCAGGGGCGTTTTTCCCATCTGACGGAAGAAGAGATCGAACGGATTCAGGAGATGGTGGATTCTGATTGGGCGCTATTAAAAGAGAAAGCAAACTGCAAGCAGATCTCCATAAAGTGACGATCACGGCTGAATTGGTATCAGGCTCTTAAGGGACGATGACATCCCGGTCATCCGCCTCTGCGTTATACATGAGTTTGACGAATTCGGCACGGCGTGTCAGAACCGCTCGTTGATTGATGTATCCCTTATCCGTGATTTCACCGGCATCGATGTCCGGCGGCTCGGATAGAAAGAGCAACCGGGATATCCGGGTGCTGCTGGCAGGATGTTGGGCGTTATAGGCCCGGATGCGGGTTTTTACATATTCGCTAAGTTCCGGAAGACGGATAACGTCCGATGGATGACGGGTTTTGATCTTTTTCCGCAATACCATTTGGCATCCGTCGATGTTGGGAAACAGAAGAGCGCCGATCGTATCGGTATTATGACCGGTGATCACCAGATCCGAAACCACCGGGCTCAGGGCGGCGATGACGGCCAGGCGGAGGATTCCTGCATGGACCCAGGTGCCGGTCAGCAATTTGAAATCCTCTGCAACGCGGCCGTCGAAGAGGATCCCCTTTTCCGGATGATCGGGATCGACC
>MGQD01000069.1 GCA_001797695.1 Deltaproteobacteria bacterium RBG_13_49_15 | reverse complement strand
GCCTTCGCGTGCAAGATCTCGATTTTGGAGGAGGGCTGATCTATGTGCGAGCGGCCAAGGGGGACAAGGATCGCGCCACTCTTTTTCCAAGATCTCTCCAGGGTGAGTTGAAAATCCATTTGGATAAGGTCCGGGCCATTCATGACCTGGATATTGCTGAAGGGCATGGAGAAGTCTATTTGCCGGAAGCTCTTGCCCGCAAATATCCGAAGGCAAGCAGGGAATTTCGTTGGCAGTATCTGTTTCCATCTAAAAACTTCAGCTCAGATCCGAGGTCCGGTTTATGGCGGCGGCATCATGTTCTGGAGTCAGGTCTTCAGAAGGCGGTTAAAACAGCCGTAGAAAGGGCCGGAATTCTCAAACGCGTCGGTTGCCACACATTTAGACATTGCTTTGCCACCCATTTGCTGGAAAACGGTGTGAATATCCGCGTGGTCCAGGAATTGATGGGACACTCTGATGTCAAAACCACGGAAATTTACACCCATGTGATGCAAAAAGATCTCACCGCCGTTTCCAGCCCGCTAGATCGCCTTTCTCTGTAATGTTGATCCATAGTTACCGGGCAGGCTTCGATGGCGGATATCTTCTTATGTCTCCTTGCCGGGCATCGGGGTGGATGTTTGACAAATCCTAAAATCGGCTTACCTTCAGCCATGCCAGATTCCGAATTTATTTTGATCTAATTGATTGAAATGTTTATATAAAAAGGAGTAGATCGAATGGCTTTTGAAACCAAGGAACAGGTCTTGGAAAAAATTCTTGCCCAGGAAAAACCGAAATGCCCGCACTGCGGCGTTGAGATGAATCTGTGGGAAGTTCCTTCCATCAACTTCAGCGATGGGTTGGGATGGGGGGTTCCATATTTGTATGTATGCTTCAATAACGAATGCTCGCTGTTTGTTCAGGGGTGGGATAACCTTAAAGAAAATTACAATCAGAATGCCTCATACCGGTGCATTTGCTATCCGGGATCGGATGGGTACGAATGCATGCCGGTCTTCAGCTCCGCGGGGGCTACGGGACAAATCATCGACGACGAAGCATTGGCCGCCCAGGAAGCGCTCAAGGAAGGAATCAAGAAAGGTTTTTCGAGACTTGCGGATTGCTATGTGGCAAAAGATCCGGTCCCGGTTTTGCAGATGCTGATGGATCCGACCGAGCCGGTCCGGGTCCGTTTGAAGGCAGCGGAAATGGCCGGCGATATCGGAGAATTAGAGGCGATTGAGGTTCTTGTCAATCTGAAGGTCGGGAATGAAATCCTGCAGAACAAGATAAAGGATGCGGTGGCAAGGATTCATGAGCGGCATTTTACCCGGGAGTGCCCGTTTTGCGCCGAGATCATTAAAAAAAGGGCGAAAATCTGCAAGCATTGCGGAAAAGATCTCACTGAGTGATAGGTGGGTCAGTGGCTTTCCAGCAATGACCTTCCTGTCATAAGCTGCGGCTTTTCAATTCCCATGAGCTCCAGAAGAGTCGGGGCGATATCGGCCAGAATTCCGGATCGCAACCGGGAATTCCTGTGTTTATCATCTACCAATAAAAAGGGAACCGGGTTCATGGAATGGGCGGTGTGGGGATGCCCCGAATCGTCAGCCATGATTTCCGCATTACCGTGATCAGCCGTAATGACGGCAACTCCGTTTTGTTTTTGAACTTCCGTTACAATATTACAGATGCATTGGTCGACCGCTTCACAGGCCCGTATGGCCGCTTTTAGGATCCCTGTGTGACCGACCATGTCCATATTGGCGAAATTGAGCACGATAACATCATATTCATTCGATCGGATCCGGGATAGAGCTTCGCGGGTGACTTCAAAGGCGCTCATCTCCGGCTTGAGATCATACGTCGGGATGTCGCGGGGTGATGGGATAAGGCATCGGTCTTCCTGTGGAAACGGTTTTTCTTCACCGCCGTTGAAAAAATAGGTGACATGGGCGTATTTTTCCGTTTCTGCGATCCGAAGCTGTTTTAATCCGTTCCGGCTGATCACTTCTCCGAATATGTCTTTAGGGTGCACGGGCGGAAATGCGATGGGAAGTGAAAACGTTTCATCGTAAAGGGTCATGCATAGATACCCGCAAAGCTCCGGATATGGGTCGCGATGAAAACGGTCAAAACCGTTTTGAGTAAATGAACGGGTGATCTCTCTGGCCCGGTCGGCGCGAAAATTAAAAAAAATCACCCCGTCGTTTTTTTGAATCATTCCTATAGGCCTCGAATGATTATCGACCATCATGATGGGCTTAATGAATTCATCGGTTTCACCTCTCCGGTACGCGTTTTCAACGGCAACCACCGGATCGTTTTCAAAGACCCCTTCGCCGCGGGTATACAGCCGGTATGCCTTTTCCACACGGTCCCAGCGGTTGTCCCGATCCATTGCATAAAACCTCCCGCAAACGGTTGCCACACATCCAAAGGCATCGGCCTGAATGTGATGAACCAATCGGGCCATATATCCTTTTCCACTGTCGGGGGGTGAATCTCTTCCGTCCATGATGGAATGAACAAACACCCGCTTAAGCCCCATTTTTTTCGACATATTCAACAGCGCCAAAAGATGGGCCGATTGGCTGTGAACGCCGCTGTCGGAAAGGAGCCCCATCAAATGAAGCGAAGAGCCGGTTTCTTTGACTTTGGACATGATGCTTTTGATGGATTCATTCTCGAAAAAGGATCCATCCTTAATGGACATATCGATCCGTAGCAGGTCCTGATATACGATCCGGCCGGCGCCGATATTCAAATGCCCCACCTCGGAATTCCCCATGATCCCCTCTGGAAGTCCAACGGCCGTCCCGGAGCACAACAGATGGGTGTTCGGATATTCGGAAAAGAGTTTATCCAAAAAGGGAGTGTCGGCAAGCGCAACGGCGTTTTGCTCTTTTTTCGGATTGATTCCCCAGCCGTCCAGGATCATCAATATGTGGAGTCGATTCTTTTTTTTCATTCTTCTCCTACGGGAGCTCCATCTTTTTAGCATCCACCCATAGCCCTTCGAGGTCATACAAGCGGCGGAATGGCTCAAAAAACACATGGATAATGACATAACCGTAATCGAGTAAAATCCAGTGCCCCTCCTTTTTTCCCTCGACGTTCAACGGATAGAGCCCCTGTTTTTTCAGATCTTCATGGATATGTTCCGCTATGGCCGTCACCTGCCGGTTTGATCGACCGCTGCAGATGATAAACGCATCGGCCACGGAAGTGAGATCGTGGACATCCATGATGACAACACCCGTCGCCTTTTTAGCCCGCACGGCATTGATGAACGGATACAGGGCCGCGAGTTGATCCCGGTTCATTGATAAAGGTTTTTCCGAGATATCCATTTCACAACCTCCCCGGGGACAAACGATCGTATCGGGTCCCCATTTTTAATTCGATTTCTAACAGAGGTCGAGGAGATATCCACCAGGTTTTTTGAAAACAGGTAAACCGGCTTAAGATCCGGATGGAAATAGCCTGCTTTTTTTAAAGAAAATCGATATTGCCGGGATATTTTGGTCTTCAGGTATGTAGCGATATCCTTACGGATCGCCAAGCCGTTCGAAGGTGGATGACCGGGCCGCAACAAAACGATAAGCGGAATGATCCCAAAAAGCTCATGATACGACTTCCAGGTGTGGATTTCAAAAAAAGCGTCGTGTCCCAGGATGAGAAAGAAAAGGGTTTCCTTTGCCGCGTTTTGTTGGAAATAATGGACGGTGTCGATGCTATATGATGGACCCGGACGTTTGAGTTCGGTATCGGATACATCAAATCCCGGCTGTCCGGCCAGAGCGAGGCGGATCATTTCCAGCCGATCTTCGGCAATAGCGACTCCGGATGTATTTTTATGGGGAGGGGAGGAGGAGGGGATGAAAACGATCTTGTCCAGGGAGAATCCGTTCATCACTTCCTTTGCTGCTCGAATATGTCCAAGATGAATCGGATCAAAGGTTCCGCCGAAGAGTCCGATGCGTTCCATAAGTTGCCGGATCAGGTCCTTATTTGACCGTCGCCGAACACCACGAATTTGGTGGTCGTAAGCTCTTCAACACCCATTGGTCCGAAGGCATGCAGTTTCGAAGTGCTGACTCCGATTTCGGCTCCCAGCCCCAGTTCACCGCCGTCGTTAAAACGGGTCGATGCATTTACAAGCACCACGGAAGAATCGACTTCTCTGACAAACCGGCGCGATCTTTGATAATCCGAGGTAATGACGGCATCCGTGTGCTGGGATCCGTATGTGCGGATGTGGGTTATCGCTTCATCCATTCCGGAAACGATTTTGACGGCTAAAATCAGATCCAGATATTCGGCCGGCCAATCCGCTTCTATGGCGGGCGTTGCTTTCGGAAGGATCCGGCATGTTTCCGGACATCCCCGGATTTCAACACCGGCTTTAGAAAAGCGTTGAGACATTTCAGGAAGGAAAATCCCGGCTACCGCCTGATGCACCAGGAGCGTCTCCATGGCATTGCAAACGCCCGGCCGCTGCACTTTGGCATTAAAGCAGATTTCTTCGGCCATTTTCAGATCCGCATCCGAATCAACGTACACATGACACACGCCTTTATAATGTTTAAGAACCGGGATCTTGGAATGTTCCACCACAAACCGGATCAGCCCCTCGCCCCCTCTTGGGATGATGAGATCGATAGATTCATCCTGGTGCAGAAGGAAATCGACCGCGCTCCGGTCTCGAATGGGGATGACCTGAACCGCTTCCGGCGGAAGGCCGGTTTTGGTCAGGGCGTCGCCGATAATGGATGATAACGCCTGATTGGAGTGATGGGCTTCGGATCCTCCCCGAAGGATCACGGCATTGCCGGCTTTAAGACATAAACCGGCCGAATCGATGGTGACGTTTGGCCTGCTTTCGTAGATGATGCCGATGACCCCGATGGGTATCCGGACTTTTGATACTTCAAGGCCGTTCGGGCGCCGCCACGCTTTGACTATTGAGCCGATGGGATCGGGAAAACCGGCAACCGCTTTAAGCCCGTTTCCCATGCTCAAAATGGTTTGATCCGTTATAGTGAGACGGTCGAGCATCGGTTTCGACATCCCTGTTTCCAATGCATGCCGGAGGTCTTTTTGGTTCTCTTCCTTGATATATGAATCTTTTTGCAACAGGGCATCGGCAATGGCTGCCAGGGCTTCATCTTTTTTTTGGGATGGACAAACAGCCATCTTCGAGGATGCAACCCTGGCTGCTTTTGACATCCGGGTAATGATGCTTTCGGTCGTCATGATCCGCTCCGTATTTTGTGAATCGATAAACCGATAATCGGTAACGGGATCCCCGCTAATCGGTCGTAATCACCAGGTTGTCCCGGTGAATCACCTCATCGTACGGTTTTTGCCCGAGCCGTTCCCTGATTTGATTTGAATTGAGCCCCATGATTTTTCGGATATCGAAAGCGCAGTAATTGACCAGTCCTCGTCCCAATATCTTGCCGTCTTTAGAAAATATCACAGGCGCCCCTTCCTGGAATTCTCCATCGACGCCGACGATTCCGCTTGGAAGAAGGCTTTTTCCTCGTTTGGTCACGGCTGTCGCTGCTCCATCATCAATATGAATTATCCCCTTGGGTTTCATCTGAAAAGCGATCCAGGATTTCCTGCTGTTGAGCTTGATATCCTTTGGAATAAAAAAGGTTCCGGATTCCTTCCCCGACATCAGATCGATGAGAATATCGGATGTTTTTCCGTTGGCAATCACCATGGGGATGCCGGCGGAACTCATCTTTTTTGCAGCCTCTATCTTGCTCAACATTCCACCGGTTCCAAGGGCTCCGGGGATTCTTCCTGCTATCGATTCGATCTCTTTGGTTATCTTCGCTACTGCCGGAATCAAGCGGGCTTCAGAATGGATCCTTGGATTTTGATCATACAAACCGTCGATATCGGTCAAAATAATCAACAGATCGGCATCCATCAGAAGGGTGATTAATGCGGCCAGGTTGTCGTTGTCTCCGAATTTGATCTCTTCCACGGAGATGGTGTCGTTTTCGTTGATAATGGGAACGATTTTCCAGGAAAGGAGGGTGTATAGTGTGTTTCTGGCATTTAAATATCGTTTCCGGTTTGAAAGGTCGTCGCTGGTCAATAGAATTTGGGCGACCTTTTTTTGATACCGCGAGAAGGCTTTTTCGTATTCCAAGATCAAGCCCGCCTGGCCGACAGCCGAGGCTGCCTGCCGCTTGGGCCGCTCGTCCGGTAGTCGTTGGAGCCCGATTTTTTTAACGCCGGAAGCCACGGCTCCGGATGAGACAAGGAGCACCTCGATACCCTGTTGAATCAGTTTGCAGATCTGCCCGGCGATCGATCGGACATTCCGAAGGTTTAGGCCGTTGTCTTCGGTAAGAACTCCGCTTCCCACCTTAACCACAATGCGTTTGACGCATTTAATATACCGGCTTCTATCCGTTTCCATCGTGTTGAACGCGCATTTCTGATAACCGGTTTATGAGTTCATCGATGCCCAGCCCGGTCCGGGCGGAGATGAGAAGGACCGGAATGCCCGGTGTTGCATTTTGAAAGACCGTTGCAGCCGGACCCGTTTCGGGCAAGTCCATTTTGGTCAATACCAGCAATTGTTTTTTTTCGGAAAGGGACCGGCTGTAGAGGGCAAGCTCTTTGTTGACGGTTTCATAATTATGCATCGGATCATGAGGATCGATAGCGGAAGCATCGATCAGGTGAACAAGCACGTGGGTTCTTTCGATATGCTTTAAAAACTGTATCCCGAGCCCGGCCCCCTTATGAGCTCCTTCGATCAGGCCCGGGATATCCGCCACAACAAAGGGGTTCCCGTTTTTTGGGAAGACCATCCCGAGGTTTGGAATCAAGGTGGTAAAGGGATATGCTCCGACTTTGGGCCTGGCTGATGAAATGGCTCGGATCAGAGTCGACTTGCCGGCATTGGGTAACCCGATGATCCCGACATCGGCGATAAGCTTGAGTTCGAGCTTGATGGTCAGTGTCTGCCCTGGCTTTCCGGGCTGGGCAAACTTCGGGGTGCGGTGGGTAGAGGTTTTGAAATGGACATTCCCCCGCCCGCCCATACCTCCTTTTGCGATGATATGGGTTTCACCCGGTCTGGTAAAATCCTTAATGATGTTCCCGGATTCGATATCCCGAATCAATGTTCCGGGAGGGATCTGAATGATGAGATCCTTCCCGGCTTTTCCTGATTTTTGAGTCGGTTGTCCGTTTTGCCCGTTCTGGGCTTGAAAATGCTTCTTGCTTCGGAAGTGATAGAGGGTGTTTTTTTCGGATGAGACCATTAAGACGATATCGCCGCCTTTTCCTCCGTCGCCACCGTCCGGTCCTCCTCGCGGCACATATTTTTCACGGCGAAAACTCACGCATCCTTTTCCACCGTTTCCGGAATGAACGATGATAATCGCCTCATCAATGAATTTCACGCCGGATAAACACTGACTTTCTTTCGAGACCGCCCTAGCCGTTCGTATGAAACAATGCCGTCGATTTTGGAAAAGATCGTATAGTCTTTCCCCATCCCCACGTTGTTTCCAGGGTGAATTCTTGTTCCGAGCTGCCTGATTAAAATATTTCCGGCCTTCACCGGGTTCCCGCCGAATCGTTTGACCCCGCGCCTCTGTCCTGCGCTGTCCCGGCCGTTTCTTGAGCTTCCGCCCGCTTTTTTATGAGCCATACCGGCACTCCCTTCAATCGGTCGTTTTATGCCCGAATATGATCGATTTGAATTGCTGTGAACTCCTGTCGGTGCCCCTGTTTCCGTCGGTATCGGTTTCTCCGTTTGTATTTGAATACCACGATTTTTTTTGCCTGACCCTGTTGAATGATGTGCCCTTCGACCTTAATCTGATCCAGATAGGGTCTTCCGACAGAGACCGTTTGGCCGTCCGAGTACATTAACACCTGATCAAACGAAATGGGAGAACCGACATTCCCCGGCATTTTTTCAACTCTAAGGGTTTGTCCTTCCTGGACTTTAAATTGCTTTCCACCCGTTGCAACCACCGCGTACATTGGATCGCCTCCATGATGATGGATATGATATTATAAAAATGAATAATATTAATTTTTTATCAACATCTGTCAAGACAAATTTAATACAGGCATAAATTTGACGACGAAAAAATTTGAAATATATAATTAAATAATATATGATATCCGGAAAATATGCAAAAAATGAAAGGAATCGTATGAAAATCGTTTCGATTGCCGTGAGCAAAAAAAAGGGGGTTACCAAACATCCGGTTGATGAAGTTATCCTGGTTGAAGGGCATGGCATTAAAGGGGACGCCCATGCCGGGGACTGGCACCGGCAGGTCAGCTTCCTTGCTGTGGAGAGCATCGATCAAGCCCGGAAGATGGGGCTGGATGTCGGTTTCGGGGATTTTGCCGAAAATATCGCTACTGAAGGGATCGATTGGAAAACAATGCCGGTGGGGACCTGTCTGAAGCTGGGTGAAACGGTTCGTGTAGAAGTGACCCAGATCGGAAAGGAATGCCATACCCGGTGCGCGATCTATTATAAAGCAGGAGACTGCATTATGCCGAAAGAAGGGGTCTTTGCCCGTGTTCTGACAGGGGGGGTTCTTCGCCGGGGCGACGCAATCGAAATTTTTAACCATGCGGAAAGAAGCAAGGAGAAGTAGTCCGTCCACCGGACATACAAGTGCCGGCGATATCGTAATTATTAGCAAGTCGAAAAAAAAGCCCGCTCTTGAACGAGCGGGCTTTTTTAATGCTTTAAAAAGAGGGAATTAGGAAGAAGCTACGCCGGCAGCTTCTTCTTTAACAGTAACGGCGATTTTAAAAAGCACGGTCAGGACAAAGAAACCGGTCGCCCAAACCCCAAGGGTAATGGCGATTTCCGGAATTGTCGGCACATACTCGGTAACGTGATGCAAAGGGGAGGGGACGAAACCGCCGGAGATCATCCCAAGCCCTTTGTCGATCCATGTTCCTGCAAACACCGTAGCGCATGCGATTGCCAGGATGCTCTCATTTTTCCTGGTGACCGGAACCACCAAAAGAATGATCGCTATCACCATCAGCGTCATCGATGTCCACATCCACGGCACTAGGGCGCCATGCCCGTGCAGGCCGACAAACAGATATTTGAAATGATCCATGTGTTCCGGGATTTGGCTGTAGAATACGACAAATACCTCGCACAGGAAGAAGAAAACGTTGATTGAAATGGCATAGGCCACTATTTTGGCAAGGGATTGGATCTGCTCTTTCCCCGGATCGAATTTTGTTATTTTCCGAACAATCAGGCAGAGCAGAATTAAAAGCGACGGACCTGAGGCAAATGCCGAGGAAAGGAATCGTGGAGCAAGGATAGCGGTCAGCCAGAATCCACGTCCCGGAAGGCCGCA
>MGQD01000068.1:9839-11025 GCA_001797695.1 Deltaproteobacteria bacterium RBG_13_49_15 | reverse complement strand
AAATACTTTCGGCGCCCAAAATTGCAACCTCGAATAACAAGGAAGCAAAAATCACGCAAGGTTTAGAGTACCCGTATCTGGAAAGAGATGAATCCGGACTGGCCACGGTTAAATTCAAGGAAATCAACCTTGAACTAAAGATCACGCCCTACGTCACAAACGATGACCGGATTTCGACCAAAATCGAGATTGTGAAGGACGATATCGCTGAATTAATTGACAGCTCCCTTGGAACCATTCCGGCTCTTTCAACCCATGAGGCCAAAACCGAGCTTTTAGTCAATAATGGAGAAATCATTGTGATCGGAGGAATCATTAAAAGCCAAGAATCGATTTCAGAGAAAGGATTTCCCTGGATATCCAAAATTCCCGTCCTTGGGTGGCTTTTTAAAAATCAGGCAAAAGAAATCAAAGAGAGAGAACTTCTTATATTCATAACGCCGACCATCATGAAAATGGAAGGGATACGAGCAAAAGGTTAGATTGATTGGCATAACCGTAAAAGTCGAATGTTGAAACGGCTTTAATTAAGATTATAATGCAGCATGAAAGGTTTGGAAATATGAAGCAATATTACATTCGATGGGCTGTTTTGTTCGGCCTGGGTGTGTTCCTTTTATTCCATGCGGGATGCGGGTCCGATCCCATGTCGTCGCAGATGGAGCTTACTTCAACCAAAACCGAAATTCCGGCCGATGGATCGACCACTGCGGAAATAATCGCCAAAATCAAAGACTTCGAAGGAAATCCGGCCAACATCGGTACATCGGTTACATTTACGACTTCAAAGGGTCAGTTTTCAAACGGCCAGCAGTCCATTACGGTGGGTATCAGCTCCCAGGAAGATGACTGGGGGGTCGTCAAGGTCTATTTTAAAGCCGCTCTCAAAACCAATCCGGGAAACGCTCAGATCACCTGCACCTCCAATGACGTGAGCCGCATGATAACCATTGCAATAGCCGTTTATGGCCCTCCCGGCGAAACAGCCAAAATCGTTTTGACGGCATTACCAGTGAGCATCCCGGCTGACGGAGCGACTCCTTCAACGATCACGGCGGCACTCACCGACGGGAATGAAGATCCGGTCAACATCGGAACTTCAGCAACTTTAACCACAGACAAAGGGGTCTTTCAAAACAACAGCCAAACACTTACGGATGTAACAAGGGACACGAGCGGCAAAATA
>MGQD01000068.1:9631-9827 GCA_001797695.1 Deltaproteobacteria bacterium RBG_13_49_15 | reverse complement strand
ACGGCCCCCGTAGGAACGAAGGCCGGGGCCGCAAATATCGAATGCACATCCAACGGCGTCATCGCCCAGACCACGGTCTTGATCGGCGGAACCATCGGACTGACTGTGACATCCGATAAAACAACCCTCATAGCCGACGGAGCAGCGTTTGCGACATTCACCGCAACCGTGACAAGCAGCATTGGCGGGACAAGTC
>MGQD01000068.1:9361-9497 GCA_001797695.1 Deltaproteobacteria bacterium RBG_13_49_15 | reverse complement strand
GCCTGCCAGATCACGGCTGAAACGGCAGGTGTTTCCGCCAGAGTGACGATCACCATCACAGCGCCGTAAGATAAGGAAGGCAAAAGGTAAAAGGGGAGAAAACAAGAAAAGAATTAATCCCGGGTAAATTTTTCAA
>MGQD01000068.1:0-9351 GCA_001797695.1 Deltaproteobacteria bacterium RBG_13_49_15 | reverse complement strand
TTGTTTTCTCGCTTCTTTGTTCAAAGGTCCTTCCGGATCGAGCTCGATTACCTTTGCATAGGCTTTATACGCTTTCTTGAAATCGCGGGTAATCTTGCAGGCGTTTCCCAGATCCATGTAAAGTTGGGCCGTATTGGGTGAAAGTCGTATCGCTTTTTCAAAGGCTTCCACGGCTTTTGACGCCCTGTCGGTGGCAAGATATGTCCGGCCAAGACCACGCCAGGCAATAACGTATTCCGGATCTTTTCCCAGAGCCTCCAGGTAATATTTTTCCGCAAGCCCGAATTCCTTTTTGCTGAAATAGGCAAAACCCAGATTGGATAAGGGATAGTGCGGAGTGGCATATAAAAGGTCCTGAACCACTTCCTTAAATATAGCAATGGCTTTGTCCCAGTCTTCTTTCACAAGATATACGGCGCCCAGACTATTTTTAGCCGATGCAAAATCCGCTTTGAGCTCAATAGCTTTTTTAAGATTTAAGACGGCCAGCTCCGGCTTTTCTTTTGCCATGTAAACCAGCCCCAGGTCGTAATACAGGTAGGGATCATCTGGGAAAAGCTCTTTGGCTTTGATGAATTCATTTAAAGCAGCCGTATGCTTCCCCTGCATCATAAACGATTCGCCAAGGTTTCTGGAAGCGATGGCCTGGCGTTTCCGCACTTCCAAATCTCCCGTGCAGGAGAGGGAAAAGAAAAAGAGGATTAACAAAGGGACCAGATAAACGATTTTCTTTTTCATGACATACTCCGGCATTTGCGGTTATGAACGATTGATGGTCAGCGATAATGACCGTCAGGTTTTATGGTGATGGCCCTGACATGCTGTTCCTTTAAAAAAGAAAGCACATCCTCGTCAATAGGCTCATAAGTGATGAGCGCCTGTTGATCTTTTTCAGTTGATATTAAAAAACCCGGAAACGTGAGGGAGATATTTTGATCATTTTCCCTCCGGGAGGCAAAAAATACCGGGTTTGGGGTATGGGAGATAGTTAAGGATTCCATTAATCGCATAAGGGATGTTTCCAAATCATCGGTTGATCTGATCTGGATGACGGCAAATCCGGTCTTCCCGATGGCATTGACGGCATCACCCTGGAGATCTTCGAAATCGACCATAAGCAATCGTCCGTCCGGTTTGGTAATCATGTTGGATAATGCTTTTATCTGGATTCCGGCATATGGGAAGGAAATGGTGATATTGGGGGAATAGATATAACCCAATGCGGAAATGATCTCTTTGAACACCTTTTTGGAATCGGAATAGGGGATCCTGAGGATCCCTTTCCCCGTATCTTGGCTGAGCAGATGTTCGGTCAGGTCGGATTTCAGGGATTTACCGGGTTCATTTTTTCGGAAAATATCCTTTACCCGGATCCCCTGTCCTGTCAGGTATCGGACAATCGATTCGGAAGTTTTTTCCCGGTCGTGATCAATGAGATAAACCGCTGTTTGCAAAGGCTGATGAAGGTCGTTTCTCTTTTTTGTGATCACCCACCGGGCTCTCACATTGACATTCACTCCATGATCGGTAATGAAAAAGGATTGATTGGGAGAAATTTCGGGTATAACGCGGGCCAACGGATCGAGAAGCTGTTCTACGGAAGGATCTGCGGGAAGAGAAACGGCTTCAATCTGGTTCCAGAACGACCGGATGATATGAATATCGGCATCCTTCATCTCCCGGGTCAAAAGGAGCACTCTTTTTCTGTCTTTAAATTCAAGTATCGGATATTGCGAAAGATCGAGTTTGATATCCGATCCCCCTTGGACCGGAAAGAAATAGGTTCCCCGGTCGATCAGGTTTGCATCCAATAACGAAGCCACTTGGGAAAGAGGAGATGGAGGGGTGAACTCCTTTTTCTTTGCTGATGTCGAAAGCGCGAAAAGTTCGGCATCCGACACATAGGATTCCATTTTCTCGGAGCGGATTGAACTTAAATTGGTTTCGGTGTTGGAAAATAATGAAGTAACCCAGGGTTCGTTTTGAATGGATGGGCGCGGAATAAAAATTTTTTGTCCCGGATAAATCCGGTCAAGGTTTGAAATGGAAGGATTGGCGCGTTCAAACAAAGCGATGCCGGTTTGGTACGAAGAAGAGGGAAAGGGTCCAAATTGCCTTGCGATCAATACGGAGACGCACTCCCCCTTTTGGACTTTATGAATTTCGGAATTGGATCGGATTAATTTCTGAATTTTCGAAATGGTCACAAACGGAATTGTGACGATTCCGCTTGATTGCCCCGGAATGGTATCGGCTTTCAGTCTTTTTATGGGAATTAAGATATGCTCACCCTCCCGGATGCGGCCGATGTCTCCGACATGAGGATTCATCCTCCTGAATAGGGTTAAGAGTTCGGAGAAATCCTTTTCAACCATTTCTCCTTTCTGTAATAATAGCTCTCGAATTGAATCGTTTTTCCGGACGATATGCGCATCACACAGGATATCGGCGCCTTTGTCCTGCTTGACAATATAACTTTTATAAAGGATGGCGCCGTATAACGGAGAGGGCATGGAAAAAGGCGCCATGAGGACGAATGCGCCGAAAATAATGAAACAGGCCGGTTTCATGATATTTCGGTTTTTTTCAGATTCAGCTCGTATGCGATCTCGTCGGATATCCGTTTAACGAATGCATCCAGATCGGCCCCGGAAAGCCCTTTTCCAGGGACCGGAACCGCTTTCAAATCTTTTGGATGGATCAGTTTCGGGGAATTGACGAGAGCAGGATTCGGGGAGATTTCGAAATCCGGCGGGAAATGATTTTCAAAATAAAGCTCCTGGAATCCTGAAAATTTTAACGCATGAGCTGTGGAATCGATAATGGCGATTTCATTTTTATTGACGAAGCCGTTATTGATCGCCCGGATCAGGCCGGCAAGAGATTCTCCGCCGTGAGTGCAAGCGATGTGGCCGTTTCTGTTGGCCAAAAGCTGCCAGTCCATAATTTCCTGTTCAGTCACTTCAACAAAAAAGACACTCTGTTTCCCCCCGGCTGCTTCATAATAACGATCGACCAGATAAATGACCCGGGGCATGGAAACCGGATTTCCGATCATGGCGGCCTGGGCTACGCTCGATCTGACCACAACCGGAATAAACCGGCGATTTGCAGGATTTGGTTCAAGATAGTACCGGTAGACAGGATTGGCATGTATGGATTGAACCCCTACGATTTTCGGCAGGGTTTTAATGATCCCGGCTTCATGGAATTTTAGGAAGCCGCTCAGGAGAGCGGTGATATTTCCGGCATTTCCGATCGGAACGACAACGACCTTGTCGGCCATGTCGTATTCAAACTCCTGGGCGATTTCATAAGAATAGGATTCCTGGCCTAAAATTCTCCAGGCGTTCTTGGAATTGAGAAGGGCGACGTTGTATCGGGTCGACAAGTATTCTACGATCTTCATGCAGTCATCGAATACGCCCGGAATTTCGAATACTTTTGCACCGCTTCCAAGGGGCTGTGAGAGCTGCTGCGGTGTCACTTTGTTATGCGGCAGGATAACGGCGGACTTAACATGCGGCTGCAGATAGGAGGCATAGAGAGCTGCAGATGCTGATGTATCTCCGGTTGAAGCGCATATAGCCAGAACGTCGGACAGGTGTCCTTTCGATAACAGAAGTTGAATATGGCTTAAAGCACTCGCCATCCCCCTGTCTTTAAAAGAAGCGGATGGGTTTTGACCGTCATTTTTAAAAAAGAACGTTATTCCCGCTTTCCGCTTCATGAAGTCATTCGCTTCGATAACGGGAGTGTGCCCTTCTCCAAGATAAATGATGGTATCGAGCGGCATGATGGGACCGATGAATTCATGATATCGGTAGATACCCTTCACTGCCGTAATGTTGAGCATTTTACGATAATCAAAGATCCGATGCCATAAAGCGGGCTGAATCGCCTTGATCCTGCCAAAATGATTGTCCTTGAGGAGAAGAACCTGACCGCATTCAGGGCAGGTATAATAGAGGTGTTTAATTTCCCATTCCCGGCTGCACCCCAGGCATTGATAGACCATCTCCCCTTCCGGCTTGGGGATGAGATACGGCTGAAGGTCTTTTGGAAAGGCTTCGATGTTCATGGCCTAATGACCTCTATCCCGCCCATGTAAGATTTTAAGACTTCAGGAATACGAACAGATCCGTCGGATTGCTGGTGGTTTTCAAGGATTGCGGCAACCGTGCGGCCCACCGCCAATCCGGATCCATTTAACGTATGTACCAGTTCGGTCCCCTTTTTCCCTTTTTGCTTAAAACGGATATTGGCGCGCCTGGACTGAAAGTCTTCAAAGTTGGAACAGGACGATATCTCCCGATAGACCCCCTGGTATGGCATCCATACTTCGATATCATAGGTTTTTGCCGCAGAAAAACCCATATCGCCGGTGCATAACGTGACGACCTGATAGGGGAGGTGAAGCCGCGACAAAATTGATTCCGCGTCCTGCAATAATGTCTCCAGTTCGTCATAAGATGTTTCGGGTGTGGTGAATTTGACCAGTTCAACCTTATTGAATTGATGCTGCCGGATTAATCCTCGGGTATCCTTGCCATATGAACCGGCTTCACTGCGAAAACAGGGGGTATAAGCCGTGTATCGAATCGGGAGAAGATCCTCTGCAAGAACCTCTCCCTGGTGGATATTTGTAACGGGAACTTCTGCCGTAGGGATAAGAAAATAGTCCCATCCATGCAGTTTAAATAGATCGTCCTCGAATTTGGGAAGTTGTCCGGTATTAGTCATGCTCTGGCGATTGACGATGAACGGAGGGAGAACTTCCGTATATCCGTGCTCGCTCGTATGGACATCGAGCATGAAGTTGATAAGAGCTCTTTCCAATCGTGCGCCGGCCCCGAAGTAGAGCGGAAAACGGGAACCGGTGATCTTTGAAGCCCTTTCAAAATCGAGGATTTTAAGTTTCTCTCCCAATTCCCAGTGTGATTTGATCTTAAAACCGACATCCTGGATCTTCCCAATACGTTTGATCACCGGATTTTCCGAGCTGTCTTTTCCCAGAGGCACTGATGCGTCGGGGATATTCGGAATGTTCAATAGAAACTGATTCACCGATTCTTCGGTTTGAGAAAGGTCTTTTTCGAGATCCTTGATACGGGAGGAGACCCCCCGCATTTCCGTGACGCGTTCCATCGCGTCTTTTCTCTCTTTTTTCATTTGCGCGATTTCATCGGAAACCAAATTCCGTCGATGCCGCAGCGCTTCGATTTCCGAAAGGATTTTTCTTCGTTTTTCTTCTAAGGATTTGAAAACATCCAAATCGATCGGATTCCCTCTTTTGGCCAACGCTTCTTGCACTTTGGATAAATTTTGCCGAACAAACTTGATTTCCAGCATATCAATTCCTATATTTTTTCACTAAAGTGGGTATATCTTTGCGTCTTTTTCCCTTTTTATCGACCAAGGCCGAAACTGAAGGGTTATTCGGTGAAAGCGCAGCCCTGCAATTGTTCGAAGCAGTTGCCGGTTACAAAAGGATTTTTAAAGGTAGTGGGCCACTATCATAGATATGATATTTAGTCAATGATTATTAGAGGTTGACTTTGATCGCAGATTTTGATACAAATCTTACAAAGCCCAAAACCCGAGCGACCACTCAGGAGCATACCGATGGATGAACATGCTGAGAAAAAGGAATCAATCCGAAACGACATCCGGAAGTTGATCGATTCGCTTGCTGAAAAAGAACGGATGAAAAAAACACGGGAGATTGAAAACCGTCTTTTTGAATTTGCCAATTTTCTGGAATCCAAAATTTCACTTCTATATGTGAATAAAAAATACGAGATCGGAACGCGGGAGATTATTAAAAGGTGTTATCAAAACGGGAAGATCGTCGTGCTTCCCGTGTTTAAACCCGAAAAACGGGATATGGATTTGATGAAGGTGGATAATCCGGATACGGACCTGAAGCTCGGGCAAAGAGGTATTTTGGAACCCGATCCAAGGGTGTGCAAAGCAGTCCCTATCGATTATATTGATATTGCCATCATTCCCGGAATCGCATTCGATGAAAAAGGAGGCAGAATCGGATCCGGGGAAGGGTATTATGACCGGCTGATCCCAAAACTTCCGATCACGACCCGAAAGGTCGCACTCTCATTCGAAAGCCAGCTAATCCCCGCCATTCCAATGGAATCGCATGATAAATACGTGGACATTATCATCACGGAAAAACGGATCATCTATAAAATTTAGTTGATTTTATTGCGGGTTGAGTTCGGCTTCTAATTTTTTTAGGTTTTCCTCTCCTCCGAGGGCAATGACCGTATCTCCCGGACGGATGACGGTTTCAAAAGAAGGATTGAACAGCATCCCATCTGTCGTTTTCACCGCAATGATGATCAGATCGTATTTCTGGCGAATTCCCGAATCCTTTAACATGATGTTTGCAATCCTGGAATGCGGTCCGACCGGAATCTCTTCCATCTGAATATTCGTACCCTTATAGGCAAGAGCAAGATCCAGAAATCCGGTAACCGTCGGCCTGATGATCCGGTGGGCCATGGCAGCGGCGCCGATATCATAAGGGGATTCGACATGATTGGCGCCGGCTGCCTTGAGTTTGGCTTTAGAACCTTCACTGCTTGCGCGGGCCATGATAAAAATATCCGGATTCAACTGCCTGGCGGTAAGCGTCAGAAAAACGTTGTCGGCGTCTTCACCCAATACGGCGATAAGCCCCATGGCGTGCTTGATCCCGGCTTTCGTGAGGGTGATTTCGTTTGACGCATCTCCGATGACATAAAGGATGCCGTCTTCTTCCAATATCGGCACAAGCTCATTCTGCTTTTCGATAACCACGACACCTATTGGTTTTTGTCGGATGTTCCTGCAAAGAACACGGCCGATCCGTCCATACCCGCATACGATATGGTGGTTTCTCAATCGTTCGATTTGTCTGTCCAATTTTCTCCTCCCGAAAATCATCCGGATGCTTCCTTCCATCATGAACTGGACCACTGCACCGGCCACGAAAAAGAAATAGCCGACCCCCAAAATGATCAACAGCATGCTGAAAATTCTTCCGGCTTGAGTCAGCTTATTCACCTCGCCGTAACCGACGGTTGAAAGGGTGGTGACGGTCATGAAAATCGAATCCATAAAAGACCATTTTTCTATGATCATATACCCGGTTGTTCCGACTGCGATGATGAGTATGGCAAAAAGAACGGCAAGGGGCAGGTTTTTAGTAATCATTGATTTTCCAATATGGGAAAAACCGTCATGGCATTTGTGATGGATTAATTGCAGGATTTGGTTGAAAAATCAAGGAGGTTTTAGCATGAACAAGATAGGCATCAAGAGGCGTTTAACCTGCCCCCGCAGGAGTCGGACAAGCCTGGCCCGGTTTCTCATCTATCCCGCTGGGGGCGGGTTAGCCCAAATGCCGGGTGATAATATCTTGACCGCATTCTTTTGTTCTGGTAGCAAAGCCATGTCATGAATGGAGATCTCATCAAGTTTGACCGGCTTCGCGGGGAGATGGTCAAAAAGCAAATTGAGGCAAGAGGGGTTTCGGACCCGAAAGTCCTCTCGGCAATGCGTAACGTGCCCAGACATCTTTTTGTCAGCGAAGCGCTTTGGGATCAGGCGTATGGGGATTTTCCACTCCCCATCGGTCACGATCAAACCATATCCCAGCCTTACATTGTGGCGGAGATGACGGAAGCCCTGCAGCTTGATAAACAAGACCGGGTCCTTGAAATCGGAACCGGATCGGGTTATCAGGCGGCAATTTGCGCAGAAATCGCCTTCCGGGTCTATACCATCGAGCGGATTCATTCTCTTTATCTCAGCGCTCGCCGTCTTTTCGACCAGCTCAAATATCACAACATTGTTACCCGGTATTCAGACGGTACGGCAGGGTGGAGGGAAGAAAGCCCTTTTGATGCCGTCATCGTTACTGCAGGTGCACCGGAAATTCCGAACCCCCTGATCAGTCAACTTGCCATCGGCGGACGGATGGTGATTCCGGTGGGAAATCAGTACTCTCAGGAGCTGATCAAAGTGGTGCGAGAGGAGGAGGGGATTCGAACGGTCAACCTGGGAGGATGCCGGTTTGTCAAACTCCTGGGCGAACACGGCTGGAAAGAATTATAAATGCTTCGAAAACTATACGACTGGGTTCTCCATTGGGCAGAGACCCCATACGGATCCTGGGCTCTTTTTATTTTGGCTTTTTGCGAATCTTCCTTTTTTCCGATTCCTCCGGATCTATTATTAATCGCCCTTTCCATTGCCATACCTAAAAAATCATTTAAATATGCGCTCATCTGTTCAATCGGTTCGGTGATCGGAGGGTGTTTCGGTTATCTGATCGGCTGGCAATTCATGATCATAATAGGAGAGAAGATTATCGCATTTTACGGTCTTACTGAAAAAATAGGTTATGTTCGGGAATTGTATATACGCTATGATGCATGGGCTGTCGGGGTTGCCGGCTTTACACCGATCCCTTATAAGATTTTTACCATCAGCGCCGGTGCTTTTAAGATCGACTTTTTCGTTTTTCTGATCGCTTCAATCATTTCGCGCTCGGCAAGGTTTTTTCTGGTCGGCGGTTTAATTTACCTTTTTGGTCCCAAAATACAGGTTTTTATCGACCGGTATTTTGATGTATTGGCCGTTGCCTTCACTATTCTGCTCATCGCAGGATTTATCGCTGTGAAGTATTTTTTGTAAAATGAAACCTTTCGAATTTATTAGCCTTAGACTAACGGCCCATATAGCCGGAGGGTATCAAGGCATCAGGAACATTTGGAGTACCCGCAGAAATGACAAACCAGGCATCCCTCCTGATGAGTCATGACACTGCTGCAATCAGGGCAAACCCCAAGCATCGATTCCGCATCCGCAAAATCCGAGTGGGTGACGTTTTTCAGTACCTGTGCGATAGCATCCGGACAGGAAAGAACCATTTTTCCGTTCTGCCATGCCGGTGAAGGGCAGCGGATTCCTATGAGCTGTTTGGCAATTGCTTCCACTTTAACGCCTGAGCGCAATGCAAGAGATATCAACCGTCCTGCAGCTTCAATCTGGGAGGAAGCGCATCCCCCTGTTTTTCCCATCTGAGCGAATACTTCGCACATCCCCTCTTCATCCGAATTGATGGTTACGTAAAGTTTGCCGCAACCGGTAGGAATGCGCTGAGTGGTGCCGGAAGTTCTTTCCGGTCTTGGTCTTGGGGCAATTTTTTCCGACTCTTTTTTCTCTTGCCCGATGCTAAGGACCTGTCCTTCGCGACTGCCGTATCGATAGATGGTTACCCCCTTGCATCCGCTTTTGTAGGCTAACCGGAAAACCGAATCAACCTGCTCTTTTGTTGCATTTTTG
>MGQD01000067.1:15315-21114 GCA_001797695.1 Deltaproteobacteria bacterium RBG_13_49_15 | reverse complement strand
TCAGGCAGGTCGGCATCGAAGTGGCAATGATTTGAAATCCATTTTACAGAGGAGGTTCCTATGAAAGAAAGTAGGTCGGTGGAGATACTGAAAAATGCAATTTTGCTGGAAAAACGGGGAAAGGCGTTTTATGGAAAGGTGGCTCAACAAACAAAGAATAAACCCACCAGGGAATTCTTCCAGATGATGGCAGATGAAGAAGAACAGCACATTCGGCTGTTGTCCGACCAATTCAAAACTTTCAACGACAACGGGAGATTTAATTCGAAGTGTTCTATCGAAAAACCGGGGGAACGGATCGCTTCATCGGTTTTCACCGATGATATCACAAAAAAAATTAACGCCGCATCATTTGAGGCCGCAGCCGTATCCGCAGCCATGTCCATGGAGGAACGCGCTATCCGGCTCTACTCCGAAAGAGGAAAGACCGCGAAAGACCCCCAAGAAAAAGCCTTATACCGATGGCTGGCTCAATGGGAAACCGAACACCTGGAAATGCTGTCAAAAATCGATCGTGAGCTGACCGAAACAATTTGGAATGACAACAGCTTCTGGCCTTTCTAGTCCGTGGATAGGCCGCTACCCCAGCAGAGATCTGGCGATGATGACCTTTTCCATTTCCTTGGTCCCCTCGTAAATCTCGAGGATCTTGGCGTCCCGATAGAGGCGCTGGACCTTATATTCATCGATGTAACCATATCCGCCGTGCATCTGAAGCGCTTCATCGGCACAGCGAACCGCGATTTGTGCGCTGAACCATTTGGCCATAGCCACCAAAGCATGATCGAGTTTTCCCTCGTCCGTCCTCCAGGCAGCTTCGTAATAAAGGTTTCGAGCAGCCCGAATCCAAGTCGCCATTTCAGCAATCTTAAACTGAATGGCCTGAAATGAAGCCAGCGTCTGGCCGAACTGGCGCCTGCTCTTCGTATGACGGACCGCTTCCTCGAGGGCTGCCCGTGCAAGTCCAACGGCCTGAGCACAGATGTGAAGCCGCGTCCTGTTGAAAAAGGCCATCAACTCGTGAAATCCCTCTCCTTTTTTCCCCACAAGATTTTGCAAAGGAACCCGAATGTCTTTTAAGGATATCTCCGCTGTATCGGATGCCCGAATTCCCATTTTGCCGTGAAGTTTGGTCGCTTTAAACCCCATAGTATTGCTCGGGACCATGATAAAGCTGTGACGGCCGTGACGGGACGGGTTCTCCGGATCGGTCAGGCAAAACACCAACATGTATTTGGCCAGAGTTCCGTTTGTGATAAACATTTTCGATCCGTTAATCACCCATTCGCTTCCCTCTTCAACAGCGGCGGTGATGGCGGCGGTAACGTCGCTTCCGGCATCCGGTTCCGTAATGGCGGTTCCGATCATGGCTTCACCCGAAACGATCTGCGGAAGCACGAGCTTTTTTTGTTCTTCCGTTCCGAAAAGAATGAGCAGTTCGGAGCCGAAGGACGCCGAAAGAACAGCCGCCCCAATGCCGGGGTCAGCGGCCCAGAACTCTTCTGCGATCAGGCAATGTTCGAAAAAACCGTATCCGGCCCCTCCATATTGTTCATCAATAAACACGCCTACGAATCCAAGATCGCACGCCTTTTTCCAGATCGAAAGATCAAACCGCTCCTCCCGATCAAATCCTACCGCTTTATCGGTGAATTCTTTTCCGGCAAATTCACGAGCCGCTTTTTGAATACCCTTCTGCTCCTTGGTCAGCTCAAAATTCATCAGATCGCACTCCTCCTTTTTTCTTCGCTACGGATTTCTCTTCGCAGCAGCTTACCGACCTTTGATTTCGGCAGCATATCCCGAAATTCGATATAATGCGGCACTTTATATGAAACCAGACTTTTCCGGCACCACTTGATGAGGTCGTATCCGGTGATCCCTTTCACATCTTCTTTAAGCACCACATAGGCCTTGATCCGCTCCCCAACCTTTTCGTCAGGGACTCCCACCACGCAGGATGCCACAACGGCCGGATGCTCCTGGAGCAAGGTTTCGATTTCAGATGCGGAAATCCGGTATCCTTTATGCTTTATGGTATCCACCGTGCGATCCACAAAAAAAAGAAATCCGTCGCCGTCCATGGACATGATATCGGCGGTGCGGTACCATATCCGGCCGTCCTGTTCGACAAACGACGCAGCGGATTCCTCGGGCTTGTTGAGATAGGCTTTAGCCATATATCTTGAAGAGACCAGAAGTTCCCCTGCCTCTCCAGGACCGACAGGTCCCAGAGTCGCCGGATCTGCGATCCGGACCGTTTTGCTAGGCACAACAAGTCCCACGCTTTTGGCAGGATGTTCACGATCAACAGGACACATGGCCACCCCCCCGCATGTTTCGGTGGCGCCATAACCCTGGTGAATCACCCTCCCGAATTTCTCCTTCCAGCGTTTCCCGGTTTCAACAGGAAGCACATCCCCGCCGCTGAAGTAGTATTCGATGGAACTCAGGTCATACTGCTCGAGCCGTGGATGTTCCAGTATCATGCGGTAGAGCATCGGAACGCCGATCATGGTTTTGGCTTTAAACCGCTGAATCGAATCGAACGCAGCATCCAGGTTGACGCGGGGTTGAATAATCAGAGAGCCTCCGGTGAAAAGCGCCGCCAGGCTGCAGGTTTGCCCCAAGATATGAAATAGAGGGGCATTCCCCATGATGACGTTTTCCTCTGCCGGAAAAAGAGTATCGCTGATATGAATCTGTTCATCTGCCGACACCAGAAAAAGGGCATGCGAAATCGGAACCCCTTTCGGAAACTTTGTGGTGCCGCCGGTATAGAGGACTTCCGCCGTATTCGAGCCTCCAATTCCGGGTTCAGGCAATCCTCCTGCATAATGGGAATGCTTCGACAGCAATCTCCGTATCGGATAGACCCGGCCATCCCAGCCGACCTTCCCTCTCGGCACGACATTGAAAAGAAATCCGAAAGCGCGTTTCCAGGCCGGTAAAAGATCGACCATATTTGATACAATGACCGTTTTGAGGTCGGTTTTGGAAAGCACCTGGGAGACATATCCGAAATTCGTATCCGAGCAGACGATGCACTCAGCCCCGGAATCGGACGCAATATAACTCAGGTCATGCGGCGTGTAGATCGGCGTAATAGGTACCGGCACAGCTCCGATCCGCTGGGAGCCCAGCCACGCGACCACCCACTGAATGCTGTTGGGAATATAGAGCATTACCCTCTGACCGGACCCGATCCCTAACTCGACCAATGCCGCTGCAAACCGTTCGGCAAGATCCATGACTTGTCCATAAGAAAAACCGGTCCCCAAATAGAAAACGGCGGTCTTATCCTTCCGGCGCTTTGCCGTTTCAGCAAAGATTGAATAAATAGGCTGCGTTTCAAAGTCTATCATAACCATTATCTAAATGCCGAAATAGGCGGATTTGACCTCCGGGTTATCCATAAGTTCCTTCCCGGTTCCAAACATGGCCAGCATCCCGTTTTCAACCACATATCCCCGGTCGATCACCGGCAATACCGGTCTGGCGAACTGTTCACTCAGCAATATGGTTGCACCGACTTCCGTTCTCAATTTGACAATGGCATCCACCAGCGTTCGCTGCATTATCGGGCTTAAGCCCAGAAGGGGTTCGTCGAGGAGTAGAAGTTTCGGCCCCACCACCAGAGCCATTCCGATGGCCAGCATCTGCTGTTCTCCGCCACTTAAAAAACCGGCTTTGCGATGTTTAAGGTGAAATAAAGGCGGAAAAATCTCAAATGCCTGTAAAACGCCTTTTTCAATTTCGGATCGGTTTTTAAGATATCCGGCAATTTTTAAATTCTCAAGGACGCTGCTTTCCGGAAAAACCGGATGGCGCTCCCTGGACAGAACGATTCCCTTTTTAACCCGCTCGCTTGGGCTGGTTTCAGTGATGTCTTCACCGTTGAAAAGGATCTTTCCGTAAATCGTGATGCGCTCTCCGCCGCGCCGCTTTTCCTTGATACGCATATGGATGATCAGTCCGGAAAGGGCGTTCATCAACGTGGTCTTTCCGGCGCTGTTGGAGCCGATGACCCCCACCAATTCCCCTTCATTCAACTCGATGCTGAGATCGTTGATGGCCAGCGCATTTTCAAAAAATACCATTAAATTTTTAACTTCCAATAACATCGGTTTCAGTTTGCCTGTTTTCCAGTCTCCCGGTTGACCGACCGTTTATTCCGCCCCTAAATACGCCTTCTTTACCTCAGTGCTTTCCATCACCTCGCCGGATTTTCCTTCTGCGATCTTTTGCCCGTAATTTAAAACGATGATCCGGTCGGCGATTCGAAAAAGCTCTTTTAAACGGTGCTCGATCATAATGATGGTCTTCCCCTGAAGCCTCATCTTTTCAATAATGGGAACAATTCCGGCCACCTCGGCCAGGCTTAAACCTGAAAAAAGCTCGTCCAGGATCATTAAGTCAGGATTCAAGGCGATCGATTTGGCCAGTTCGAGGCGTTTGAGATAACCCTGGGGGAGCGCCCCGGCGCTTTTAAAAGCCACCATGGAATCCCGTTCGAAGCCGACCTCTTCCAGAAGGTCAAGGGCCACGGCGTCCCGGTCTCCATATTTACCGCCCTTCATCTTCTTGACCCTGGGGGAATACAAAGGGATGATCATGTTTTTAAAAGCAGGTAGCTGATAAAACGGTTTGACCATTTGGAATGTTCGTGTAATCCCCAGGCGAACGATTTTATGAGGGGGCATAGATGTAATGTTTTTTCCCTGATAAATGACTTCCCCTTCACTCGGCTTGACAAATCCGGTAATCAGATTGACGGCAGTTGTCTTCCCGGAACCGTTTGGGCCGATCAACCCTAGCAACTCACCTTTGATAAGGTCGAAGCTAAGGCTGTTGATGGCTTGAATCCCGCCAAAATTTTTTGAAAGTGAAACGACCTTCAAAAACGGTTCCGGGCCCATCATTCGACCTCCACCCATCGTTCGAACTGGTGGTATTTTCTCTGGATATAGTGAAAAATCCCTTCGGGGAGTCCGACGATAAAAATGACCAAAAAAAGGCCATACAACACGATCCTCAAGCCTCCAATCCCTCTGAGGATCTCCGAAAGGGGGACAAGGATACAGGCGCCCAGAGTTGCCCCGGCGAGCGTTCCGGGCCCTCCCACAACCGCAGCGGCAATAGGCAGGATCGAATAATCCAGGGCGAAGACCGGCATGCCGACGAACATGTATACATGGGTCATGAATGCGCCGGAAAAAGCCCCGACACAGCTCGAAATAAAAAGAGCCTGGGCTTTAAACCAGTAGATGTTGATGCCGGCATTAATGACGGATCGATCGTTATCCCTGATCCCTTTCATCACGAGCCCATAATCGGAGGTCATCATTCGTCTGAATCCGAATAGAGCTCCAAGGAGCGCCGCCATGATCAGATACAGTTCGATCCACTTGGAAAAGAGAGGATCGATGCCGCTAAGTCCTTCGGTTCCTCCAAAAATCTTTGTGGCCTCCACGATACGGACCAGCATCAACGGGATGATCAGGGTGACCATCGAAAAATAGATACCGCGAAGCCTCAGCACCGGTAAAAGCGACACCGTGCAGATCAAAGCGCCGAATACGGTTGCCAGCGGCAGGCAAATCAAAGGGGGCCAGCCAAAATAATGGTTCATGATGCCTGAGCAATACGCACCCATGCCGAAAAAAAGGGCCTGACCCAGGGAGATCATTCCGCTTTGCGCCAGGATGTCCCAACTAATGGCCAAAAGGGCGAAAACCGCAACCGACAGGAGCACCTTTTGCCAGTAGGTATTGACCAGAAGCGGCAAAACCAGGAATC
>MGQD01000067.1:10219-15161 GCA_001797695.1 Deltaproteobacteria bacterium RBG_13_49_15 | reverse complement strand
TTCGTATCCCTCACCCGGAGAAATACTTCCCAGGGGGATGATGGTGACGGCGGCAACGGCTGCCAGACCGCATCCGAAAGAGACGCTGAGCATTCCTATCTTGTCCGAATCGATCCCCAGTGTCAGCGCTGTCCGCTCGTCCTGGGCGATACCGCGAAATGCAAGTCCCAGTGCACTATGATGCGTAAAAAACCAAAGCCCTCCGACCAAAAGCGCTCCGACTGCAACAATAATCAACCGCTGCATGTCCACATAGGTGTCTGCTATCACAAAACTTTTATCAATGAATACCGGAATGGAATATTCAAAACCGATAAAGCCAAGATGGCGAAAAAACTCCAGGATCGCCAATCCGATGCCGAAGGTGGCTATCACTTCCGACAACGGCTGGCCTCGCACCCGAAGCAAAACAAAACGGTACATGAGAGCGCCCAAAACCGTCGTCAGTAGGATCGAAAGGATTATGGATAAAAAAAACGGCAGCCGCACCAGATGGATGAGCATCCAGACCACATAAGCGGAAAGGATATACATCGAGCCGTAAGCAAAATTGGCAACCCCGCTGATGCCGAACGTCAGGTTGAATCCCATGGCCATCAGGGCGAGGATGGCGCTGTTGATAACTGCGTAAATGAGGGTACCGATAAACATTTATACGGCGCCTTCAAGGTGTTATTTCCCGCTTTTTAGGGGGGATAAGTTCCCGCGAATCTTCTTCGAGAGATCGAGAAGGGGGTAAAGAGAGCATCTTTTACCCCCGACAGGTTACTTCATCGATTTTAGACCTTTGGGAAGCTCGATCTTGGCATCGGCAATCGATTGAGGAAATACGATATGCCGTTTTCCATCCTCTGTCCATTGAAACACGGCGCTTACAGCGGTCTCCTTAGGGTCGAATCCAAATACGGCCTGGTGTCCATCGTCGTATTTAATTCTCCCCATAACCCCTGTCCGATCGGTTTTCTTCAGCTCAGCCACAATCGCATCCGGATCAAGGCTTCCTGCTCTTTCAATGGCATCGGCCAGAATATATACGGACTCGTATGACGGAGCCGGACCATGGCCGGCCTGCAGCTCTTTTCCGTATGTCTTTGCATATTTGTTGTAAAATTCAACTGACGGCGCGATTTTGGAAGATGCGATGGCGCTCCCCATTTCAAAAATACAGTTTACCGCACCTCCGATCTTTCCTTCAAACGTCTTCCAGGCTTCGGATCCGGCAAGCGGTGAGATAAAGCCGGCCATCAGCGCCGGAACCTGCATCGATTTCCATTGTTTCACGAGCGTGCCGCTCTGAGGCATGTCGAAAATCGGCATGATCACCTGCGCACCTTTACTGCGTGCTTTCATGAGTCCTGAAGAAAAGTCGGATGTGCCTGTCGGATAGGCTTCTTCTTCAAGTACCTGCCATCCGGCTTTTTCAAAATACATCTTCTTAACCAGGTCTGCCGTCACGCGGGCCCAGGCCACATCCTGGAACATCACATAGACTTTGGTAAAACCGAACTGCTCATTGATCAAGCTCATGGTTCCGGACAGATATTTGACCAGATGCACGGCATTCAGGCATGTCCGAAAAACATATTTATATTTTGCAGGCTCTTCTTTGATTTTCTTCTCGGAAGCCGGAGTCATGGCGATGGTCCCCAGCATGGGGACTTTATACTTGGCCAGGATATCCATCCCCGCAATCAACGCTTCTGAACGAAACGGACCCACCACGATGGCAGCCGGTTTTTTCTCGAGAATGATCTTTTCAATTCCAAGCAGCGCCTCGGGGACCGGAACGCCCGGTGCTGCATCCCGGATATCGAGGGCTTCCACTTTCAGCATCCGCTTCTCAGCCCCGACCTTGACACCCCCCTTTGCGTTGATCTCGGAAACCGCCATTTCAACAGCCTTGTGCGATTCGGTCCCTTCAAGGAAGCCGAGCGATGTCGGCACGCCGATGACGACCGGATCCGCGGCATCGGCAATTCCAACCGGCGAAAAACCAGTTATAATCGCCAATACCACGATGATGCACCCCAACTTTACCTGTTTCATACCTGCCTCCTTTATTCTTTTTCTTTTATCTGACTTTTACTACCAGCGCGGCGCCGGTATCTCCCGCCGCACATCCGGTGAAAAGAACATATCCACCCCCTAGAATAACCGCTTCCTCAATCCCCTCGATAACCAGCCGTCCTGCCGTAGGCGCCTGGGGGTGTCCGTAAACCAGGGAGCTTCCGTAATTATTAAAACCGTTGACATCGATTTTCATTTGATCGGCAAAATAGATATCATTTGCGGCAAACGGATTGTGGGTTTTGATAACCTTGATATCCTTGATGGAAAGCTTCGCGTTTTTAAGGGCCATCTGAGCGGCCGGAACAACCGCCATGGCCATGTGCGCCTTCTTGGCTCGTGAAAAACCATAGGAAATAATCTGGACTGTTATCGATTTATCGGCGCTGAGTTCCGCCGCTCTTTCCTTTGACGTGACAATCAGGCCGCAGTGACCGTCGGCAGGATGGGTCTGAGCTCCGAAGGTATGGGCGCCGCCGGGAAGGACCGGTTTTAGTGCGGCAAGCCCTTCCGCCGTGGTTTCCATGACCCCTTCATCCGACTCAAGGACTATGGTTTTCTTTTTTGAGATCCTGACCTCAACCGGAAACATATACCGTTTCTGAAACGCCCGGTCGCCGGCAAGGGCATCTTTATATTGTTCATATCTCCTCAATGCGACCGCATCGCATTGCTCTCTCGTAACCTTTGCTTCTTTTACCACATTCTCAGCGGTTTGAATCATGGATGTGCCGCCCCAGGGATCAAGGCCGAAATGATCCATGACCCAGTTTTCAGAAAAGACCTGACCTCCCGGACCGTTCGGATTCGGCCATACGGTGTGGGGTCCGTTGGAACAGCGGTCCGTCATCAGGGTATAGGCGTTTTTATACAATCCGGTTTCGATTCCCATGGCGGCCTGAAAAATACAGGTTGTTGAAGTCGAGCAGGCCTGACTGATCAAAACACCCGGAGTCTCGACAGCGCCGGTAAGGGCCGAAGCCCATGGGCCGCCATAAAACATCTTGGGCTGACCCACCGTGAGCCCCAAGAATATATAATCGATCATTTTCGGATCCCATTTCTTCTTCTCAAACCACCTCCTGGATGTCTCAGCCCCAAAGGATATGGCGTTTTCATTGGCCAGACTCCCCTGCCATCGGATAAACGGAGAGGAATAATACCCCCCGTAGGGAATATAGGCTTTCGTCAACATTCTAGATCCTCCTTATGCTTGATTTATTTGATATATTTTTCTCTTAATTTTCGATGAAGAATTTTTCCTGTAGGGGTTCTGGGCATTTCCTCAGGGTTGATGAAAATCACTTCTTTTGGTCGCTTATAACCCGCCATTTTTCCCCTGCAGCAATCCAGGATGACCTCCTCATTGATCCGGTCTTCCTTCACGCCAGGTTTTGGGACGACGACAACGGCAACCCGTTCTCCCCACTTGTCGTCCGGCAACCCGATGCAGGCGCAATCAAAAACAGATTCATGGCTGCCGACCACCTCTTCCACTTCGCTGGGATAGATATGCTCCCCTCCGGAAATGATCATATTGTCTTTTCGATCAACGATCTGGTAGAAACCATCGTCATCTTTTTTAGCCATATCTCCGGCTGAAAACCATTCCCCTCTAAACGATGCGGCTGTCTTTTCGGGAAGCTTGTAGTAACAGTCAAAAAGCATCGGGCCTCTTGAATAAAGCTCTCCCACTTCACCGGTTCCCACTTCATTCCCTTCTTTATTCAGGATTTTCACAAAATCGGTCCCCAGAGATTCGAATCCGATGGATCCGAGTTTACGCATCTGATCCTCGGGTTTGAGCACCGTCACAATACCGGCTTCTGTAGATCCATATCCTTCATAGAGCTTAACACCCGGAAAAAAGTCCATGATGGCAAGTTTCATGCTTTTTCGAACCGGAGCGGATGAACACAAGAGTTTCTTTACGGACCCCACATTTCTTTTTCTGGCTTCCTTTGATACGGTTAAAATCAGGTTATAGTGGGTGGGGATCAGTGAAATGAAGGTGATCTTTTCCCGCTCGATGATTTCAAAAATTTCTTCAGCCTTAAACGATTGGGCCGGGTGAATATAGACCGTCGCGCCGATGTAAGTAAAGGTAAAGGTGAAAAACGTTGAGTTGATGTGGCAAAGGGGCATGACGTTCATGCAGATGTCGTGCTCGTTGAATCCGAAATCCACTGCATTGATCAGATAAAATGCGATATGGGATCGGTGAGACCGCAGAACGCCTTTTGGCTTTCCCGTCGTCCCTGATGTATAGATGAGGATCCAGGTGTCTTCAGGTTTGACATCAGCCGCCGGTTCGGTTTCAGGCGCGGGAGAAATAAATGCCTCATATGGCCGGTATCCGCTTCTTTCCTCGCCCACGACGAAATAATGGCCTTCCTGTATGCTCTTAAGATTTTTCCGGATGCCATTAACGGTTGCCGTGAACTGATCATGAACGATGAAGGCCTTCGCATCCGAATTGTGGACGATATACTCCACTTCGGAACCTACCAGGCGAAAATTAACCGGAACGATGATCAGTCCGGTTTTGGCGGCAGCCAGATAGATCTCAATGATCTCAATACTATTCTCCAGAAGAACCGCCACCTTCTCCCCTTTCTTCAATCCCAGAAAAAGAAGACTGTGGGAAAGCCGGTTTACCCGTTTGTTGACCTCTGGATAGGTGAAGCTTCTTTTACTATCCTTGAGGGCTACCGTATTTGGAAATTTTTTTGCGTTGACTTTCAGGTTTTGTCCCAGGTTCATCCAGAAAGCCATTTGTCATCTCCTCTCGCTTCTTCAATCCAATCAGCCGGATGAAAGAGGGTGTCCCGTCCTTGTAAAACCGGGCTTTTTCGTTTTCACATGTTAGATACGA
>MGQD01000067.1:9902-10192 GCA_001797695.1 Deltaproteobacteria bacterium RBG_13_49_15 | reverse complement strand
GTTTCATAGGCCACAACCGGATTCAAATCCATCTCGGCAATCTCCGGAAGATCTGAAACCATCATGGAGACTCTCTGGATCATTTCCATCAAGGCTTTTTGGTCCACTCCTTTTTGACCGCGCACGCCTTTCAGAAGGGGCGCCCCCTTAATGGTTTCAATCATCTCCTTTGCCTCCGCGGTGGTGACAGGCGTCAGGTTAAAGACCACGTCTTTCATGACCTCCACAAAAATTCCTCCGAGGCCGAACATCACGATATGCCCCAACCCCTCTTCCGCTTTCACCCCGAT
>MGQD01000067.1:7657-9853 GCA_001797695.1 Deltaproteobacteria bacterium RBG_13_49_15 | reverse complement strand
CCATCGGCATGTAAATTCTTTTTCATTTCCAAAGTCGCGGACCTAACCGCATCGCCGTCGTAAAGGTTCAGCTTCACGCCTCCCATATCGCTTTTGTGAACGATCGACTCGGCATCCGCTTTGACCACGACGGGATATCCGATAGCGGCTGCAGCCAAAACCGCCTCATCGGCATTACCGGCAATGCGCCAATCGGCGATAGAAATACCATATGCGGTCAATATGGAGTAAACGTCTTCTGAGGAGAGAAAATCGCTTCCTGCGGATTTTGCTTTTTCCATGATCTTTTTGGCTTTTTTCTTATCGATATCGCTGAAAGTTAAGATCCGGCCGATCTCCCGGTTCCGGATATCATTAAATCGTGCCATGGCAGCCAATGCTCTTGCCGCAACCCCGGGAAGACCAAAGCACGGCACCCCGCCGTCCTGCAATATCTTAACGACTTCGGTCCACTGCCGGCGATCCGTCATGAGATTGCAGACAATCGGTTTTTTCTGCTGCCGGCTGACCGCCACAATCTCCCTGGCAATGCTTTCATTGTCTACGAAGAATGGTGTGACGAAATTGATGAAGACGCAATCAAAGTTGTCGTCTGCCATCATGGCATCCATGCATGCCCGGTAATGGGCCGCTGTCGCAGTGGCCAGAACATCGACGGGATTCCTCACCGAAGCTTCCGCAAAGAGTTTTTCCTTGAGAAAGGCTTTTGTTTTTTCGGAAAGGGGTGGAAGTTCCAGCCCGGCGCCAACCAGAACATCGGTTGCGATGACTGCCGGCCCGCCGGTGTTGGTAATTATCCCCACCCGTTTTCCTTTCGGAATCGGCTGAGAAGCAAAGGCAGCCGCCGCTTGAATGAGTTCTCCTTCATCTCTGAAAGTCAGCACCCCCGCCTTCTTAAAGATAAGATCTGTGGCGATATCTTCCTTGGCGAGACCGCCGGTGTGGGATGCAGCGGCTTTTGCACCTTCTTTGGTCCTGCCGGCTTTCATGGCTAAGAACGGCTTTTTTGCGGCGACTTCCGTTGCCACGTTCAGGAAGGTTTCCGGGTCCCTGAGCCCCTCCACATAGGTAACGATGACCCGCGTCCCCTCATCGTCTCCCAGGTAACGGATGATTTCCGGGATGGTGACATCACAGGCGTTTCCGTTGGATGCATAGATCCGCGTGCCAACGCCCATCTCGGAAAACGCCTGATGGATGACTTCTGCGACGCCGCCGCTCAGAGCGACGATGGAAATAAATCCGGGATCGGGCCTGGTAAAGGTGAAGTTGCAATACGCCCGGATATCAGGATCCGAATTGATGATCCCCTGGCAGTTGGGACCAAGGATGCGGATGCCGTATTTTTTAGCTCGCGCGATGAAATCGCGCTCGATCGCAGCGCCATCAGCCCCCGTTTCCGAGAAACCGCCTGAGTTAATGATAATGTTTTTAACCCCCTTTTTTCCGCAATCCTCCACCGCCTGCGGGACAAATTTGGCGGGGATAACCATGTGAACGACGTCGATGTTGTCCGGGCAATCCAGGATGGATTTGTACGCTTTGATGCCCCGAATTTCATCAGCGCTCGGGTTGATCGGATAAATCTTCCCCCTGAAACCGAAGTCGATGAGATTCTTAATTACACGGTTTCCGATGGAAAGTTCTTTACTGGATGCCCCGATGACCGCGACCGACGTGGGTCTAAATAATGAGTCTAACATGTTTGCCCTCTCTTTTTAATTACTTTTTCCTGCTTTCCGAGAGTTGCTCGATGAATGCTTCAATGTTGGTCTTGGTCTGCTCGTCGGAAAGCATCCTAAGGTCATTGAGATCGCCGTTTATGATCAATCCGGGGATACCGGTCCTTTTCTCAAGTCGCTGGGGCATTCCATACCGGCAATTGGTGTTGTTCGGGCACGTTTTCGCATCATGATAAATAATGCCGTCGCAGTTGAAAAATTCGAGCTTTCCTTTAATGTAATTCTCCTTGTATTCATCCGACCGGACAATAAAAAGCTCTGTGTATGCCCGGGCCATGCTTTCAAACGGATCTTTCGGATCCAAAGCCTTAAAGATCCAACTGCTGCAATAGGTGGATGCAATCACGTTTGCGTTCAATGAAGCAAAGAGCTTGGAGTGGATGCTCAAGCGCCCCCAGACCGGCATCCCGTCCCAGTAAAGGCGAAACCGTTCATTTTCAATGGCCCCAAGCCG
>MGQD01000067.1:0-7546 GCA_001797695.1 Deltaproteobacteria bacterium RBG_13_49_15 | reverse complement strand
GGTGAGAGGAGACGGAACCGCTGAAGCGGCGGCCAGGCATTTTTCCCACAAATCCGAGCATTGAAGGGAAAGGGCCACCGCACTTCTGAACTCATCCATATCCAGCTTCCGGCCGGCCACTTTTTCCAACGGCTCGACGATATTTTCCATTTGTTTGGCAATGGAGGAAATATGTGCCGGCGTTACCTCGGGGACATTACGATAGGTTTCCACTCCGACAATCGGAACATGATAATGCTTGGCGTACCATGCAAACCAGTCCTGCACATCCCGGCACTGGTTCGTGTTGTAAACCAGCACATCCGGTTTCGGGATGCTCTTAATTCCAGGAAATGCGCGCGCCAGCGGAGTGACCCCCTCCAGAAAGGCGCCGATATCGGCCGTCAGATAGGAACAGATGTCCGGCGAGTATCCGATGGCGTTTGCTTTTGGAATGAGATCCGGCGCCATGCGGGTTGTCCCCAGCATCGCCGAGTGGGTTTCCGGAAAATAGGTCAGAAACCCCATCCCTCTCAATATTTCAGCCGGCCCCACACTGGTGCACCAGGCCACTTTCTGTTTCCCGGATTTGGCGCCCTCATCCAATTCATAATAATAATCGGCCATGAACTTCCCCAAATCCCTGGCGGTTTTCAGGCGCCGAATGACGACTTCTTTTTCTTCAGCCATGAAACATTCCCTTCTTGCTAGTTGATAACCCGGAGAAGCCATATTGAGCTTCATCCGATTCCTTCGGTTTTTCGATATTCAATCTATTTGTCGGGTGAGTCGATGATCATCCCTGTTCGGCCTCCATCGCATAAAGGGCGGCTCCGATGGCGCCGGTCAATTGAGGATGTTCGGGAACCAAAATCCTCCTTCCGATTTCATTTTCCGTCATGGATACCAGATAAGGATTATGCGCTACCACTCCACCCGTCATTACGACATTTTCTGTGAGAGAATCCATTTCCAATACTCTCCGGATCACCGAGAAAAATAAGCCTTTGACGATATCCTCGATCCGCTTTCCCTTTCGAATATTTTCGAGAACTTCAGTTGCCGAAAAGACCGTACAAAAGCTTCCCAACCTGACCATATCCCGGGATTTTCGCGCCAATCCATCCATTTGGTCCAGCGGAATATCCAGTCTGGCCGACATCTCTTCCAAGAATGCCCCGGTTCCCGCAGCACATTTTCGATTCATCTTAAAGCTGCTCCGCCGCCCCTCCGGATCCAGTTTGATGATTTTATTGTCCTGTCCGCCGATGTCGATAATGGTGACGGCTTTTGGAAAATAATGGTAGCATCCCTTTGCATGGCATCCGATTTCGGTACGGGTATCTTTGGAATTTGGAACGTTTTTCCGCCCATAACCGGTTGAGACGCAGTTCGTGACCTCGTTTTGTTCCCTTCCGGCCATTTTTAAGGATGCTTTCAGGCACTCCTCTGCAGTTACTGAAAAATCGGTTCCGGATTTCCGCACATCAAATCCGATAAGATTTTTTGCCTTATCCAGAACCGCCACCTTGGTTCTGGATGACCCGACATCAATACCCACAAAAAGAGGTGCGGTGTTCGGATATGGAGAAGTGGGTTCCGGTTCCATGGTTTTAAAATTTGGATTCCAGTGCTTTTACCAGAGACCTTAATGTCGTATTGAATGGTGTGTCTATTCCGGCACGCTTGCCGTATTCGACGAATTTCCCGTTGATGAAATCGATTTCGGTCCGGCGATGGTTCTCGATATCCATGAGCATTGACGGCTTATGATCACCCGCCTTCCCCATATAGTCCATTGCCTGCACATAATAGTCCCATCCGAGGTCGATCTCATTGCCCCTTCCCACCTTGATGCATTCTTTGACCAGCAAATCGACAATGTTATAGACGATCGGATCATTCATCGCCTGGGCCATGGTCAAGCCGGTGACGGCGCAGACCGGATTCATGGATGCGTTCATGATGCTTTTTCGCCAGACCATCGAAACAATCCGGTCGGTATGGAGCGTTTGCAGGCCTGACTGGGTGAGCGTTTTCGCAATGGTCACCGTCGCATCCCTTGATACCGGGTCCAATTCCTGAATATAATGAGGAGGATGGTGGAAGGCGATCCTGACATGGGCCGGGCCCACAAGGGCGCAACCGTAATTAACAACCGCTCTCATGACTGCCTTATTCCCGAGAACCCTTGCAATTTCAAGCTCCGTATCGATCCCATTCTGCCAACTGATTACGTACATCTTATCCCGGTGGAAATCTCCGATGGCCGATGCGATGAGCGGAAGCGCATTGGCTTTAACGGTAACGAAAATAACATCCGGGTTGATTTCGGCAAGTTCATCGACTCCCGAACAGGTTCCGGCCACGGTCTGTTTCATATTTTCGGCGCCTTCGATGATAATGCCGCGGTCAACAGCCGGAGCGATCAGTTCGGGGATCACATCGCAAAGGGTAACGTTATTTCCTCCTTTGGCTAAAAAGGCTGCCAGAATGCATCCGACCGGCCCGGCGCCGACAACCGCCAAGGAACGGGGCTTAAATGCCGCAGTCTTTTTCATCAGTCTTTTCTCCCATAACCCAAAAAGCTCGGTTTTAGGCCATCTGCATTGTTTGCGGTTAAACGGGAAGCGGAAGCGATTTGTACATCACTTTTCAGTTTCGAGGATTCCGAATGTTTCAGCATCGATTATGTTGATTCCTTTTTTCTTCAACACTTCTATCGCCTTATCGTTGTCGCTGAACCTGAAAATCATCACTGCTTTCCCGGATGAAAAACCCACAAACGCATACGTGTAAAGGACGTGCACGTTCGCATCCAAAAGGAACTTGAGTAGGTTGGCCAAGCTTCCGGGTCTGTCTTCAATTTCAACAGCGACAACCTCATCCACCTGTGCCGGCATGTGTTTTTTCATTAAAATACGACGGGTTGTTGCGACATCCGAAACCAGAAGACGAAGGAGGCCGAATCCTCCTCCGGTCTCGACAAGGTTCAATGCCCGAAGATTGATCCCGGCATCACCGAACGCTTTTGTCACTTCATACAACCGCACCGGCGAATTTTCGATGGAGACGGATATCTGTTTGAGCTTCATCATCCAACCTCCTGCTTTTCGATAAAAAACGAATCCACAGTTAAATTCTTATTTTTTTTAATATATTAGGGATGTTAACCCATTTTTGGGTTCCGCTCTTTAATTACATTCTAACTATAATGTAACTACAAAGAGGGTCGGTGTAAGTCAAGAGAAAAAAACTTTATCGTTTACATCAAGCGGCTTCCGCTGACATCGTCTCTTTCATAAAAAGGCTTGATAGGAATGCGATCGCGCTGCAGATAAAAAGAACAGCGAATGCCGCCTGATACCCTTCTACTGAAAACATGCCGCCGGATGAAGGATATCGCTCTAAAATATAACCCAAAAACGGCTGAAATACCGCACCGCCGGCAAACGGGAACAGATTCACCAACCCAGTGGCGGTCCCTGCGATCTGAACCGGAAAAAGCTCTTTATTCGCCGTAAACCCGATGACCACGATGGCGCTTGAAAAGACGCCAAGCCCGAAGCAGATTCCATAAAGACCCAAAATGGAAATCCGGCCCGTTAAAAAGGCAAGAAACCCGGACAGGATCAGGACAATGAAACTGGAAATAACGATGACCGGTTTGCGGGCTCGTAAAAGAGAGCCTGAAACATAGCTTAAAAGCGGACTTCCAATGATCATTCCGATCGCCAGCATGGATAAAATCCTTCCGGCATCATTCCGGCTCATTTTATAGACGTGCATCAGGTAGGGTCCGCCCCACAACCCGCCGAATGCAAAAAAGACGGCGCAATCGAAAAAAAACCATATGGCGATCGGCCAGAATGCCGGTAGTGCGATAACCCGGCGAACCCCTTCCATCAGAGTGAGACTGATTTGACCGGATGGCGGATCTCCTGATGGCGAAGTCGTGCTCCCGATCGACGGCTTATCCCTGACAAGGCTCCATACCAGCGCCGCCAGAACGAGGGTAAAGATACCCACCACGACAAACGAAAAACGCCACCCGATCCATGCGCTTAACAACGCCAGGGGGGTAGCCGCAATTAGAGATCCGATTCCACCCATCGCCATGAGGATTCCGGTCATAAAACCGAATTCTTTTTTGGTAAACCAGACTGCCAAAATTTTCATAGCCGGGACAAAAAGCATGGCGACACCGAACCCTACGGCAGTTCTCCCAACAATGGCCCAAAAAACCGAAGGCGCAAGACCGAGAAGAACAGATCCGCCGAATGCCAGGATAAAGAAGAGAGTGATGGTTTTTCGGGGGCCCCATGAATCTGAAAGAAGCCCTGCCGGAAGCTGCATCAACGCATACGGATAAAAATATGCAGCCCCTAAAAAGCCGGTCAATGCACCGCCGGCACTCAGATCGCGCATCATATCCACGGCCACAACCGCCGGGCATAGACGGTGGAAATAGACCAGGACGTACCCAAACGCCAGAATCCAAAAAATAAACCATCGGTACCACGTTCTCTTTTCGAGGCTGTCAGCGATCATGCTTTTCTCCCGAATCAAACCCTTCCTTATTTACACTGAATGATCCGTCTTTTTGCCTTCAACAGGAGGCAATGAGTCTTTGAAGGTCTCTCCGTAGATATCCCAAACGGTTACAAAAAGGGCCGCCATGATCGGTCCGACGATAAACCCGATGATCCCAAACAGGCTGATGCCGCCGAGCGTTCCAAAAAAGATAAAAAGCTCATGCAGTTTCGTATCTTTTCCGACCAGCCTCGGCCGAAGAAGATTGTCCACGCTTCCCGCCAAAATTCCGCAGTATGCCAGAAGGGAAATTGCCTTCACAAAAGAACCGGATGCGGCCAGGATGATGGCCGCAGGAATCCAGACAAGCGCAGAGCCGACGGCCGGAATGATCGATAGGACCGTCATGATCGTTCCCCAAAACAGGGCGCTGTCAATGCCGACAATCCAGAACCCCAAACCCGCCAGGCTTCCCTGAATAACTCCGATAAGAAGCGTCCCTTTGATGGTTGCCCGTGTTACGGAGGTAAATTTTTCAAGCATCCGCTGTTCATCCACATCCGATAAGGGGCTATAATAAAGGATTTTATCGAGAATCCGATTCCCGTCTTTTAAAAAAAAGAACATGGTATAAAGAAAAACGAAAAACAGGAAAAGAAAGTGAATCGTGGACAGGGTGGCCGAGGATAGGCTGTTAAATAAAATCGAACTCATTTTTCCTACCAACTCTCCTGCCTTCTGGAAAATAATCTCTTTATAGGTAATCAGGGTATCGTAAAAAGGGAACGTCTTAAATAAATCATCAAAAGCGCTAGGTTCTTGAATTGTTTTTGTAATCCATGGCGTCACGGAATGACTGATTTTGATCGCCTGCCCTGCAACGATTCCCAATATGCCGCCGAGCGGGATAAAAAGGATCAATAAAATAAATACCAGCGTGGCGGCGGCACTCATGCTGCGGCGTCCTTTGAACCATCTTTCAAATCGACGGTAGACCGGCTGGGCGGTGGCGGAAAAAAGTCCGGCCAGGAAAATAACCATTAGAAAATCCATGATCATCCGCAAAAAGATAGCGGATATGAGAAGAACAAAAAGGATTAAAATCACCTTATTGGATGTGTCGTTTTTCATCATGCGTATCGGCAGCTCATCGATTTCCGGATGCAGGTTTTTTCCTGCGCTTTCGGATCGAAAATCCGAAATCCCCGATGCATCTTCCTAGGGTGAAATACTGTCCGTGAGCATAGGCCATCAATTCTCCCTTCTCGATTCGAAGACGCCCTTTTTTATCGATCAATGAGGTAGAGACCTGGACAGCAACCACCTCTGCCACAAACATCGTGTGGGAGCCCAGATTTAGAGACTGTTGAATTCGGCATTCGATATTGATCGGACATTCCTGGACTATGGGAGCGCTCACTTTCAGAGCAGGGGCGGGGGTTAGCTTCATTTCTTCAAACTTGTTTTTTTTGCGGCCGGAGACCATACCGCACCAGTCCGTTGTTTTTAACTGTCGCACGGACGGGACATTGATGACAAACTCCCGTGTGGTTTGAAGGATCTCAAAGGAGTACCGCTGCGGACGCACCGAGATCGAGACCATGGGCGGTTCACTGCATACGTTTCCGGTCCATGCAATGGTAATCAGGTTCGGTTTCCATCCCCGGGTTCCGCCGCAACTGACCAGAACTACCGGAAGCGGCGACAGCACATTTCCCGGTTTCCAGGACTGTTTTACAACCTTCTTAATTCCCACTCTGGAATGTCGTTTTTTCGTTTCCATCCAATCGATCCTTTTTTGCGAATTTGAATGTCTCTTTCAATCCTGATCCGATCAGCAGGAAGCCCGCGTTAATGCGACGGCGGCCAGAAGTGCGGATCCGAGAGGCAATGCTCGCTCGTCAAGCATGAAGCTGGAACTATGAAAGCCCGGAGCATCTTCTCGGCCGTCCCCTGCTCCAAGGAATGCAAACGCCCCCTTCACCTGTTCCAGGTAATATGAAAAGTCCTCACTTCCCATTATGGGCGCCATTTGGATAGCCCCCCCATTCAGGCTTTTAAAAACTTTCGTATCGCATAATGCATTAAAAATCTCACTGAGTTCTTTCGCCCTTTCGGAATCGTTTGTCAGCACGGGTGAACCTTTGATAATGTCGACCTTAGCAACGGCTCCGTGCGCCTTTGCGATAAATCCCGCCATATTCGTTATCTCACGGTGAAGAAAATCCCTGACCGTCGCGCTAAAAGAACGGATCGTTCCTTGCAGCTCGGCTTTTTCCGGAATCACATTTACCGCATCGCTTGCCTTAAGCATGCAAATCGATATGACGGCCGAATCCAAAGGGTCTGTTTTACGGGATATCAATGTTTGCAGGGATAAGATAATCTCTGCGGCGATGGGTATGGGGTCCACGCATAAATGAGGCATAGCAGCATGACCTCCTTTACCGGTGATGATGATGGAAAGTTCATCCGGGGATGCCATCAGGGCGTCGCTTCGCCACCCCAATTTCCCGATCTTTAAACGCGGATGAACATGGAGGCCGTAAATTTCACCGACATTTGCCAGAAAGCCTTCATCAACGACCTTTTTCGCCCCCGAGAGTGTTTCTTCCGATGGTTGGAAGATCAATTGAACAGGACGTTTGAATGCGTCTTTATGATTGGAAAGTATCCTTGCCGCTCCTAGCAGCATAGCGCAATGCGCATCATGACCGCACAAATGAGCGATGTTTTGTTTCCTTGAACAAAAACTCAGTTCGGTTTGCTCTTGGATGGGAAGGGCGTCCATTTCGGCACGGAGAGCGATTGACTTTCCCTCAAGATCCGGCCGGATTGTCGCGATCACGCCGTATTTATCCTTGCCAGGGAGCTCGGCACAGCACCGTTTAACTGCAAGGCCGAGGCTTTGACAGTAGGATGCGCATGTTCGGCCGGTCTCTCTGACTTCGAACGAGAGTTCCGGATTTTCGTGAAATCCCCTTCTGAGGTTGATGATCTCTTCCTGGATTTCTACCGCTTCAGAAGCCAATTT
>MGQD01000066.1:3785-5875 GCA_001797695.1 Deltaproteobacteria bacterium RBG_13_49_15 | reverse complement strand
TGGAGGCGATTCGCATCATAGATGCCGGTGCGCTACAGATCGCCCTAGTGATCGATGATAACTCCCGCCTTATCGGGGTCGTAACCGATGGAGACATTCGGCGGGGTCTGTTGAAAGGGATCGCCATGGATCGCCCCGTCGAGATGATCATGAACCGTGACTTCAAGACCGTGGGCCTCAATAGCGACCATGAAGAAATCCTGACCCTCATGAAGCAGAAGGAACTGCGGCAGATCCCTGTTGTAGACGAAGAAGGATGTGTTGTAGGTCTGAAGCTTCTGAATGACATGATCCTGGCACCGGAGAAGACCAATTGGGTTGTCCTGATGGCTGGTGGTCTGGGGACGCGCCTTCAGCCTCTTACGGACGAATGTCCGAAGCCGCTCCTCAAAGTGGGCAATAAGCCTCTTCTGCAAACCATCCTGGAGGGTTTCATCGAGAATGGTTTCCGGAAGTTTTATATCGCCGTTCATTACAAAGCGGAGATGATAAAGGCCTTTTGCGGCGACGGAACCCGATGGAATGCCGAGATACACTATCTCATTGAGGATCGGAAGATGGGAACAGCCGGTGCTCTGGGCTTGCTGCCCGAACGGCCCGGGGATCCCCTGTTCGTCATGAATGCCGATGTCCTCACCAAGGTCAACTGGCAGCACCTGCTTGATTTTCATCAGAGCCAAAAAGCCTGGGCGACCATGGGGGTCAGGGATTATCATTTTCAATTTCCCTACGGTGTCGTCACAACTGACCAGCAGCGTCTAACGGCCATCGATGAAAAGCCCGTACAGCGGTTGTTCGTCAACGGCGGCATCTATGTCCTTGAACCGGAAGTGCTCGATTACATTCCCATTGATTCACCTTATGACATGACCAGTCTCTTTGAGAAATTGATTGCAGAAAAGCAGGAGACGGTGGTTTTTCCGATCAGAGAATACTGGATGGACATCGGCCGGCTTGAGGATTTTGAGCGGGCCGATGGCGAATATCGGGAGAATTTTCTGTGATCAGGGGGAAAACCGTCCTGGCTGTCATCACTGCCCGGGGGGGCTCCAAGGGATTACCCGGGAAAAATATCAGGCCCATTGCAGGCAAACCCCTCATCGCCTGGTCCATTGAAGAGGCCAAGAAATCGCGTTATATTGACCGTCTCATTCTGTCTTCTGAAGATGACGAGATTATAGCGGTGGCAAAGCAATGGGGCTGCGAGGTTCCCTTTGTCCGCCCCGCGGAGCTGGCAACTGACGATATACCCGGTGTGGAACCGATCCTTCATGCGCTAGGCGCTATTCCTGAAAAATATGATTATGTGGTTCTTCTTCAACCCACATCGCCATTTCGCCTTGCAGAGGATATCGACGGTTGCATTGAAATATGTCTCGAACGACATGCCTTTGCATGTGTATCGGTAACGGAACCCGACAAGAGTCCTTATTGGATGTACAATCTGAATGAAAAGGGCTTTATGGTCCCTGTGACAAACCTGGGATATACAACGTCAAGACGCCAGGATCTTCCACCGGCCTATGCCATCAATGGTGCCGTCTATGTGGCTGATACCGTCTGGCTTAAAGAGCAGAGGGCCTTTCTTTCTCCTGAAACCGTAGCTTTCATCATGCCAAGGGAAAGGTCCTACGATATCGATACGGAACTGGACCTGAAAATCTGTGATATGCTGATGTGGAAACATAAAATATGACACTCCCCTATGAGCTGGGTGAAATGAAAAGTGCAAACGGGGAGGTCCTGAGATATGAAGTCGAGGTGACTGCCTCCGATATTGCCATCCAGCTTTCAACGATTATCCGGGAATATCCGATTTACAAAGAAATCCTCGAAAAGACGAGAAGTCCCAAGACGGATCTCTATTTTCAGACAGCCATCAAGGGTGAAATCTATTCTGTTGTAAGGGACCTCTGTGTTCTGCGCTGGTATCGGCGAAACAATGTCCCGGTTCCCGATGGGGAGGAAGTTATTTCGGTTCCTCTTATAGGGATATGTCGTCTCATTGATCAGATATGGCCGGACAAGGACATCCCCATTCGGTTTGCCGAGGTGTCTCTGAAAGACAGCTTGATTTTACGTTACCGGTC
>MGQD01000066.1:2909-3647 GCA_001797695.1 Deltaproteobacteria bacterium RBG_13_49_15 | reverse complement strand
GCGCCGTACCGATCTTGTCTGGTACCCTGAAAGCGGCATCGACCCGGCACGTGTCTTGCTGTATTTTGCATGGCCCGATCATCAACCGGTCGATGCAAAAGTTATCCAATCCATTGAAAAAATGGGGATGAAATATGTGTCTTTGAACACCCATTCTGCCGAGAGCAGTAATGTTCCGGTTTGGTACCCTTCTTTCAATGGTGGGGGAAAATCGATTGTTTTGCAGTTACGTCCGAAAAACAGGATTGAGAAATGGATTCGGGATGTTGGCAATAAACTTATTCATGAGGTCAATTACTGGACGCATTTTCATGATGCGTTCAATATAAACTTACATTTTATCACTGGAGGCCGGGACTTAAAATACATCGCCCAAGGCATTGCTTTTGATAGGCAGGTTAAGCAAGATGGATTGATCGTGGGAAAAGAACGCTCGGAGTTACAGTGGCCGCCGGTGGCCATTCTTGGGTCGTATCCTGTTGACGTTTTTTTTACCTGGTCGCCTCGTGCCGCGCATTACCTGAGGCCCAATGTGAACCGGGTCATTGCGAGTGTTACTGCGGGTTATCCCAATGATGTTGTTTTTGATCACAAGGTAATTGAGGCAAAGAAGCTGAAGGATGTGCTTAGGTCGCGCGGTGTTGATTTTACCATCGCCCTCTTCGATAATGTCCATGGCCCCGATATTGCCCATTCAACGGCAAACATGGAGAGATTCTATCTTGCCTTCTTGGACTG
>MGQD01000066.1:2435-2796 GCA_001797695.1 Deltaproteobacteria bacterium RBG_13_49_15 | reverse complement strand
GCGTCCGTCTGGAGGATGAGTTCGGGCGTCTGCCCGTGGACGCATCTCTCGCGAGCGACATGTCCGTGGGCATTGGCATCTCATCGGCAATCATCGAGGCGGCCATTGCCGGATGCCGGGGGATTCATTGCGACTTCACCCACTTCCGGTCCCATGAATTCTACCAATGGGGGAAGGAACGAATTATCTTTGATGATCTGGATCGACTCATAACCGCCCTGAGGGGTCATAAGGCGGGCCATCATGGGTATGCCGGGCTGGGTGATTGGACCCCATTTCTGGATAAACTCGATCCCTTCCGCGACGGCCATGCAGGAAGGCGAATGGGTACGTACATGCGGTGGTGCCTTGATGGTTTTGA
>MGQD01000066.1:1164-2403 GCA_001797695.1 Deltaproteobacteria bacterium RBG_13_49_15 | reverse complement strand
AAGCAAACGAAAAATACAGGGATCAGTGGGGCACAGATAAAGTGGCCATGCTGTAGCGGTATTTCTTTTTGGGACCTTCTTGAATGTTGGCTGAGTCATTCACCTTATACCATAAGATCAGAAGAAGGATAGCCTTAGAAGGTCTGACGGATTTTCTGTATACGGTTGCGGCGATACTCAATTATCCCCGGAACGGATTTCCCCGTTACGGTGTTGATGAGTTTATGAAGGCCGTTTCCGAAAAGGTGAAGGACGGCGATCTCATGCTTGATGCCGGAGCCGGTCATTGTCCCTATAAAGGACTCTTCAGCCATACCCGATATGAATCGTGCGATTTCAAGCCGGTTCTCGAAGAGACGGGAGGCAATACAGAAATCGCCCATACCTTCTTTTGCGATCTGGAAACCATCCCCAGGGGATCTTCTCTATATGATGCCATTATCTGCAATCAGGTTTTTGAACATGTAAAACACCCGGAGAAAGTCATCTCTGAATTTAATCGTATTTTAAAGCCGGGGGGGAAACTCTTTCTGACGGCGCCCCAATGTGCCGGAATTCACATGGCCCCTTACCATTTTTTCAATTTCACGCAGTACGGATTGAAACTTCTATTTGAGGAAGCCGGCTTTCGTGTTGTGGCCATCAAATCTCTCGGGGGGATATTCTGGGTTTTTGGAAAAGTCATGCAAAAGAGTTACGAGGCGCTGATGGGAAAGATACGGAGGCCCTTCAAGCCTTTTTTCCTGCCCGTTCACCTCCTGATCCGCTTTGTCCTGTTCATTGTTTCGTTCATCCTTTTTCAGATGGATAAATTGGATCAGGAAAAAGGGTGGACACTGAACTATGGTTGCTATTGCGTTAAGCCCGAAGGCAATTGAACTGCGAGGCTATTCCGGAATGATGCCGCAAGAATTTTCCTCCCCCGAAAAAGGCAGTGTCGATGAACGGAACACCGCCGCGTTTATTCCTATGAGCCAAACCGCACTCAAGGTGAGGGATTACTATAACCAGAATGCAGCACGCGTCGACCGCAGTAAAAAGCGCAACGCCGGCTATTATCGTGAACTGGAGAGAGTCCTCCGTTCTGTCGTCCTTCCCGGGCAGAAAGTTCTGGATCTGGGCTGCGGAAATGGGGACCTCCTGGCGGCCCTTGACGTCTCGGAAGGCGTGGGCATCGACCTTTCCGAGGAAATGGTCCGGATCGCGCGCATAAACAATCCTGTCCCCCAATTGCGTTTC
>MGQD01000066.1:895-1143 GCA_001797695.1 Deltaproteobacteria bacterium RBG_13_49_15 | reverse complement strand
CGCAATCTGCTTTCATGTCTGAATGCCTGCTTTGATGTGGTTATCCTTCGCAATGTCATAACGGAGTTGCACGATGTGCAAACCGTTTTCGAGGCTATCCATGAGGTCTGTCATGCCCGGACGAGGATCATCATCTTCAGCTACAGCCGCGTGTGGCAGATCCCCCTGCAGATCGCGGACTACCTGGGTATCAAGGTGAAGAACCCCGTCAACAACTGGCTGAGCGATGACATGGTGCGCGAAATGAT
>MGQD01000066.1:386-484 GCA_001797695.1 Deltaproteobacteria bacterium RBG_13_49_15 | reverse complement strand
CTGGGTCAGCAGGTACGGGACACACTTTGCGGAACCAAGGCCTTGTGGCGTGAGGATTATCAGAGGATCAGCGATAATAGAAGCTATTTCGGGGAATT
>MGQD01000066.1:0-130 GCA_001797695.1 Deltaproteobacteria bacterium RBG_13_49_15 | reverse complement strand
AGTGGATTCAGAGGCACCGGGCTCTCTTTGCCCAAAAAATAACTCTTAAATATTATTATCATGATGTATTCGCCTCTCTTCTGAAAAAACATCTTATCCCCGGAGCTACTCTGGAGATTGGAAGTGGTCC
>MGQD01000065.1 GCA_001797695.1 Deltaproteobacteria bacterium RBG_13_49_15 | reverse complement strand
TTATAGATAAAGCTCTTAACCGCCTCCATAGATTGAGTTACAAACGGATCATTTGCCCGGGTGATCTCCTCATCCATTTTTACCGTCAGTTGCCGGATAGCCTCATCAACTGTTTTTCCTTCTTTCTTTGCATAAAAATTGAGCAGTCGCCTCACCAGTGAATCATCGGTGAAGTTCAATACTGCTTCATTGATTTCAATCCGGGGAAAAGAAAAGAGCATCAATATAACTTTTTCAGGGTCCAATTCGATATTGGTTAATTGAAGCGAAAAATCGATATCCCCGATTTCTTTTGCGCCGATGCGAAGGGTGTTTAGGCGGAATTCCCTTTTCCGGTCATCATAATCATAATCGACCTCCATGTCCGCCTTGATATTCTGATATCCCAAATCTCTGACAGTGTCACGATCTTCGATTAACTGATCGGCATGCACACTGATTCCGTTTAAGGCAATATGAACCCCATGCGATTTATCCTTCCCTTCCCTGGCTTTATATAGGGTAATTTTATCGATTTTTATTCCTTCTTTTTCCCCTTGGGGTTTCACCGTCACATCTTTCACCTGGGCATTTAGTCCGATCAGATTGACACTCACCTTTCGATAATCGATTTCCATTAAACCGGAGGTTTTCGAAATGAAGTCTTCGACTTTTTGCCTGGCAATTTTCTCCAGATGAAACTTGAAACCGAAATACCCGGCCATGATGATGGCGGCCAGAATCACCGCGGCGGCGATAAAGCGTCTTTTTCGACCCATTATTTTCTTTTCCTTATTCCTTTTAACCCTTAACCCGCTCCACATACTGTCCGGTCCGGGTATCGATGCGAATCCGCTCCCCTTTTTCAATAAAAGGCGGCACCTGAACCACATAACCCGTTTCCAATGTTGCAGGCTTGGTGCTTCCGGCTGCGGTATCCCCTTTCACCCACGGGTCGGCTTGGGTTACCGTTAAATCGACAAAATTGGGGAGAGTAATTCCGATCGGTTTCAGGTTATGGAAAAGCATGCTGCAGACCGTGTTCTCTTTAATGAGGCTCCTGGCTTCTCCCATTTGTCCGGGGGTAAGAAATTCCTGTTCAAAGTTGGACGTATTCATGAAACAATACCGTTCACCATCAAAATAGAGATACTCCATTTGCGCTTCTTCGAGATTGGCCTCGTCGAACTTATCGCCGGATCTGAAAGTCCGATCGAACTGTGTGCCGGTAATCATGTTCTTAAGCCGGCACTTGTAGAGGGCCTGTCCTTTTCCAGGTTTGACAAAATCAAACTGGACGACCACATACGGGTCACCGTCAATCTCCAGCTTTATCCCTTTTTTTAAATCACCGCTTTCAATCATATTCAAGAGACTCCTTCAATTCCATTTTGCTTCCATTATCTTAAACACTTCCTTCGACTCAAGTGATTTCTTTTTTTTCTTTTGCTATATTCGCTCCACCCCTCCGAACTTCGCTGATCAATGTTTTAACTTTATTAAAATCCTTCTGAAACCGGAGGGGACGCCCATCAGCCCCCTGCGCGTTTGTCCCTGTACAACTATCCACGCCGGCAGGTCTTACGCGGATGACCGCATCAAAGGCGTTTTCAGGAGTAATTCCGCCGGCAAGGATCACCGGAATCGAGCAGGAGCGGACAAGCGATGCGGCCATTCTCCAATCGCATGTCTGGCCGGTAATGCCGATGAATCCGTTTACCGGTTGGTTCAAAACACGGGTATCGGTTAAGAAATAATCGCTTACCGGCTCAAATTGCCTGGCCAACTCCAGGAAATTTAAAACCGCAGGCTCTCCTTTTTTCGGCAATGGAATCGAGCGCATGATTCCAAGTTCGGGGAATTTCGATTTCAATTCTCCCTGGGAAAAAATAAATCCCCGGACAGCATCCTGATCCGAATGATGAATATCTTCGCAAAAATGGATGATATCGGGCTGATAATAATCTACCGCGCGGCATACGGCATCCAGATCGCTGAAAAGAGGGATCAGTGCGGATCTCCCCCCCTTTTCCTGAACCCTCCTGACCGTTTTCTTTATAACCGGATCCTTCCATTCTTTCCGGGAAAGGATGACGCTTCCGACATGATCCACCCCTATATCGACCAAGAGTTCCGCATCACGGGGATTTTGAATCTCATAAATTTGGATGATCATTGCTTACCGCATCATCTCCTTGTTGACCCGCCCACAGCGGGATAGATGATAAACCGGCGAAGATTTGTCCGACTCCTGCGGAGACGGGTTGAGGGTCAACGCCGGCCCTAAAACATCAGAATCGGGTTGACATTTGCCGCCGTCTCTAACATAGTTAATCCGTTTTCACAAACTGCAAAATGGTTTCAGTCCAAAGAGAGCGGCCTCTATGATTCTTGTTATCGATTTTGGCGCCCAATACAATCAGTTGATTGCCAGACGGGTTCGGGAACTCCACGTGTTTTGCCGGATCGAACCTTCTTCCATACCTGTTGAAACCATCCGCCGGATGGATCCGAAGGGGATCATCCTTTCAGGAGGGCCATCCAGCATTTATGAAAAAGGAAGCCCCAGAGCGGATCGTGCCGTTTTCGATCTCGGAATTCCGATTCTCGGTATTTGCTACGGAATGCAATTTATGGTGGATGCGCTCGGCGGGACTGTCGATCGAGCCGGGAAACGGGAATACGGTTTCGCCGCTTTGAAGGTTCTGAAACATGACGGTTTATTTAATGGGGTTGAGCGGGAAACCCGATCCTGGATGAGCCACGGGGATTCCGTATCAACCCTTCCTTCGGGATTCCGGTTGACCGGTTCTACGGATAACACGGCGATCGCGGCAATAGACGACTCGAAACGGAAACTGTACGGCCTTCAATTCCATCCTGAGGTTCATCATACCGCCGCCGGAAGCAAGATGATTCGCAACTTCCTTTTCGATATCTGCAAATGCCGGCCGTCATGGACCATGGCCTCGTTTGCCGAAGATGCGATTCACCGCATCCGGGAAACGGTGGGTGATAAGAAGGTCATTCTGGGCCTGAGCGGCGGAGTGGATTCTTCGGTGACCGCCGTACTGATTCACAAGGCGATAGGGCCGAACCTGACCTGCATCTTTGTCGACAACGGCCTTTTAAGAAAAGACGAAGCCAAAAAATTAAGAGCCGTTTTCAAGGAACACCTTAATATCAACGTCCGGTTTGTCGAAGCGGGAAACCGGTTCCTCAAGGCCCTGTCCGATATCATGGATCCTGAGAAAAAACGGAAAATCATCGGACGAGTTTTCATGGAGGTTTTTGAATTCGAGGCCGGAAGGATCAAAGGCGCGGAATTTCTTGCCCAGGGAACCCTCTATCCGGATGTTATCGAATCCATATCCGCTTTCGGAGGGCCATCGGCGGTCATCAAATCCCATCACAACGTCGGCGGGCTTCCCAAAAAGATGAAGCTGAAACTGATCGAACCTCTCAGATATCTTTTTAAAGACGAAGTCCGGATGCTGGGGAAAAAATTGGGACTCCCTGACGACATGATCAGGCGGCACCCCTTTCCTGGCCCTGGCCTTGCCATCCGCATCATCGGGGCCATAACGTCCCGACGGCTTTCCATCCTGCGGGAAGTGGATGATATTCTGATCGACGAGATCAAAAAGAACGGCTATTATAAGAAGCTGTGGCAGTCCTTTGCCGTCCTTCTGCCCATTAAGAGCGTCGGCATCATGGGAGACCATCGGACCTATGAAAGTATCGCCGCCATCCGAGCCGTCACCAGTAAAGACGCCATGACGGCGGATTGGGCCAGGCTTCCCTACCGGGTCATGGAAATTATTTCAACCCGGATTATCAATGAAGTCAGAGGTGTCAACCGGGTGGTTTACGACATCAGCTCCAAGCCGCCTGCCACCATCGAATGGGAATAATCGCTATGGACGAAAAAGAACACTCGCATTTTCGGATTTGTATCGAAGAGGAGGACCGGCCGGAAACCGGATCTTTGGACAAGGTCGCAGAAAAGAAGATAAAAAAAGCCGGATCCCCTGTTTCTTATGTGACCATCGCTCTGTTTTGCTTATTGGGAGGTCTGATCGGATTCGGTTATTTCGATTTGAAAAAACGGTTTGACCGGGTAAACACCACCGGTGCCGTGGATTTTGACTCCCTTTCAAAAAAACTCGAGCAAACATTTGTTTCCCGTTCGGAAAACCAACAAGCTATCAAGGGGACCCTTTCTGAAAAATTTAATTCAATCGAAAAAAAAATAAACGAGCTCAGAGAAACCCTTCAGGCCGTTGAAAAAAAGATGAGCACCCTTGAAGCCGCAAAACCGGATAAAAAAGAAATAGGGGGCGAATTCGCGAAAATGAATCAAGCCGTCTCCTCCGTTCAGAAAGCATTGGCTGCCGTGACGAGTGAAATTTCAGCCAATATCAAAAAATCGGATCTTGAGCTTGCCAAAATGGCCGGAAGCATCGGAAAAGTGAATAATGCAATGGGTCAACTTCAGGGCAAGCTGGACAACCTTTCTTCTCAAAAGGTGGATAAACGGATACTCGATATTCAATTCAAAAGCGAATTGAGATCGTACCGTCTCGCTCTGAAAGAGGAGATCACAAAGATGGAGGCCAAAATCCAAGCTTTTGAAAACAAACTCGAATCCCTTGAAAAGGGAGTGGGGCATATGGGTCAAAAATCGTCTGGCCGGCAGGCCGGCCTCCCCGACATATCTCCTGCAAAACCCGGTAAGATTCTGGAACAGGACATCAAAGACTGAGCGATCGGTCTTTTCGAAGCAGTTTTTCAATCCGGATGATATCTTCAGGCTGGTCCACTTCCGGTGAATCATGAGAAGAGACGACGACGCGGATCCGGTGACCATGTTCCAGGGCCCGAAGTTGCTCCAGCTTTTCAATTCGTTCCAAATCTCCTTCAGGCAGATATCGGAAGATATCTAAAAA
>MGQD01000064.1:8846-10756 GCA_001797695.1 Deltaproteobacteria bacterium RBG_13_49_15 | reverse complement strand
TGCGATACCGCCTATGCTTTTGAAGAAGGCGAGCGGATGGATATTGAAACGATTTCCAAAAAGATCCGCGCCTACCGGGCCGCCCTTATCGAAATCACCGGCGGGGAGCCGTTGATTCAGGATGAAACGCCGGACCTGATCCGGCATTTTTTGAACGAAAAGTTTACGGTACTGCTCGAAACCAACGGCACCCTTGATATCGGAGGCATTGATCCGGATTGCATTAAAATCCTTGATATCAAATGCCCTTCTTCCGATGAAAGTGAAAAAAATAACTGGAACAATCTCCGGCACCTGAATCAAAAGGATCAGGTCAAATTCGTGATTGCCGACCGGATCGACTATGAATTTGCGAAAAAGACAATCGCCCTGGTCGTTCCGGTAATTCCAAGAACACATATTCTCTTTTCACCGGCTGCCGGATTTATGAAACCGGAACGGCTTGCGGAATGGATCCTTGACGACCGGCTTCAGGTCAGGCTTAATTTGCAGCTTCATAAAATCATCTGGCCAGGAAAAGATCGGGGAGTTTGATGAAAGGAGAAAGGGAAATGATGAAGAGGCCGGATTTTGGAGTTACGAATGCGAGAAGATGTTAAAAAAGCGGTGGTTTTGACGAGCGGAGGGATCGACTCCACCACCGCTATGGCCATCGCCAGAGAAGAGGGCTTTTCGATATATGCGCTCAGTTTTAATTACGGACAGCGCCATATTTTCGAACTTGAGGCGGCCAGACGAGTTGCGAATGCACTGGGAGCGGCTGATCACCTGATCATGAAGATCGATCTGAACCTCATCGGCGGCTCGGCGCTTACGGATCGAATGGAGGTCCCCAAGGATCGAAATGCGATAAAGATCGGAGTAGGCATTCCGGTCACTTATGTTCCGGCGCGAAACACCATCTTCCTTTCCTGTGCTCTTGCGTGGGCCGAGGTCCTTGACTCTTCGGATATTTTCATCGGCGTTAACGCCGTCGATTACAGCGGCTATCCGGATTGCCGGCCGGAATATATTCATGCATTTGAGCGGATGGCCAATCTGGCCACAAAAGCCGGCGTTGAGGGAAGGATCGCCGTTAGAATTCGAACCCCCTTGATCCAGATGACCAAAGCACAGATCATAAAAAAAGGATTGGAGCTTAGGGTCGATTATTCCCTGACCCATAGCTGCTATGATCCCTCTCCCCAAGGGCAGGCCTGCGGCCGATGTGACAGTTGCATATTAAGAAGAAAAGGGTTTGATGAAGCGGGCATCCCGGATCCGGCTTTGGATTTGAATTGAAACGCGTAATGCCCTGCATATGAAAACCGTGGTCCCGTGCAATCATTTAGTAAATCCTTTACAAGATGTGACACCATCATCGATCATTCATTTGGACATGGACGCCTTCTATCCTTCGGTGGAGGTTCTGGATCATCCGGAGCTTAAGGGGAAGCCGGTCATTGTGGGAGGACCAAGGAAACGGGGTGTCGTTTCTTCCGCGTCCTATGAGGCCAGAACATTCGGCGTCCACTCCGCCCAGCCCATGGCGACCGCTCTTCGCCTATGCCCTAACGGTATTTTTCTGCCTGCCAGAATGGCTCGATATAAAGAGGTTTCCCGGCAGATTTTTGAAATTTATTATCGGTTTACCCCCCTTGTTGAGCCGCTTTCCATCGATGAGGCGTTTCTCGATGTAACCGGATCGACGACGCTTTTCGGACCTCCTGAAACAATTGCCAAAAACATCAAAAACCATGTGGTCAACGAAACCGGGCTTACGGTTTCAGCCGGTGTCGCCCCTTCAAAGTTTGTGGCAAAGATCGCTTCGGATATGAACAAACCGGATGGACTGACCGTGGTGCCCCCGGATAAGGTTTCCGATTTCCTGGATCCGCTTCCGATAAACAAAATGTGGGGGGTGGGGAAAG
>MGQD01000064.1:8525-8836 GCA_001797695.1 Deltaproteobacteria bacterium RBG_13_49_15 | reverse complement strand
TGCGCTCCGATTGCTTCATATCCGAACCTTCGGCGATTTAAAACAGATGCCTGTTGAACGGCTTGAAAAAAAATTTGGGAAACACGGCCTTCGGATGCATCAACTTGCCATGGGGGTGGATGACCGGAACGTTGTGACGGAATACGACATGAAATCGATCGGGCACGAGGAGACATTCCCACAGGATATGATCGATCCGGTTTTAGCGAAGAAGGAGCTTCTATCCTTAACTAACAGGGTCGCCCGGCGGATGAGGCGTTGCGGTATCTATGGCAAAACAGTTACCTTAAAAGTAAAATACGCAGACTTTA
>MGQD01000064.1:0-8496 GCA_001797695.1 Deltaproteobacteria bacterium RBG_13_49_15 | reverse complement strand
CATTATACCGATGACGGGTTGGAAATATACGATGTGGCATGCCGTCTCTTGACAAAGACCCGGGCAGGGAAAAAACCGATCCGGCTACTGGGGGTTTCCCTGTCCCAACTCAGTCATCTATCCGCCGGAACCCAGATGGATCTTTTTCACCAGCAGACGGTTCTCAATAAAAGAAAACGATTGAATATCGCACTCGATTTTGTGCATCAAAAATACGGTGATAAAAGCATCCTGCCGGCAACTCTCCTCGATGAGCCGAAGTCTGATTAAAGCGGCTCCAAAGTCAACCGTCCGGCAAAAATGCACGCGGCAAAATGCCGGACCCCATACTCAGTGAGTTCCGGCGCCTGTTCCGAGCATATGCTTCTGGCATAATGACATCGGGGATGAAAACGGCAGCCGCTTGGCGGATCGATGGGGCTTGGAACATCTCCTTTGAGAATAATCCGTCCGGGCCGATGAACCGACGGATCAGGGATCGGGACGGCGGATAACAGGGCCTGGGTATACGGATGGAGTGGTTCCCGGTATAACGCCGCACTGGGCGCCAGCTCCACGATCTTCCCCAAATACATAACTGCCACTCGGCTGCTCACATGCTCCACGACGCTTAAGTCATGGGAAATAAACAGATATGTGAGTCCGAAGTCCTGCTGCAGGTCCTTTAAAAGGTTAATGACCTGGGCCTGGATGGATACGTCCAAAGCGGAAACCGCCTCATCACAGACAATCAGTTCGGGTTTTAATGCCAGAGCCCTGGCCACGCCGATTCTTTGGCGCTGCCCCCCGGAAAACTGATGCGGATATCGCCGCATGTGTTCTTTGCGAAGCCCCACCACCTCCAGAAGCTCCAGGACGCGCGCCTCACGGTCCTTCCGCCTCTTAACCCCATGCACCAGGAGCGGTTCGCCGATGATATGGGAAATGGTTTTGCGGGGATTGAGAGAAGAAAAGGGGTCCTGAAAAATGACCTGCATCTTTCCCCGAAGAGACTGCATCTGATGCTGGGTATAATCGAGAATATTTTCGCCCTGGAACAGGACTTCGCCGGAGGTCGGTTCTTCCAAACGGAGGAGAGCCCTTCCCAGGGTGGTCTTCCCGCAGCCGGATTCTCCGACCAAACCGAGCGTTTCCCCGTTATGGATGACCAGGCTAACCCCGTCCACGGCTTTGACCTCCCCTGTTTTCTTCATGAACACGCCGCCCCGGATGGGGTAATACTTGAAAATGTTCCGTGCTTCGAGAAGCACGCCGGTATGTTGAAATGGATCAGGCATATTTTAAGCACCTCACCAGGTGGGTTCCGTCTACTGCCGTCATTTCAGGTTCGATCCGGCGGCAGTCGTCGAACACGTCCGGGCAACGGTCGCTGAACAGGCACCCTTCAGGGAGTCGAAGAAGAGACGGGACCACTCCGGGGATGGTTTTAAGCCGAGCTATCCTCTGTTCCCGCCCAAGGACCGGCCTTGACTCCAGAAGACCCACGGTATACGGGTTTAAGGGCTTGGCAAAAAGCGTTTTGACATCGGCATATTCCATGATCCGGCCGGCATACATCACCGCCACATGCTGGGCCATCTCGGCAATCACGCCGAGATCGTGCGTAATAAAGAGGATCGACGCTCCGGTCTCTGTTTTGAGCGTGTTCATGAGATCTAGGATCTGCGCCTGGATGGTCACATCCAGGGCGGTTGTGGGCTCATCCGCGATCATCAGCTTCGGATTGCAGGCCAGCGCCATGGCGATCATTACGCGCTGCCTCATCCCTCCGCTCATCTGATGGGGATAGTCGTCAAGCCGTTTATCGCCCGCCGGGATCCCAACCAACTTGAACATTCCGATCACTCGCTCCTGAACAGCCTTCCGCGACAGGCGCTGGTGAAGCCGGATCACTTCCCCAACCTGATCGCCGACGGTGAACGTTGGGTTGAGGGAGGTCATCGGCTCCTGAAATATCATGGAGATCCGGCAACCGCGGATCCGCCGCATCTGGGCTTCGGAAAGCTTGAGAAGATCCTTTCCCTCGAACAGGATTTCTCCGCCGGCGATTTTTCCGGGAGGCGTCGGAATAAGGCGGATGATGGAGTGGGCCGTAACGCTCTTGCCGCATCCGGATTCTCCCACGAGCCCCAGCGTTTGTCCCGCCAAAATCGTTAAATTGACATCATCCACCGCCTTAGCGGTATATCCCCTAACCGAAAAATATGTCTTGAGATTTCTGATTGAAAGGAGTTGGGCCGGTAACATCTGTTAATCCCTCAACCGAGGATCCAGAGCATCTCTCAATCCATCGCCCAGAAGGTTGAATCCGAGCACCGCTCCAAGAATGGCCAACCCCGGAAAGGTCATCACCCATGAAGCTCTCAGGATCATGGCCCGGCTTCGTGCGATATCGGCTCCCCATTCAGGGGTGGGCGGCTGGGCCCCTAATCCTAAAAAACTGAGCGCCGCGGCGTCCAGAATCGCTGAAGCAAAACTTAACGTCGTCTGAACAATTAAGGGTCCCATGCAGTTGGGGAGGATGGCTGTAAAAATGATCCGGCTGTCCCTTGCTCCGATGGCGCGCGCAGCCATGACGTAATCCTTCTCGCACTCTTCCAGGACGCTGGCGCGAACAATACGGGCAAACCTGGGCACGTAGGTAATGGCGATGGCGAGCATGGCGTTCTGAAGACTCGGCCCAAGATAAGCTACCACGACGATGGCCAGCAGGATATAAGGAAAGGAAAGGATGATGTCGATCCCCCGCATCACGATATTATCCAGATTTCCCTTATAATAACCGCAAACGCTCCCGATGATGGTGCCGAAGAAAAAGGCGATTCCGACGCTCACCACGGCAACCATCAGGGATACGCGGGCGCCAAAAACAATGCGGGACAGGATGTCGCGTCCGAGGTCATCAGTACCCAGGAGGTTTTTTGAAGACCCTCCTTCCTTCCAGGCCGGCGGTTTCAACTGATCATAAAGGGCGACCTCGATGGGATCATGAGGGCTGATGAAGGGAGCAAAGATTCCGGAAAGGGTAAAAAGAGTAATAACGATGAGGCCGGCGACGGCTGTCTTGTTTCGCCACAACTGGGAAAGCTGATCAAGCATCGGATGCCGATCTTCAGGGTGTTTGGGTGTCATCGATCCCTCATTTAACGCTGATTCTCGGATTAATCACGGCGTACAGAACATCCACCACCAGATTGATCGCCACGAACAGACCTGCGATAAAAAGGGTCCCGTTCTGGATCACCATATAATCCCTCTGCATCACGGCATCGTACATCCACTTGCCGACTCCGGGCCACGCAAAAATGGTTTCGGTCAGGATGGCGCCGCCGAGCAGCACTCCAAACTGCAAACCGATGGTAGTGACCACGGGGATCAGGGCGTTTCGCAGCGCATGCTTGAAGATGACTTGAAACTGGGAAAGACCCTTGGCCTTAGCTGTTTTGATATAATCCTGGCGCAATACCTCCAGCATGGAGGATCGCGTCATCCGAGCCACAATGGCGGTCGGAATGGTGGAAAGTGTAAATGCCGGCATGATGAGATGCCACAAAGCATCGCGGAACGCTTCCCCGTTTTTTGTCAGAACCGCATCCAGAATATAAAAATTAGTGATCACCTCAAGGTCCACGCCGACGCTAAGGCGTCCGGAGATGGGGAGCCACCCCAGATTGACGGCGAAAATCAGCATGAACACCAATCCCAGCCAAAAAATGGGCATGCTGACCCCTGCAAGGGCGCCCAGCATGCTTAAATAATCGAAGATCGAATATTGTTTGGTTGCGGAAATGATTCCTAAAATCATCCCCAGTGTGCAACTGATGATGAGGGCGGCAATGGAAAGTTCAATGGTGGCGGGAAACCGCTGCTTAATTTCAATCCATACCTTCTGGCGCGTCCAGATGGTCTCTCCAAGGTCAAGTGTGACCATCCGCTTGAGAAACATTCCGTATTGCACATAGAGCGGTTTATTCAACCCCAAATGCTCCCGCAGGTCGTGCAAGGCTTCTTTGGTGGCGCGTTCCCCCAAGAGAAGCTCCGCAGGATCCCCGGGAGTGATGTGGAGCATGAAAAAAATGATCACCGAAACACCTAAGAGGGTCGGGATAAGAATCAGAGCTCTCCGGAGGATATAAGCGCCCATAGGTTATCTCATAAATAAAAGGGAAAGAGAGATGCCTCCCCCTTTCCCTTTGAGATTTTCGTCAGGCTTTTTCGTTGGGTTACTTCTCCAGCCACACGTTCCTCAATCGGATTGAGGCGGTGGGGTGAAGTTTGAAATCCTGAACCTTCTTGAGCAACGGCCAGGTCTGAGTGCTGTGGGCTATGGGAATTACAGGCATCTCATCATACATCAGCTTCTGGGCATTTTTGTATATCTCTCCCCGTTTGGCCTGGTCGATGGTTTGTTTCCCCTGTGTCATCAAATCATGGTACTGCTGATTGTGCCACTGGGTTCGAATGGCAGGATCCGCCATGCCGTCAAACAAGACAGCCAGAAAATTGTCCGGATCCCCGTTGTCTCCGGTCCAGCCGAGCTGGAAGAGATCCATGTCCGGCGGTTGTTCCCGCTGTCGTTTCAAATACGTCCCCCATTCAAAGCTTACCACGCGCGCTTTAATTCCTATCTTGGCGAGATCGGACACCATGGCCACTCCGACCTTCAGCCCTTCCGGATTATACGGTCTTGCCACCGGCATGGACCACAGGGTGATTTCGGGCAGATCTTTTCCATCCGGGAATCCGGCTTCCGCCAAAAGCGCCTTGGCCTTGTCAACTCCGTAATCAATCATCGGCACCGCATCGTTATATCCCCACATGGTGGGCGGAATGCAGTTCTTTGCAAGCTGCCCCTGCCCCTGGTAGATATTGTCGACAATGGCCTTCCGGTTGATGGCTGCGGCAAGCGCCTTGCGCAATTTGGCATTGCTCTTCCACGGTTCTTTCATATGGTTAAATCCGAGATAACCGATGTTCATTCCCGCCTGGCTGATCAGTTTCATCTTCTGATCTTTTTTAGCCAGATCGATATCCGCCGGATTGGGAAACTGGCAGATATGGATATTCCCGGTTTTTAATTCCAGAAAACGGACCGAGTTTTCAGGAATCGCCCGGAAAACCACCTTGTCAAGATAAGGTCCGCCCTTCTTATTCCAATATTCCTTGAACTTCTCAAGGAGGAGCTGATCGTCCTTAACCCACTTGATGAATTTGAACGGACCGGTCCCGACAGGATTTCTTACGAATTCCTTGGGATTTTTCATAAACGCCGCCGGGCTGATAATATCGGCAAAATCCATTCCAAGGTTGGCAATAAACGGCGCTTCTACACGTTTTAGTTTGAAGACCACGGTATGCTCATCGGCGGCTTCGATGGAATCCACGGTCTTATCCATTTCCATGGAGACCCAGTATTCGGGAGGCCTCTCCTGTGATGGGATTTCCCATCCTTTTCCGAAAAACTTGATCTTCCGTTCCTTCATCTGGCGTCCAAGGGAGAAAACAACAGCGTCCGCATTAAACGGAGTGCCGTCGTGGAATTTGACCCCTTTCCGAAGTTTGAAAGTATAGGTCAAACTGTCCGGGGAGATCGACCAGGATTCGGCAAGGAGGGGTTCCACATCCGTGGACTCATCCTTATACTCTACCAGGGCTTCGAACACATTGTCGCAGATCATGAAGGAATTCCCGTCCGTCTCGTAGGCCGGATCAAGCCCAACACTGTCTCCACCGCGGCCGAAAATAAGCGTTCCGCCCGGTTTCGGAGCAGCGGCGACGCTTGTTCCGACGCTTGCCAATACTGCCAGCAATATCAATACCAGAATCTTTTTCAACATGTCCCCTCCTTATGCTTTCGGTTAATTTTACATGCTTTCTGTTTCATCATCGGATTTTGCGTCTTGATCAAACAGATGCCCCATTCTCTGCTTTTAAATGAGTTATTAATCCCGAAAAACCGCCCCGGTGTCAAGGTCAAACCGTAATCAGATAGACCGGTTCGGCTTCGACAAACCGGGAAACGGTTTTATTTCTGACGAATCGCTCCGAAAATAATGAAGAGCAGGCCGAGCACCCCTACCAGAATGTAGAGAGGAGTTGTGATTAAAAAATCGAGGTATGAGATACCTTCAATAAAATGGGTGTTCATGAGATCGGACAGGTAAAGCGTTTCGGAGGCCTCTTTTTTTTCCATTAATACTGCAAGCGCCTTGTTTCCAAGAATCAATAGAGCCGCCAGCACACAGACGAAACCGAAAATAGTCCGTTTATTTATCATTTCCGTCTCCCAAATCCAATGTTCTTAAATACGATCCGACCATCACATCGCATATTGAAAGATTCGACATTAGGAATCTGGCATTTCTTCGAATGTTAATTCATGTTCAATGTGAATGCAGCCGATGATGCTTTGGGCTGCGGGGCACCGGGTTAAATAATTATTGAGCGCTTCATATGCATCCCCCTTCTGTTCCTTAGGAGCTTTAAGGAAATGGTGTACCTTGATGTGGGTGATCTTAAGAATACCATCGACATCTTCAATATCTCCTGCGACTTCGGCCCTGAATAAATCGTTGAACGTTCGGATCTTTTTTCCAGCCAAAACATTGGCCAGTGTCCCCATCATTCATCCGCCCACGGCGCCCACAATATGATCCAGGGTGGCGGCATGCTCCTCCTCCGGTTCGACCTGGTAAAACTTCTTGATACCTCCGTGGACTCCATAATAGACCGGATCCTTAAATCCTTTAATGATGGCTTTTCGGGTCGGGCCTTTTTCCCTGGTAATCGTGATGTGAGACGTATGGACGACTTTTTTCATATGCTCCTTTTCTTTTTCCCGTGCGTTAAGGAAAGAATCCCGCAATTATAAATGGAAACCGTCAAACAGTTGTCCCCGGTCGTTTTTTCAACCCTTTCACCAGTGTGGTGATGATCTCTTTTTGAATCTGACTTTTAAAGTTAAATTTCAACCCGATCCCCTCTGATGTGGCCCGAACGATTTTGGCCGGTATTTTGAATGGATTTTGTTCATCAGGAAAGTTAATTCTAAGAAAAATCTCCTCTCCAACCTGAAATGCTCCTTTTGATATCATAAACACACCGCTCGGACTGATATCACGGGCATAATCAGTTATCGCCCGGTCCAGGTTCACATAATCCACGGCAATGGTGCATGATTTTCGCTGATGTTCCCTCTCTTCCAAGGATATGTCCCTATTTTTCATCGTCTTTTCGATGTAGGCCAGGAGAATAAAGCGCTCTTCTTCAGACATCTGATGGACCAACTCCAGGATGCGACCCAGGACATCATAATGATTTTTTTTAACATCTTTTTCCATAAAGCCTCACCTTTCGCCGGACAATAGGGGCCGAACCGAAAGAAAAAAAGTCGATAGGGTGAAGAACGGGATCAAAGTGGACGAAATATAAAAAAAACCCGGAAAAGAGTCAAGAATTAAAGCGTATCTGTTTTCATCGGGCGTATTTCTGCTATAACCATGCCAAGAAATATGAGCCCGCCGCCGGTGAGATGGCTAATTAAAAAAGGCTCGTTTCCGAAAAAATGGGCAAACAACACTCCGAAAACCGGCTCGCCCGTAAATATCAGTGCCGCCCGCGCCGCCGGTGTCGTTCGCTGGGCATAGGTTTGAATGATATAAGCAAATACCGTGCACAACAATACGGTTACGATAACTGCGGTCCATGCTTCGGAAGGGATGTTACAGGTGATTCCACCTGACGTGATCGACAGGAGCAGGCCTAATACGGCGCTCACGCCCAACTGACATGTGACCAGCGCCAACACATCGAATTTCGGGGCATAAAATCCGGTCAGGAGGATGTGAAGAGCGACGGCTACTGCACAAAAAAAGATTAATACATCCCCGAAATTCCACTTGGATGGAGCCGCTCCGACTAAGATATAAAGGCCGATAGATGCCGCCAGGATGCCAAGGACTACCGATGGAGTAGGAAAACGCCTGAAAAAAACCACGGAGAAAATCGGGACCAGCACGACATTCAGGCCGGTGATGAATGCACCGTTTGTTGCGGAAGTCAGCGTCAGCCCCCAAGTTTGAAAGGCAAAGGATGCAAAAAGGAGGATCCCTAACATTGCGCCGGCTTTAAGCGTGGACCAGTCCAGGCGCCGAAGACGTCTTGGAAACAAAATGATCATGACGAGAAACGCCAGTCCGAATCGTGTGGTTAAAAAAGAATAGACATCCACTACGGCAACGGCGTTCTTGACCAGGATGAATGTAGACCCCCAGAAAAAGGTAACAAGAAGCAACATGAAATCCATGACAAGTTGTCTGGCGCGTTCCGTCATCCGCAATTCTCCGAATCGATACAAAAAGTTTTTTTTATTACCAGAGAGCAGGCCGCATGTAAAGGCGCCTCTCCTGTTTTTAGACCATCGCGGCATTTTTTTTCAAAGAAAAACCGGAACCGGTGGATTTTCACCTTAACAATGGTTAATATAAGAATTTAATC
>MGQD01000063.1:4715-5381 GCA_001797695.1 Deltaproteobacteria bacterium RBG_13_49_15 | reverse complement strand
GTTTTCAGATAGGGAGAAGGGGCGATGGTTTCATCCACCACGATACGATCCGCCAAAAGCGTTAAGGTAAGACGCGTGATTTCATCGAAATAGGAAAGGATCATCGATCCGTTATCGGTCTTTCTAATCGCCAGTCGATCGGCGGACGACAATTTGACATACATCACTCCGGCTTCTCTAGTCTCCCTGAAAAGCGCTTCAAGGCCGTCTCCTGCAACCTTGAGGTTGTTTGTGAAGATACAGGCCTGCACATGGAAATGCCGGTTAAGCGCAAGTGCGGCATCCATTACTTCCCTGAAAATGACCGGATGGCTTTCACCGATTAGACCGTTTAGAAACACGCATGTTTTTGCTAGTGAAAGGTCATGCCCTTCCCTTAATGGCTGATCTAAAAGAAACCGCACCCTGGAAAGCGGAATCACGCGAGGCCCCATCTCCAAACCGTAGAGCGTCGAGTTCGGAATCCTTTCGACTTCCTCAGCCAACAGAATCATTGTTGCATTCCGTTTTGTCCGGATAGCGCCAGCAAAAAATTCCAGAGTAAAATCACCGGCTGCTCCGCTGCATGACTCCAAGGCGGCCCCTGAAAGCACTTCGATCAATCCGTCATTCTTTTCCTGAAAATAGTCGATCATTAATGCGCCGGCGATTTCATCGCGGCAGGCG
>MGQD01000063.1:1078-4405 GCA_001797695.1 Deltaproteobacteria bacterium RBG_13_49_15 | reverse complement strand
GAAAGAACCACAAGGTCGAATTCCTCCTGAACCGTTTCAGCTATCGCATTGTCAAAATAGGTTACTTTTAATTGATCTCCTTGAGAGGGGTAAATGTCCCCCGGTATGATACGGATCATCCTGATTTTTTCGCGGATTCGATCATAAAAGGATCCAAAATCGTTTCCAAATGTCTGGATATCGATGTAAAAAAGGGTGATCTCGGATAAAGGTTGTCTGGCTTTGATCAAATCAGCCATCCGCAGGGCAAATCCGCAGCAGTATTTAGAACACCACAGATGATGAAGTTTCGCGTCCCGGCTTCCCACGCATTGAATAAAGGCGATACTGCCAGGTTCTCTTCCATCCAAAGGGAGGGTGACCCTCCCTTTTCCTCTGACCATGGTTTCTAGTTCCAGGCTGGTAATAACGTTTTTAAAAATACCGTACCCATAGGGTTTGTTTTCCGGGCAAAAGGGTGAAAAACCGTAAGCCAAGATGACGGCATCGGCTTCAACCGGTTCCATGGTCTCGGCAAGATCCAGGCAGATGGCCTTTTGCGGACATGCTTTTTCGCATTTCCGGCAGGATCGGTCCTTCAGGTAAATGCAGGCTTTTTCGGATATGGCATAAAACGGGACGTGGTGTTTTGAAGAACCCCGAAACACTCCCCCTTCAACAGGGCACGTGTCCATGCAAACACCGCAGGCATTGCATTTGACAGGATCGATAAAAACCGGCTTATGCCTAAGCTCGGCGTTGAATCGCCTGTTTCGGCTGATAGACCGGATTTGTGTCCCCGGCATCAACCGAATCCGCGGATGGCGCCGGGCTTGGTCGAGTTTTTCTTCCACTATACACGCCCCGCATTTGACGCATCCGCTTACGGCTTTGCACGAAAGCCGGACGGCATGTCCTCCAAGAAAATCCGAGCGATCGACGACATCGATTCTGATGTCGCTATTTGCGAGCTCGAGCGCAGCGGTAAGTCCGGCTGTCCCGCCGCCCACAATTAAAACTTTTTCGTTTTTCATGAATCTGATCCTATTCCTCAACAGAGACAATAACACGATGCCCGTATCAAGGTTAAATAGTGACGTATCAGATTCCGAGCATTATCCACAATAAAAATATCCCTGCTCATCGATAAATCCTTTTTTCAGAGAGACTTAAAGATCGGTCGGCGAAATGGGGAACCGATAAACACCTTAACCGGTTTTTTTAAAAATATTTTAAAATATTTTTTAAAATATTTTTTTGCTTGACATTCATTTTTTGGCAAAATAAATATGGATTCCGTTCGATCCGGCTCTGAACCCAAACGACTGGCGGAACAGCATATGCCAAAAGCATCGCTCACCGATAAAGCCCACGAGCAGATCAAATGGTGGATCATCCGCTATCATCTCAAACCCGGTTCCCTTCTGAATGTAAATGACCTCTCCCGCGACTTGAATATGAGCCAGACCCCTGTTCGGGAAGCCTTGAGCATGCTCGAGCAAGAACATCTGATCGAGCGCAGGCCCAATCGAGGTTATATTGTCCGTTCCCTGAACCTGCAGGAAGTCGAAGACATTTATGATGTTCGCATCGCGCTGGAGGTGCTGGCGGCAAGACAAACGGCCAAACGGATTAATGAGTCAAACCGGGAACGGTTATCCGCCATTTTGGATGAGGTCGGGCGGACGTTGCAAACCGGTAGCAAACAGCGAATCCTGGAATTGGAGCAGAATTTTCATGTGGTTGTTTTGGAATCCAGCGGCAACCGGACATTAATGGAGATGGGCCGTCTCATTTTAAACCGGATATGGATCATCCAAAACATCAACCTTCTCACGCATGACCATCTTTCCGGGGCACATCCGCAGCATATTCAGGTATTTCAAGCGATCAAGAATGGCGACTCGCAGAAGGCCGCAATACTGATGAAAAAACATATTGCCTCTGCTAAGGAATTTGTTCTCTCCCGGCTTAAAAGCAGCGACAATATCTTATCCAAATTAATGATGGGATTTCCTATTGCAGAATTTGAAATGGAAACGGAAAAATACTAAATCCCGGGATTTTCCCAGTGGCGTCATTGGATAATCATATGGGGGAAAAATGAAAGTCAAGGCCATGGTGCTGGTTAAACCGGGCTGCCTCGAACTTCGTGAATACGAACTTCGGCATCCCACCGGAGAAGAGTTACTGATCAAGACCCTGGTCACTTCGGTATGTTCAACGGATATCAAGGTTTTTCATGGAAAAATCGGAGCTGCCGGTTACCCGGTGATCATGGGGCATGAGTTTGTCGGAGAAGTCGTAGAAATAGGACCCGGTGCCGCCAAGCGGTACAATGTAGCAGTCGGAGACCGGGTGACCCCCGAGCCTTATATCCCATGCGGCCATTGCCATTGGTGCAGGACGGATCATCATTATCACAACTGTCCTTCAGTGAGCACATATGGAATTTCCTTATCCTGTGTACATCCGCCCTATCTATTAGGCGGTTATTCCGAGTATGTGTATTTGATTCCCGGAACCTTGCTGCACAAACTGGATCCGGGCACGCCGGATCTGGCAGGAAGTCTTTCCTCTGTTGTCGGAAACGGCGTTCGCTGGGTTAAAACCCTGGGACAAATGAGTTTTGGACAAAAGCTGGTGATCTCCGGCGCCGGTTCTCAAGGTCTCTGCGCGCTTGCTGCCGCCAAAGAAGCTGGAGTAGGACCTATCGTGATGCTGGGCCTATCTTCCGATCAAGCCCGCTTTGAGCTGGCACGGGAGATCGGAGTTGATTCCATCGTGGAAGTGGATCGCAAGGATCCTCTTCAGTTTGTGCCTATAGCGCTGGGCGCGGCTCCGGATGTTGTGATCGAAACCTCCGGAGCTCCGGCCGCCATCCAGACAGCCATCAAGCTGGTACGACGCTCCGGACGGGTAGTCTCCATCGGTCTAACCGGCGGCAAGGAAACACCCATCACGTTCGACGATCTGGTTTGGAAGGATATCACATTGGTATGCGGTAAAGGACAGGCCGGAAATGTCGGCGATGCAATGCGACTGATCAATTCCAGGAAATATCCCTTCGACAAAATCAATAACTTCAACTACCGGTTGACCGATCTGGAGAAGGCATTAAACGATACGGAGCATCCCCCAAAAGGATTCATTAAGGCTGCCGTTGTATTTGATAAATAGGGTTATTCTAAAACAGAATCGGTTGAGTGCCGATAACCTTGCTGTGAAGAATGCCCGAATAATGTCCATGCGGATTGATCCGGATAAGGAACATCTCCTCATCCCTCAGTCCCAACGAAAAGAAAGGAGGAATCATCATGGGTAAAAAATGGTATCTATTGTTAGGGG
>MGQD01000063.1:328-1008 GCA_001797695.1 Deltaproteobacteria bacterium RBG_13_49_15 | reverse complement strand
AGAAAGGAAAATACGCTGCCGGAGATCTCTTCTACACCCTTCCCGGCGGGATCCTTGAATTTAACGACCTGATCCTTTGGCTTTACGGCGGAGGCGGAAAAGAACTCATGCAGCAGATGTACGGGGATGAATTGATCGTTTTCCCGTTTGGATTAACCCCTCCGGAGGAAATCTGGACAAAAAAACCGGTTAAAACACTGGCTGATATTAAAGGACTTAAGATCCGGGCGGCAGGGTTAAGCATGGAACTTTGGGAAAAGCTGGGCGCGTCGGTTGTTTTACTCGCTCCTGGCGAGGTGCTGCCGGGACTTCAACGGGGTCTGATCGATGCAACGGAAATGCTGGAGGCTTCATTTGACTACAGTTTAGGTTTGCATGAAGTCTGCAAATTCCGCTTCGGGCCGCCGGTGCACATGTCCAATAACAATTTCCAGTTGATGATTAAAACCAAATCCTGGAAAGAACTCCCCGATGACCTCAAAGCGATTGTTGAAAAAGCGGCTATTGCATCAAGCCTTCAGGGATACGCCAACTTCTGGCAGGAAACCATTGTCGCCGATAAGAAAATCACTTCAATGGGGATTACCACAACAAAACTTTCTAAAGCCGATCAGGATAAAACACGCGAACTGACCATCCAGATCCTGAATGAAAAATCCGCCAAAGACCCGTATTTTAAA
>MGQD01000063.1:0-184 GCA_001797695.1 Deltaproteobacteria bacterium RBG_13_49_15 | reverse complement strand
TACCCTTTTAAAAAAGGCGCATATTCGTATCGACATTGTTTATAATCTGCTTTCAGAACGGGGAAAATCGATATTTGATCTCTTGATTTATATCTTCGTAATCACGATTCCGGTCCTACTTTTCACCGGGGCCGGAATCAAGTTCGCTTCTGAGGCATGGATATCGGGTGAAAAATTGTCCACC
>MGQD01000062.1:6041-7609 GCA_001797695.1 Deltaproteobacteria bacterium RBG_13_49_15 | reverse complement strand
CCAGTACAAAACGGGTCCCCTGGAACTGGCCTTGACCATGACCGCTATGATCATCATAGGGATGAAAAAGATACCCAGTAAAAATGCGGCCACAGCAATATCAAACATGCGCTTGCTATTCACAAAACTTCTGTCCGCTGTATTTCATCGGGTCACACACAATCCGGATTGGAAGACCCGCTCAACATTGCAATGGCTACTTGTGCCAAATATTACGATTGACATAGTCTGTATAGCTTAAAATGATGCGAAGCACCTTTTTCGAAACATTATCCACGTCGTAGTCCGCAACCAGTTTGAATGGACGTTTATCTCTGGAATACTGGGACGTGACCGTATCAATGGCATCCATGACCGGCCCTGCCTTGAGGCCACACATAATCACAGTACCCTCGTCCATTCCCTCCGGCCTTTCATGGGCCTGTCGGATGGTAACGGCCGGGAAGTTGAGGATGGATGATTCCTCCGTAATGGTTCCACTATCGGAAATGACGCAAAAGGCATGCATCTGCAGCTTCACATAATCGAAAAATCCGAGGGGTTTCAAAAAAGTTATCCGATTATCAAAGGTCTTGACGCCAAGGTCTTCCAATTTTTTCCGGGTGCGCGGGTGTGTGGAGACGATGACCGGTTTGAGATATCTTCCCGCTATGGCGTTAAGCGATTCCAGAAGGGTGGGAAAGTTTTTCTCATCATCTACATTTTCCTCTCGATGGGCACTGACAAGAAAATATCCTCCCGGACTCATCTGCAACCGTTCAAGGGCATCAGACTTTTCTATCTGGGGCAGATAATGGAGATGAACCTCTTTCATGGGAGACCCGGTTTTGATAATCGTCTCGGGTCTTATGCCTTCGGCAAGCAGGTAACGCCGTGCATGTTCCGTATAGGGGAGGTTGATATCGCTGATATGATCCACGATCTTGCGGTTTATTTCTTCAGGCACTCGTTGGTCAAAGCACCGATTCCCCGCTTCCATGTGAAAAATCGGGATTTTTCGCCGTTTAGCTGCTATCGTGGAAAGACAACTGTTCGTGTCACCCAGGATCAGAAAGGCGTCCGGTTTTTCTTTATCCATGATTCGGTCAGCCCTATCGATGACATTACCGATCGTCTGAGCAACGGTTTCTCCCACGGCATCCAGGAAGTAATCCGGTTTCCGGAGCCCTAGTTCCCGGAAAAAAATCTCATTCAACTCAAAGTCATAATTCTGGCCAGAATGAATCAGGATATGGTTTACATGCCTGTCCAGTTCATTGATTACCCGGCAGAGCTTGATGATCTCTGGGCGGGTCCCCACTACAGTCATGACCTTTAGCGCCATGTCCGTCTCCTGTTTGAGAGTATTTTGTCGGCCGTTCGCTTTTTATATGCTACCGAAGCAGCTCGCCGTTTTCCTGGTTAACATCCTCGACCATAAGCCGGTGCTTTCTCAAGAGCATGACTGTGCTTTCCAGATCAAGAACCCGATCGGCGGAACTGAATTCCTTTGTCAGGGCATTGGGTTCATCGTCGGCATCAAGACAAAGTTCCGGCAGCATCGGACGGATCGCATAATAATCACCGCG
>MGQD01000062.1:5937-6019 GCA_001797695.1 Deltaproteobacteria bacterium RBG_13_49_15 | reverse complement strand
TCTTCGGAAACCATGATCTCGTGCATCTTCTCCCCCGGACGAATGCCGGTAATCTTAATTTCGATACCCCTGGATCCGCTCA
>MGQD01000062.1:4811-5852 GCA_001797695.1 Deltaproteobacteria bacterium RBG_13_49_15 | reverse complement strand
ATCCTTTCCTGGAGGGATTTGGTCATCCCCATGACGTTCACCGGTTTGCAGGCCTTGTCCGTGCTGATAGCAACAGCCGTTTCCACGGGATAACCGTTTTCCTCAATAGCTCGGACGATATTGGCAGCCCCCAGGCAGTTCGTCATCAATGCCTGAAGGGGGAAGTATTCACAGGCGGGAACTTGTTTCAGCGCCGCAGCATTGACAACCACATCGGCATCTCGAACGACGGAGCAGACATCACTATAGTTACGGATATCGCCGATCCTGAACTCAAGAACGTTCAAGAAGTTACGGTAGATGACCTCATCGGTCGCCACCAATTTATGCAGGTAGTCCATCCTCATCTGGTGCTGCTTGGATTCATCCCGGGAGAAGACGATGACCTTTTTGGGAGTACCCAGCGCCCCGCCCAGCACACGATGGACAAGGGTCCTCCCCAGGGAGCCTGTCCCACCGGTGATGACAACTCTTTTATTTTCGAATAGTGGCATGAGATTATACCTTTTTCGTTTTAAATTCCATCATAAGACGACTCGACGTAATGCCGGTACATTCCATCCACGAGTTCCGGCCATGGCGGTGGACTGTACCCCGTTACCTGACGAAAGGCAGCAGAATTCAAGGACCGATCCTGCTGGAATTCTCCACAGGGGGTGATATCAATCTTTTTCCCGTAACGCTCCGCAACAAGCGTTAACAGTTCATGCTTCGAGATGGGATCCGATCCGACATTGTAAAGGCCTTTGAGATTCTCGTTCGGTATTACATAATCCGTCATGATACGGGCCATTTCGAATGTAGGAAGGCCCGTAAATATCGCCTTGGTAAATCCGTTCACCCTTCCTTCTTGGGCAAGAAACCATTCGATGAGGCCTCGCTTGCCTTTCAATTCATGGCCGATCATAGACTTTCTTATGGTCAAACAGCAAGGATCTTCTACCACCTCACCCAGCAGCTTGGATCGTCCGTAGAGATCGGTTGCATCCGGTACATCTTTTTCCGTGTAGTTACCTTGGCTTCCGTTGAATATACAATCCG
>MGQD01000062.1:946-4780 GCA_001797695.1 Deltaproteobacteria bacterium RBG_13_49_15 | reverse complement strand
ACGACAGAGAAGCAGTATCCGATGAGGCAGCAGGGAATTGATCGTAATGACCATAAGAGGTTCTCTGGCCATCGGTGACTGCTTGATGATACCGATGCAATTGATCACGATTTCCGGCTGGATGGATTCAAATGCGCGGATGACGCTATCAAAATCATTGGCATCGACGTTCTCATGAATTCTCTTTGACATCTCTCCTGGAAACCACCGGTCGACACCTATCGAGGTTCGCACCGCTGCATGGACATCCAGGTTCCCCTCTAGAAAAAACTGCCTGAAGAGCGTGTGTCCCACCATACCCGTGCCACCCAGGATCAGTACTTTTTTTCTCATCATATATCTCATTATGCCTGACTGAACAACAAGTTATCGCTCCAGTTTCTTATCAAGGTTCATTCCGTGTGTCTCCATGCCTGATGCACAGCCCTTTCATCAATGCCTCAAGACGCTCAACGAGCATTCGGCGTTCGAAATGGGTTTGATAGTAAGCAACGCCGTTCGCGCTCATGGACCGAAGTTCTTCGGGATTTTTACCGTACATGGCCAGCACAGCATCTGCCAAGGCCGCCGGGTCTTCGGCAGGGCAGGTCAGTCCGGCACCCGCTTCCTCGACGATCCTCGCCCCTTCACCATCCAGGGCTGCGATGATAGGCTTCCCGGCAGCGAGGTAAGACTGGATCTTGGAGGGAATGGTCAGGGCAAAAATAGGCTCCCTCCTCAGAGTGGCGAGCATCACATCGGCGCGGGCGTAAAACCCAGGCATGGACTCGATCGGATGTCTGCCCAACAGATGGACATTCTTCGAGAGGCCACGCTCCTCTATCTGCCTCCTGACCCAGGGAAGCATGCCGCCATCCCCCACCAGCAGCCAGTGAATGTCACCACGGTCCTTAAGAATCTCGGCGGCCGATAGGATCGTAGGGAAATCTTGAGCCACCCCGATGTTGCCGGCAAACATGATTCGAACGCCGGAGGGCAGGGCGAGGCCGTTGGACACCACCGCTGCCTTATCGATGACATGGTCGTACACATTGGCGGCACTGTTGGGGAAATAGAGAATTCGTTGAGGGGGTACCCCCATCTTTTCAACGGGCTTTCTGAACGCCTCTGATTGGGTCAAAACGAGATCGCACCCTCTGTAAATAAGGCGGACCATCCATTCCACACCCTTCAGAATCCAGGGAGAGCGAACGGCTCCGGTCGCGGAAAGACTTTCCGGCCAGAGGTCTTGCACCAAAAACATGATCGGGGCAGATTTCAGTATCTTCAGGAGAAGGGCGGGCAATCCAACGGTCACAGGGGACAGTTGGTAGACGAAGATGACATCATATTGACCCCGGCATTCCAGTGGGCCAAGAAGGCTGGCGGAAAAGGCGAAAGACAGATAGTTCAATGCCAGGCGCAATCCCCTACTGGATCGACCGCGGGACAGCAGTGGAACCCGGACCACTTTTGCCCCGTGATAATCTTGATGGCGGTTCCTGAAAAGACCGTACCCCTGGAAAAAACGCCCCTCCGGATAATTGGGAATTCCGGTCAGTACAGTCACCTGGTGGCCCCTCTCGCATAAGTCAGCCGTCAGATCATTAACGAGAAAACTCTCCGGCCAGAAGTATTGACTGACGATTAATATTTTCATAGGACTGTTGCGGCTTTTCCTAGTATTCGGCCGTATAAATCCAGATATTCGTGCACAATAACGTCCCAGAGGAAATGACGTTCTACGTAAGTCTTGAGATTTCGCCCCATCTGCCCCATTTTTTCAGGATCCTGCAGCATTTTCAGCAGACCGCTTTTTATACCTTCCGTCGATGCTGGAACGATGTAACCCCCTTCAATATCCTCGATGTCATGAAAACCGCAGCGGTCTGTCATCACCACCGGTATCCCCGAAATTCCCGCCTCGAGAACCACAATGGACATCGCCTCCTGGCGCGATGGAATAACAAGTAAATCAGCGGCATGACAGGCATTGGATTTATCGGTCCCACCAAGATAACCGGTAAAATGGATCCGATCCTCAATCCGCTTGGCACGAGCCATTTCTTTCAAGGCAGGTAACATTCCCTCATCCGGACCTACCAACACAAGATGATGGTTCTGGAGACGCGTCTTTAAACAACCGAAGGCCTCTACAAGAAGGTCCGGGCCCTTGATCGGATTCAGCCGACCCAGGAAAAGGATGAACGGGTGGTCTTTGAGACCATACCGGCTTCGGAAACCTTCATTATCGCGAGACTGATAGTTGGCATCATCAATGCCGTTTGGGATGACGGTCACCTTATCCGGGTCAACGCCGTATTGTTGAAACTGGGACACCTCATCGGGTGTTACGGCGATATGGGCACTGGCCCCCTGAATCATTCGCCTTCCGGACACCCTGTTATAAACCGCCTTGAGCAGTTTCGAGCGGCCGAATACCGGAAGGGCACCGGCGGGACATACCACATAGGGTTTCTTTAAGGGAACCGCAAAGTGGTGGACCAGCGAATTGATGAACGTCCAGTGACCCATGAGGTGTATGATATCCGCTTCTTCGATAAGATTTCGGATTTCCCGGTTCGTGAAACGGGGGATGTAGAATCGCTTATGCAGGCACGGAAGGGCTACGATTCTCGTGCCTTCCAGGGATTCCAGCCGTTCCTGGCTCAGCCCGATATCGATGGTCAGGATCGTGCACTCCATTCCCGCCTTGGTCAGGAAACGGCTCATTTGAACGGTTCTTTCCGCCGTTCCACCGCCCATCACGGGATCGATGCTCATATTGACATTTAAAATTCTTATGATGGACCCATTCCCTTTCCGGGGGAAAAAGTTTCCACATACCAATCCGCAAAGCCGGACAGTCCCTGTTCGAAGGAAAGGTCCTTCTTAAACCCCAAGGAAAGGATCTTACGGCAGTCATAGACCAGAAAAGGATTGGTGTTGGTTCTCCCTGTCAGTTTCAACAACACTTTAAGCACCAGATCTGGAAGAGGAATGACCGGTACAGGGTAGGCTTTGAGGCCCAGCCTCTTCATCAGGAAGTTCTCCACATCGTGGTAATTGTTGATCGGAGACTCATCATCGGAGATAAGAAAGACCTCACGATCCACTTTCCGGTCCGTATGGATGAGAAAGGCGAGGGCGGAAACGACGTTGTCAATACAAACCAGATTCAACCGCCGGTACTGAAGCGTGCAGGACTTGAGATAATTCAAAAGACGATTCCCATGAAGAAGGTCACCGGCCAGCTTCAGCAGACTCTGCCCACCTATCCCCAGAACTGCCGTAGGCCGGAGGATGACCGTCTCATATAACCCTGCGGATTTTTCAAGGATGATGTTTTCCACTTTCGCTTTAACAATTTCATATTCCCTGAGTGGATTGAGAGGGGTATTTTCCGTAACCCTGTCAGTATCAACCCGACCGGCAACCACCGCCGTGCTGCAATGGATCAAACGTTTTATGCCTGCCACCCTGCACGCTTCCGCCAGATTGGCCGCGGCTTCGATATTCTCATCGGGTGAACATCGACCGAGATAAGCCAGATGAACCACGGTACAGCCAGTTTCGACAAAACCCGTCAGAGTTTCGGGTTTCCGAAGATCGCCTTGAATGACTGAGACATGCATCCCCTCGAGAAGGGGAAAGTCTTTTTTTCTATGAACGAGCAGCCGCAAACGGGTGTCACCGCATGCTGCCAGTTTCTTAAGGAGATGGGTCCCAATGAAACTGCCGGCACCCGTGATGGCGATTACCGGCATGGGCAGAAAAATCCCGCTTCCATAAAGACACCGGCACGGTACCGGGATGCCAGGGATGTCTTCATCCCTATTATCCCGAACATGATTC
>MGQD01000062.1:770-888 GCA_001797695.1 Deltaproteobacteria bacterium RBG_13_49_15 | reverse complement strand
GCAATCCGGCTCAGATCGTCCACCGACGCATCCAGTGCGATGTTTTCCCTTGCCAGACATAGGCGATGGGTCTTGGCGTTGTTGATCCCCCGCAGGCCCGAACAGCAGTATTTATATC
>MGQD01000062.1:397-700 GCA_001797695.1 Deltaproteobacteria bacterium RBG_13_49_15 | reverse complement strand
CCGACCGTTTCATAGGCCCCTTGATGAACTCGACCGCCGCTTCCCCCTTTAAGCCTACAAATCCGGGGCATACAAAGAAGAGGGCTTTGATACCCAAAGGGTCCAGGACTTCTTTTGTCACCTCGAATTCAGAGGCAAAACCATCGTCGAAGGTCACGATGTAATGAACTCCACTCTTTTGGCTGTAGCGGCTGAAATCCTCCGGCGATATAAAACCATGGGTCTGTCCAATGAAACGGATCAATGATTCAAACCGCCGGATCTGAGATGGTTTGATCTCATGAAATAACAGAAAACGCACTC
>MGQD01000062.1:0-362 GCA_001797695.1 Deltaproteobacteria bacterium RBG_13_49_15 | reverse complement strand
TTCAGAAATAATCTCTTCAGGGACTGCATGATAACCCCTTTTCTTCAGATGTCTCCTGTAATAATAACTTTTCAGAATCGCTAACAACCGGTTCCGGAATCCTCTATATCCCTCGAACTCACCGATCAACCGATAGGGCATGTATCCCAGCCCTTTCTTAAAGTGCGCGACCCCTTGGGTGTTGATCTCATCCACCCCTCCAACATCAAACCATTGATATCCCGATTCCATGCAGTGGATCAACCCGTTCCAAAGCAGAAGATAGTTGGCATTCGTTTTCCTGCCTTCATCGGACGTTATCCCCACAAGATACGTGCATGAATCGCCGTGTTTCGCTATGATGACAGTACCGAGATAGCAAC
>MGQD01000061.1:8840-12099 GCA_001797695.1 Deltaproteobacteria bacterium RBG_13_49_15 | reverse complement strand
CCGTTTTTCCAGTTCATGGTGGCTGGCCTGAAGTTCAGCTTCAGCCTGCTTTCGTGATTGCATTTCGTTTTTAAGTTCTTCATTGACCTTAAGCAGATTTGCCTGGTTCTCTTTAAGCCTGTTGCTGGTGTTGATGATTTCGGTGTAGCTTTCCCTGATCTGCTCAAGGAGTTCAAAATGAAGGTGAACGATTAAAAAGACAAATGTCGATCCGACAAAAAGAGCGGATCCGAGAAAAATTTTTCCGATCATGTCGGTATCGGTGAGCAAAGCGAAAAAGACCACAAGATACACGGACAGGAAAAAAAACATGAAAATCATCTGAAAGATAAAATGTCGCTTCAGGAGCCTGTATTTTTTTATCGAGAAGAGGTCGAGCATCGGAAAGGTCGCTTTGAACTTGATCAGGTTGATGACCATAACGAGCGTTCCCAAACCCACGAGCGTACTGGTTAGAATTGTAATCGGGTCCATAGTTTTTCACCTGGGTGCGGGTTATTCATCGAGCGGGTTGCCGGTATAAATTTGATTTAGGTTAAAGTATGTTGGAAAAATAATCAAATCATTTCCAAAATGGTGCAACTTGTGACGGTTGTCGCCTTTACAGATATTATCCATTGTGAAATAATGGAATAAATCGGGAGAAAAACAAAAATAATTAAAATCGCCGGTCATGGGAACTGAAGAGAGGATTTAAGTCAATGGCGACCGAAGGGGATATGGTATTGATCTACTTTGAAGACAAACCGATTTCCTTTGCACGGATTGAAAAGATCGAACCTGACGTCAAGGCGGGGTGGCGCCGGATCAAGCTCTTTATCCTGCAGCTTCCCATGCAAAGCGTGACCTGGATTTTGCGAAACGCTTATATCAACGGCGAGGCATTTACCATGGGGGGAAAACGGATGCGCCTGGAAAAAGTGAGCTGCCCGGAAGAAACGGAATTTTCCGGAACAACGCATGAGGAAGAGGTCAAACCGAAAAAGAGAGAAAGCGCCAAGGTAATCGACTTTTCAGATCTGTTAAAGAAGAGATGAGCGTTCAAAATGATCCAATTGTCGTGTCCGCTTCCAGAAGGACGGATATCCCGGCCTTTTATATGGACTGGTTTATGGAACAAATCGGAAAAGGGTTCTTTAAAACAGTCAATCCATATAACGGATACATCTCACATATTCCTGCCGCACCGGATGATGTCCATACCATTGTATTCTGGTCGAAAAATTTCGGACCTTTTCTCCGCGGGAGATTCGGAGAAACACTTCAGGAGATGGGTTATCATCTTTTTTTCAACTTTACCCTCAATTCAAGCCAGCCCTTGCTTGAGCCGGAGATGCCTCCGCTTGGATTCAGGCTGGATCAAATGGATGAGCTGAGCCGCCGGTTTGATCCGAAAATGATTCAGTGGCGTTTTGACCCCATCTGTTTTTTTCAAACCGGAGAGGGAATGATCCAAAACAACTTAGGAGATTTTCAGGTTATTACAAACCGGGCGGCGCAAGCCGGTATTTTTCGATGTATTACGAGTTTTATGGACGACTATCCGAAAATACGGAAACGGATCAACGGATTAAGCTTAAGCGGATTTACTTTCGTTGAAGTCTCGTTTGAACGAAAACTGGCCATTTTGCTTGAAATGGAAAAAGAACTTTCAGACAGAGGGATCTCTCTTTTCACCTGCTGTGAAAAAGAGCTTCTCGAAGCCCTTCCGGTCCACTCCCGGATCACCAAAAGCTCTTGTATCCCAAATGAAGTATTGATGCAACTGTTCGGAGGGGAGCTTTCCCTGAGGAAGGATCAGGGTCAGCGGACAAAACAAGGATGCGGCTGTAATATCTCAACGGATGTCGGATCTTACCGCCTCCATCCCTGCTTTCATAACTGCCTCTTTTGTTACGCCAATCCGGCAGGCAGTTCGTTATCAAATCAATCTCTACCTACCAGGAGGCTTATTTCATGAAAAAGGAGACACAGTGCGTCCACAGCGGAACCGTTCGGGATGAGACAACCCGCGGCATTAATTCGCCGATTTATACATCCAGCGCTTTTGAATACTTGGACCGGGATGAAGTTCTTTATCCGCGTTATTTCAACACCCCGAATCAGGAAGCCGTCGTTCGGAAGATTTGCGCACTGGAGGGAGCGGAAGACGGTGTGCTGTTCAGTTCGGGGATGGCTGCCATCAGCACTTCCATTCTTGCCTTTGCAGGCGCCGGCGACCATGTGATTATGCTTGATGACCTCTATGGAGGCTCCCATGCGTTTGCAACCAATGAATTTCAGAGGCTTGGAATTGAATATTCGTTTACGCGGACAGATGACCTTTCCGTCCGGGAAGCGCTGAAAAAAAATACAACAGTTGTTGTCATCGAGAGTCCGACAAACCCGTTGCTCAACATCATCGACATCCGGAAGGTGGCATTATTTGCAAGAAACCATAATCTCATTACGATTATCGACAACACTTTTGCTTCTCCCGTGAATCAAACGCCTTTCCGATTGGGGATCGATATCGTCATCCACAGCGGAACCAAATACCTTGGAGGACACAGCGACATCTGCTGCGGCATTGCGGTGAGCGCAAAGGAGAAAGCGTCCCGCATCAGGTCGCTGGCCAAACATCTGGGAGGCAGCCTCAACGCCATGACCTGTTATCTGCTCGAGAGAAGCCTCAAGACATTGGCCATCCGGGTCCAGCGGCAAACGGAAAATGCCGGTCAAATCGCCAGGTACCTTAATGCCCATCCGTCTGTTCGAAAAGTCAATTATCCCGGTCTTGACCGTTTTGACGGACACCAGATCGCTAAAAATCAGATGGAAGGATTTGGGGCGATGCTCTCCTTTGAGCCGGATGAATCGAAAATAAGTGCGACCCGGATCATCAAGCGCCTTCAGCTTATCAAACCTGCGGTGAGCTTAGGGGGAGTGGATACCACCATCTGTTCTCCGGCGGTGACATCCCATTCGAAAATATCGGCCGAAGAACGCCAACGCGTGGGCATATCGGATGCATTGCTTCGATTATCGGTAGGTATCGAACAAATCGATGACCTGATCTCCGATTTTCGTCAAGCCCTTGAATGAGAACATCACGAAACATGAACATCGGATCGCTTCAACTCGAAAACAAAACCATCATGGCCCCTTTGGCCGGAATCTCCAACCTTCCGTTTCGATTGCTCGCCAGGGAAAAAGGATGCGGCCTGGTCTGTTCGGAAATGATCAGCGCTCACGGATTGGCGAGAAAGATGAAAAATAC
>MGQD01000061.1:3742-8739 GCA_001797695.1 Deltaproteobacteria bacterium RBG_13_49_15 | reverse complement strand
ATTCAGGTGCCGATGTCCTGGATATCAACTTCGGATGTTCGGTGAAAAAAGTCATCAAAACCGGTGCCGGTGCAGCCCTGATGCGGGAACCGGAGCGATCCGAAGAACTTCTTAAAGCCGTAAGAAGCGCTGTACGAATGCCGGTCACCATCAAAATCCGGTCGGGGTGGGATAAAACCGGCGCCGATGCCCTTCGGATCGCTCAAATCGCCCAGGATTGCGGCATTGATGCCGTTACGGTTCATCCCCGGACGGCAACCCAGGGCCTTAGCGGTGCTGCGGACTGGCCGGTGATCCGGGCGGTGAAAACAATCCTTTCGATTCCGGTTATCGGAAACGGGGACGTGTTTTCAGCAGAAGACGCCATCCGGATGATGGAAGCTACGGGATGCGATGCCGTCATGATCGGAAGAGGAGGCATCGGCAATCCATGGATTTTTTCCCAGGTCCTGGCCTTGATCCGAAATGAAAATATCCCTTCCATCGATCCTGGAGAACGATTTGAGGTCATGGAGCGGTATGTGAAAAATTCAGTGCTCTATTTGGGTGAAAAACGGGCCTGCAATATGATGCGGAGCCGCTTGGGCTGGTTTGTCAAAGGGCTTGATCATGGAGCCCGATTCAGGGAGGCGGTAAAATATGTTTCATCCGAAAACGAAGTGATCGATCAAATCCGATCATTTTGCCGATTGCATTTGTCATCTGAATGACCCCCTCAACTTCATGACCTGCAGCGTAGCCCCTCCCTGATCTGGGTTATTGGTTCAGAAACGCGTCGCACGATGGCCAGTGTCGTGGCGCGTCGTTTTGCCACGTCCGGTGCCCCTACTGGTTGGACAATCACCGTTTTGTCTTGTCAGTTTTTTGCCCTTGGAACCTCAACCCTGCGTCCCCCACTCGAACGGAGCGCGTTATAAAAAAATCTTATAATATTATGGACGTCCCCTTGATCCCGAGATCTCTTTTTAAAACTCGATCCCCTTCTGTCCCGCGACGCCATCGGCAAAGCAATGCTTCAAATTTTTCATCTCTGTAACGATGTCGGCCACTTTAAGAATCGACTCGGGTGCGTTTCGCCCTGTCAAGACGAGATGCACCCCCCGGGGCTTCTTGTTGATCACCGTCAAAACTTCTTCAACCTTGAGCAGTCCAAAATCGATCGCCACATTGATTTCATCCAGGACAATGAGGTTATAAGCGCTGCTCTCCATGGCCCGCTCGAACGCCCTTAGCCCTTCCAGGGCCATATAGATGTCCAACTGTTCGCAAGTTCGCGATTGAACGAAACCAGGGCGGCCCGCCTGAATGACATCGATCCGGAGATTGGAATCGAGCAGGGCCTTTATTTCACCGATTTCTTTCTGGCCCTTCATAAATTGGACGATGAGCACCCCCATGCCGTGCCCCGCGGCGCGAAGTGCAAGCCCGAAGGCAGCCGTAGTCTTGCCCTTGCCGTGCCCCGTATAAACGATGATCAGACCACGACTTTTTCGATTGGAACTCCCCATTGAGAAGGCATTCCGTCTCTGTTCGTTGAAACATTTCAGATGAAGTTAAAGCGTCAGCGCAAGAAAATTTGCAGTACTATTGCCATGTCCGCTTATATTTCCATTACCGCTTAAGCGGTCGCAGAGATGGGTTGACCGACCTGCTTTCCGCAAAGCCTGCCTTAATATATATTTTTTTATCGGGAAGCTTCGCTATTTAGAGCGGGTAACTTCACATGCGAACAGTGTTTTCAAAAAACCAGGCAAAATTCCCCAATCTCTCCATCATACCATGCAACGAAATTCAATCCACTTCTTGGAGAATGAATTCAGAAACAGAGCGCCACTCATACCGAGCAGCCCGCCAAGCGTCCCTGCCGCAATGCCTCCAAAGCGTTGCAATATAAATGAAGGCACACTCAATGGCTCCTGGGGCAGAATCTTTTCCAGTTCATGAGATGTGCCACTCCTGAGATGGTAGTACCATAGAAGAAATTATGCTTTTTCCCCAGGAAATTCGCTATGGTGCCGTTCACAAGCGTTGTGCCCGTGACAACGACAAGATCAGCCCAACCCACTGTTTCATCGGTTTTTTCAGCACCCTCGATGGTAACATGAAATTTCCTGGCACCAATGTTGTCCTGGTCCATATCCAGTACCCGCAATGAGAATTGAGCGGCCAAAGATTCAACCATGCGGGGCTGGAAGCCTATAAGGGCTATCTTTATTATCCCATAGTTCCTTTTGATATACGAAGCCAATTCCGTTGCACAATCTGCCGGCTCTCTGTCGCGGCAGTGAATTGTTTTATCAATTCGTCCCAAGTAACGTAATACAGCATTTACTGTGGACACGAACACTGCCCGCCTAAAATTGTTTTCAAGACTTCCGTTCAAAATATCTCCCAAGGTCCCTTCAAAGTCACCATACTGGTCTGTAAAGGCCTGCCCCAATGATTGGAAAAACTTTGCCTGCATGAGCCTTTCTTTGCCTTTTTGCAGCGGGAAATCATCAGCCTCAGGATTTCCGATGGCCTCCTCCGTCGTAAGAGCCCTAGCTCGTACCTTCACAGGTTGGGTTAGCAGGTTTTGGGATTTGCATATTTCAACCAGCTTTTCTTTGACCTCTTCGTACACCTCCTTCATTAAAGCCTTTCTCCTCAGGATGTGAAGTTCCCCGCTCTAAAGCGCGGAGTGAAGCTCCCCGCTCTGAAGAGCGGGGCTTCCCGGCAAGGAAAATGTCTATTTTAGATAGCTTCCCTTGACCCCGTCTTAAAAGGCGGGGCGTGCGGGAAGCAGACCGGTCAAGAAAAGCAGGCCGGACACATTCCCACTTATAATTCCAGGTGCAGTGCCAGATCGTTCCAGATTTTTTCGACTGCTAAGCTGCCGTCGGAATGACCATCAAATTCAAAAATAGTCTTACCTTGAACCATTGCCCTGGTAAATACGTGATCAAAAGGAATCCGGCCCATGACGGTTATATTTTTCTTTCTTGCAAATTCTTCGATGAGTTGACCCTCTTTAGGGTTCAGATCAAACTTGTTGATGCACACCATGGTCGGAATTTTGAAGAAGGCAGCCAGTTCAGCCACCCGCTTCATGTCATGTCTCCCGGAAATCGTGGGCTCTGCCACGATGAATACCGCCGTGGCCCCGCCTAGGGAAGCGATCACCGGACATCCAATCCCCGGAGGACCATCGGTTAAAAGCAGATCCAAGTTCTTTTGTTCGGCGAGCTTTTTACCTTCCTGTCGTATCAGGGTCACGAGTTTTCCCGAATTTTCTTCTGCAATTCCAAGCCTGGCGTGCGCCATCGGGCCGAAACGGGTGTCGGAAATAAACCACTCGCCGCAGGTGTTGAGTGGAAAGTCAATGGCCTTCTCAGGACAGAAATAATGGCAGACCCCGCATCCCTCACATTCGATTGGATCCACCACAAAGTTTTCGGTGATGGCTTCCCACCGGCACAATTCTCTGCATAGACCACACTGAGTGCATTTGTCCTGATGAATTATCGCCTTGTGCCCCGACTCAAACTCATGGCGCTCCCTAATCTGAGGATCCATGATAAGATGAAGGTCCGCTGCATCAACATCCGCATCACAGAGAACCTTGTTTGCTGCCAGCGAAGCGAAAGCCGCCAGCAGGCTTGTTTTGCCCGTCCCGCCTTTCCCGCTGATGACGACCAGTTCTTTTATGTTATTTATATTTTTCATCGGGATTCTCCGAATTTTTACGTGGAGTCAATTCCTTAATTTGACGAAGCAGGCTTAAAAACCTTGATTTCCACTCGGGCATCACCTTAACGAGCATATCGCCTTTCGAATAGGCTTCAGCAATACGCCTGTCAAAGCCGATCTCCATCAGGATGTTTAACCCCTCCTCTTTTGCGTACTCCCTGACGCGATCGTCACCGATATCTGCGCGATTGATGACGAGTCCACAGGGTATTCCGAGAATTTTAACGGCCCCTACGGCCAACTTGAGGTCATTCAGTCCGAAAGGCGTGGGTTCGGTCACCAGGAGAACAAAGTCCGCACCTTTCATGGATGCGATGACGGGGCACGAAGTTCCTGGGGGCGCGTCGATAATGGTCAGCGCATCCGGACGTGAATATTCCCGAACTTTTCTGATCAGGGGAGGGGACATGGCCTCGCCGACCCTCAGTTTCCCGTGGACAAATTCCAGCCCGTTCCTGACTCCTCTCTCGATGACGCCAAGCTCCCTCCTTGTTTCGGTGATAGCCTTTTCGGGGCAGACCGCCATGCATCCTCCGCAGCTATGGCACATTTCTGGAAACGGCAGCACTGTTTTACCGATGACTACAATGGCTTTGAACAGGCATATCTCGGCGCATTTGCCGCAAAGGGTGCACTTTCCCATGTCCACTTCCGGAACAGGCGTGGTAATAGTTTTCACTTCCGTGATATCGGGCCGGATGAAAAGGTGAGCATTGGGTTCTTCCACATCGCAGTCTAAAAGCTGGACGTCGCCTTCATAGGAAATGGCCAGGTTTGTGGCGACGGTTGTTTTTCCCGTACCGCCCTTGCCGCTTGCAACACTGATAATCATGATTTGTTCCTTTTTTTGCTCGCCGGGATAGAATGGAATCTTCATTTGCCGGAGCATCCGTATCCGCTTTCCGCGCAAGCGTTGCATCCAATGTTAAGAAAAATTTTTTCCGCAGCAACTGCCGGGCCCTGAGCATCCTGCGCTTTCTCCCGGCGAAGAGCCGCAGCACGCCGTATCCCCGCGACCTGGCATGCGGCTTTTTAACGGCCCGGACATTGAAGAGTGGGCAGACAGTCGTTTTTTCATATTACGACTGCCGCAATTACTGCATTGAGGGGTATCAGCGGTCCCTAAAATGATAATTTCGGAAGATTTCCCGCAATCCTGACATTCATATTCAAATATCGGCATGGTGTTGTCCTTGTTTTTTGTATGTTCATAAATTTTGATATCATGGATTTATCCGCAGCGTTTCAATATGTTCTCCGTTATGTGA
>MGQD01000061.1:1808-3721 GCA_001797695.1 Deltaproteobacteria bacterium RBG_13_49_15 | reverse complement strand
ATCTTGCAGATTTTTTTCATAAATTCACTTTTTCTTACCAGTGACCGTCCACATTCGGACTGTTTGAAAATGAGACCTTTCCTTCCTTAAATGCTGCTACCGCTTCTCTGACCGTTCCGGATATTTCGTTTGCCACCTTAATATTTGCCGCCGCAAGCGTTTTAAATGCATTGGGCCCGCAAAAACCTGTAAGCAGAACCTCAGCGCCCTTGTTGCCGATCGTAGCGGCCGCCTGGATGCCGGCGCCTCTGAAAGCGTTTATGTTATCTGAATTGTCCACGACCTCAAATTCAAGACTATCCGTATCTACGATAAGAAAATAGGCAGCCCTACCGAAGCGTGGATCAACCGCTGAATCAAGGTTTTTGCCGCTGGATGTAACCGCAACTTTCATTAGGTATTCCTCCTTTACCTATCGTTCATACCTCCGCCACATACCTGATCATTTTTGATTTCCGGCAATTTACCGGCAATCAAATCCTCCACGACGGGTTTAATTTCAGTACGCTGCGCATCAATATATACTGCGATGCCGACCTGACGGAAACCCATGAGGGGCCGCATGCCGATGCCCCCCACCACAAGGGCGCTTACCTTATGTTCCGCCAGCAGGTTGACCGGCACCATGCAGCCGCCCTGAACATGTTCCTGATTTCGCAGCGTAGATACATTCTTTATTTCCCCGTTTTCCACGTCGATAAATGTAAACACGTCACAATGACCGAAATGACCTGACCGGATTCCGTCAAGACCACCCTGGCCGCTTGAAGGAATTGCTATTCTTCCGTTTTTCATGTTTTTAATTTCTCCTTGCTTTATTTCAGATTGTTTTCCTTGTCAGAATTAAAATAGTTTTCAAATGCTTCAGCAGTTTTTCAGCGTCCAATTTTTCAGGGGCGGGCGGAAGCTGCATCAGGATGCCCAACCCTTCGCTGGCTTCATGGAAATCGTGGGGAGAAAGGGAATCAAGGTTTTTGCCGCTGGATGTAACCGCAACTTTCATTAGGTATTCCTCCTTTACCTATCGTTCATACCTCCGCCACATACCTGATCATTTTTGATTTCCGGCAATTTACCGGCAATCAAATCCTCCACGACGGGTTTAATTTCAGTACGCTGCGCATCAATATATACTGCGATGCCGACCTGACGGAAACCCATGAGGGGCCGCATGCCGATGCCCCCCACCACAAGGGCGCTTACCTTATGTTCCGCCAGCAGGTTGACCGGCACCATGCAGCCGCCCTGAACATGTTCCTGATTTCGCAGCGTAGATACATTCTTTATTTCCCCGTTTTCCACGTCGATAAATGTAAACACGTCACAATGACCGAAATGACCTGACCGGATTCCGTCAAGACCACCCTGGCCGCTTGAAGGAATTGCTATTCTTCCGTTTTTCATGTTTTTAATTTCTCCTTGCTTTATTTCAGATTGTTTTCCTTGTCAGAATTAAAATAGTTTTCAAATGCTTCAGCAGTTTTTCAGCGTCCAATTTTTCAGGGGCGGGCGGAAGCTGCATCAGGATGCCCAACCCTTCGCTGGCTTCATGGAAATCGTGGGGAGAAAGGGCGCTGACGATGGCTAGGTTGAGCATCGGGTTTATTGAAATTACTTTTTTAGCAAGATCAAGACCGGTCAGATCGCGCAGGGTTTCATCTGCAATGATAAGGTCAAAGGGCTGATCTGATACCATTGAAAGTGCTTTGCTGCCGGATTCAGCCCATGTCACCCCAACGTCATTTTCCGCAAATATGGATTCCAGATGTGAAAAAAAGTCTCTGCTGGAACTTACCAGCAATGTTTGTATCATAATGATTTTTCCAGTTCCGCCATCCGTTTATTAATTGCGTCAAGGGCGTTTTTAAAAGAATCAGCCCGGGCTTTTAACATATCCAGCTCGCCGGCCGAAT
>MGQD01000061.1:217-1677 GCA_001797695.1 Deltaproteobacteria bacterium RBG_13_49_15 | reverse complement strand
TACGGTCTTGGCCGCGTCTTAAACCTCTACCTTGTCCGGCGCCACTGCCGGCGCCTGTTTTACATTTTCCTCTTCCTTTTCCGGTTCCCGCCCCCTGACCGAGGGGCCCGGTTCCATCTCCTCTTGGCATATTTGTCACCTCCTTTTGCTGAGTAAAATAAATTTGTTTATTTCCCCGCCGACAACACGGTTTCCCGATTCCAGGCATTGAAAAAGCCGGAATTAGCCGGCTGCCTTTTGCATACGCTTCAAGAATCCTTTCCGTTTCGCCTGAGATAAAAGGAATCAGTTCTATACCGCTGACGGATATAATATTTGCCGGTACTTTTGAAATAGCGCCGCAGATCAGAACGGAAACACCCATTTCTTTCAGCATTTCTGCGAGTTGCCATGATACTCCGGGATTAAACGGCATAAACCGTTTGTTCAATACGCCGCCGTTTTGAATCTCAGCTAAAAGGATCATGGTCGCGACGTCAAACACCGGGGAAATTCGGTCTTCCCAAACCGTCAGTGCAATTCTCATGTCTGAATCCTCTCCTTTTTCATAAAAGGACTGCATCAACCATGCCAATAAAGCTGAAGCGATTGATTAACGTTTATTTTTCATAATTACAGATAGTTATGGTAAACAAAAGGTATGAAGGAAAAATCGTTTAAGGTAAAATAGATGCAAAAACGCGACTCAATAGGTCGCAATTATGCAACATTAGGTTGACCGGCTTGCTTTCCGCAAGCCCCTTGTTTCTAGGGAGGGGTCAGGGGAAGCTAAATGTCGGCAGCAATACTGCATTGGGTGGCGGCGAATCTGAATTTACGGGAAAGGTTTAAGGCCATTTCCCTTAACAATCAATCCGCCGGGAGGTTTCGGTCCCGGCGGATTGATCCTATACGCAGGCTCTTTCCGGATTTGAGGCGCCGGCCATGGGTGATGTTCGAGGCGTTTTCCCGCCCCCGTTAACCGCCTTGGAGGCCGCCTGTTCGGCCGGCCGATAACCCTGACTTAATTCAAGGCGCGATGGCAAAGACGCGGGCCGGGAACCCGGAGCCGCCCTTGGGTTTGGGCCAGGTTACCACGATAAAGGCGCCGGCTTCAGGAACCTGGTCCAGGTTGGCCAGGAGCTCGATCTGGTAATGGTCCTGCTGGAGAATCCAGGCTTCCAGGCCATAGTCATCCTTGGTCACCCTCAACCCACCGTCGGTGTCGGTGGTTTCGTGGCCCGTGGCGGTGACTTTTCGGTTGAGGTAAAGGTATTCAAGGACTTCCTTGCTCCAGGCCGGGTAGTGAAGGATGCCCTTGCTGTCGGCGTTCATCATCTTTTCTTGTGAGGGCCAGCGCTTGGACCAATCGGTTCTCATCGCCACAAAGCTGCTCTCAGGAATGGGGCCGTACTTGGCCTCCCATGCCTTGGTGTCGTTCATGGTAATAGCGTAATCTGGGTCGGCCTCGACCTGCTTAT
>MGQD01000061.1:0-166 GCA_001797695.1 Deltaproteobacteria bacterium RBG_13_49_15 | reverse complement strand
CGCCGCTTTGAACGTAGGCAAGAGTCTCCACAGTCCCGGCGCTTCCGCGGCCAGGGCGAGTCCTTGGAATAGGATTAAGCCCAGGGTTAAAGAAACAACCAGCCCAAAAGCAAATCTTCTTTTCATACTAAACCTCCTTGCTAAGTTTTTCGGCCACATTCTTGAC
>MGQD01000060.1:13769-17776 GCA_001797695.1 Deltaproteobacteria bacterium RBG_13_49_15 | reverse complement strand
CCGAAATCCAAGGGTGATGTACTGAATGAAAACGATCGGGGATTGATCCGATGCCAGGAATGCGGCGGTTTTGCCAGACCTCATGTCCTGTGGTTCGACGAGGCATATAATGAAACCCATTACCGATATGTCAGCTCTATCGAAATTGCCGGCCGGACGGCGCTTTTATTGACCGTGGGGACATCTGGCGCCACCAATCTGCCGAATCAAGTGGTCAGAGAAGTCAAACGATACGGCGGCATCATCGTGGATATCAATGTGGAGGAAAATCCCTTCAGCCGGATTGCCATGAGCGACAAAAACGGATTTTTTATCAAAGGACCCAGCGGTTTAATCCTCCCGGTCATCCAAGAGATCTTTTCCATGGGGATAAAAGAATCCTGATATAACTTAAAGGACCCAACCAAAATGAAGGCCGACATTTCAGAGGAACGAAGAGCGTTTTTGAAAACCGACTTCAGCCGGGGATTTATCCGCTACTGCCGGTTTGAAGCCGAAAAGATCGGAAGAGGATACTTCCAGTCCAAAGTCACAATTAAAAAGGACCATCTTCAGCAGGACGGATTTATCCATGCCGGAGTTATGGCGGCAATGGCAGACCATACGGCGGGTTATGCCGCATTTACGGTCGTTTCCGAACGCATCCAAATCCTTACCGTCGAATTTAAAATCAATTTCTTAAAACCCGCCTCGGGTGACACCCTCATCTGCCGAGCAACCGTGATTAGGGAGGGGAAGCAGCTAATTGTTTCAGAATCCGAGGTGTTCGATATTAAAAAGGGAGCGGAAAACCTGGTGGCAAAAGCCCTCGTCACATTGATGGCAGTCCCCAAAGAAAAAATCGCAATCCCTAAATAAAGGAATACATCTGATAAATCCATGACCACAACCGAAGAAAACCGGATTCCCGAAACAGTCAAAACAATTCATCTCATCGCCGTTTGCGGGACCGCTATGGGCGCCCTTGCGTCTCTGCTCAAGGAAAAGGGGTTTGAAGTAACCGGGTCCGATCAAAAAGTTTATCCGCCCATGAGCACCTTCCTTATGAAAAACGGTATTGTGGTCGCTGAAGGGTATTCGGAGAAAAATCTATCATATCGCCCGGACCTGGTCGTGGTCGGAAACGCCGTTACAAAAACCAATCCTGAAGCGGTCGCCATGCAGGACATGGGGCTTTGTTACTGTTCAATGCCCCAAGCCATCAACCATTTTCTGGTTGCAAACAAGAAGCCGATCCTGATCACCGGAACCCATGGGAAAACCACGACCTCTTCCATCATTACATGGATACTTGAGAGTGCCGGCCTCGATCCTTCTTTTATCATCGGCGGAATTCTGAAAAATTATGACAGCAATTATCGACTGGGGAAAGGCGAATATATCGTGATCGAAGGGGACGAATACGATACCGCCTTCTTCGACAAAGGCCCGAAATTTCTACATTACGATCCCCATGCGACGGTCATCACCGGAATTGAATTCGATCATGCGGATATCTTTACCGATCTCAATCACGTCATACAGGCATTTCGCACCCTGATTTCACGCTTATCCGCTTCATCATCCCTTATCGCTTTCGCTGAAGATGAAAACGTAATGCAGCTCCTTTCAAATCGAAACGGCCGGGTTCTTACATATGGAAAATCCAAAAATGCGGATTGGAGGCTTCAAGACATCAAACTGAATTCATCCATAAGCTTTTTTAAAGTATTTTTCGGAGATCAGTTTTTCGGAGAATTTCAAACTTCTCTCATGGGTAAGCATAATCTTTTAAATTCTTTGGCAGCCATTGCAATAGCCTATCAGCTTGGCATCAATTCCGAGGAGATTCAAAAAGCCCTAAAGACCTTCCAGGGAGTGAAGCGGCGTCAGGAGATCAGGGGAATCACAAACGGAATCACCGTCATGGACGATTTTGCCCATCATCCCACGGCTGTTAAGGAAACTATCCGGGCGGTCAAGGAGCGATATAGAGAAAGCCGTCTGATAGCCGTCTTCGAGCCGAGGACCAACACCAGCATGCGGAATGTTTTTCAGGGAATCTACCCGCTCTCATTTGATATGGCTGATCTGATCTGCATCCGCAAACCGCCGCTTCTGGAAAAGATCCCTCCGAATGTACGATTTTCTTCTGAAAAACTGGTCCAGGATCTGAAAATCAGGGGAAAGGATGCCCGGTATTTTGAGGATACGGAATCGATCATCAACTTTTTGATTGAAAAAGCCGAATCCGGCGACATCGTTTTGATCATGTCAAACGGTGGGTTTGATCATATCCATGAAAAACTATTGACCGGCTTAAACAAGGCGATTATTAGAGTTTGCGAAGATGCAAGAAAGGGGCAACCCCAAAGGCCATACAATGATTGAAAAGCCGACATACCAGGAACTCGAATATAGAGTTAAAGAGCTGGAGAGAATCGTTGATAAGCGACACCTGCCCGATGATCTGTCTGGGGAAGGAAAAAGTTTATCAGAGCTGATCATTGATAGTTTGCCGGGCATTTTTTATTATTTCGATGACAAAGGGAAATTTCTGCGATGGAATAAAAACTTTGAAAGGGTATCGGGGTACTCCACTAAAGAAATATCGATTATGAGCCCGCTCGATTTCTTTCAGGGTGAAGATAAAGAAAGAGTGGCTAAGACAATAAAAGAAGCCTTTGAAACGGGTCAATCTTCGGGAGAGGCCGACTTTGTATCTAAAAGTGGAATTGGAAAACCGTATTTTTTTTCCGGAATGCGTTTAACAATCAATCAACGTCATTACCTCGCAGGAATGGGTATCGACCTGACCGAACGCAAACAGGCTGAAGAAGCGCTTGCAGAGAGCGAGGAGAGATATCGAACGGTTTTGGAAGCCAATCCGGATCCTGTGGCTGTTTATGATATGGAAGGAAAGGTCGTCTATTTCAACCCGGCATTTACCCGTGTATTCGGGTGGCCGCTGAAAGAACGCCTAGGGAAAAAGATGGATCATTTCGTACCCGAAGAAAATTGGCCGGAAACCCGGATGATGATAGAAAAGGTACTGGCGGGTGAGCGTTTTTCCGGGATCGAGACCTATCGATTCACGAAAGATGGAAAGAAGATACCCGTCAGCGTCAGCGGCGCTTTTGGGAGGGACAAGGAAGGAAAAATCGTAAACAGCATCATCAATTTAAGGAACATCACCCAACAGAAAAAAATGGAAGCCCAGCTTCAACAGGCGTTAAAAATGGAAGCGATCGGCACTTTGGCCGGGGGTATCGCCCATGATTTTAATAATATCCTTGCGATTATATTGGGGAATACGGAGTTGGCAATTGAAAATGTTCCTGAATGGAATCCGGCAAAACATAACTTGGAAGAAGTCCGGTCCGCATGCCTGAGGGCAAGGGATGTCGTTCAACAACTCCTGGCGTTCAGCCGGAAATCAAGGATAAAAATGAAGGCGATCAAGATCGCTCCCATCATTAAGAACTCTTTGCGGTTTTTGCGCGCTTCAATTCCCTCGAGCATTGAGATAAGGGAAAATATCGATGAAAATGCGGATGCTATATTGGGCGACTCCACCCAGATCAACCAGATCCTGATCAACTTGTGCACCAATGCACGGGATGCCATGCACGAAGAAGGAGGGATTTTGGAAATCGGAGTTGAGAATTTGAAAATCGAAAACCAGGATGCTTCTCCGTATCAGCAGCTATCCGCAGGCCAATACGTGAAACTGTCGGTTAGAGACACCGGGAAAGGGATTTCGCCCCACGACCTCAATCGGATATTTGACCCCTATTTTACCACAAAGGCTGTGGGGAAAGGAACGGGGATGGGATTGGCAGTGGTTCATGGTATTGTCAAAACCCACCAGGGAGTTATTGCTGTAACCAGCGACGCTGGGAAGGGAACCACATTCAATATCCTTTTTCCGGCAACTGAAGTAACTCCATCCCTTGAAGCTGAACCAACCGTTGAGATTCGAAAAGGGAATGAGAAAATTCTTTTTATTGATGACGAAGATTTGGTGG
>MGQD01000060.1:8107-13661 GCA_001797695.1 Deltaproteobacteria bacterium RBG_13_49_15 | reverse complement strand
TATAATGATATTTCCGGATCAGGTTTTCCATCAGGAAGGCCACATCCCCCCTAATCCGCTGATCATATGTTTTGAAGCTTTCCTCTCCATACTCTTTGATTGCCTGCCGGAAATTTTCGTTCTTCAGAAAGGGGTCGAGGACCCGTTTTTTGAGATTGTAAACATACCGTTCATACAGAGATTGATACAGATCGGTTTTCGCAATCGATTTCCCTTCCAGCATGATCTCCTGGGTCAAGGTATTCGAGGTATATTCTTTTTGGGTCTCCTTGCGAAAGTTAAGACGTTTTTGCTGCTCGAGTTGAGCGCCGAGAATTTGATTTTCGATTCCGCTTAAAAAATCTTCCGTGATCTCGAGCTGCTCCCCTGTAAAGGTGCACGTTGCCGTCGATCCGATCTCAAAGTTTAAGGCAAAAAGATAATTCTGAACATCTTTGGCGATCTGCTCTTCGTTGTAATAATACAGGGATTCTTTTACTTCCTGAAGAATGGTGTAATCATAAAGATGATGCAGCGATTCTAAAAAGCCTTCCGGAATGCTGTCTGTTTCTTCCTTTCGAATCTGATCGAAGAAATAGCACAGCATCGACATATTAATCAGTTTCCCTTCCCTGGCATAAGCGGAATAAAACCGATTGAATAGCTTAATGGAATCCCTTCCGCTGAATCCCTTCTCTCCTTCGTTTTCCGATTCGGCGATTACTTTCTGCCTTCTTTTTGCTGTAAAATTTTTCCTGTCCTCTTCGGATAGCCACGGAGGGATGTATCCGGCATAGAGCTCCATCTTCAGCAGTTGCAGATTCCGATCGCAATAAAGGCCGTATTTATCGGGACCTCCAAGCCATTCCACTAAAGCATCGGAGCGTGTATTCAGCCGGCTTGAGATAATCACCCGTGCGAAATTATGAAGCACCCGGGGCAAAAAATTTTCATCGATATGCTTGCCGAAGATATTCCGGTAGATATCGACTTCGGTTCTGAGGTCCATGACATAGGGAATCCGGATATACTGAATCCGATCGGAAAACGACTGGATATCCTGAAAATTTTTTTTATCCTCCGGATTCATTACCGCAAGAAAAAGAGAATTGACGTTTTCTTCGATATCCTCGACCTTATGAACCTTTTCGCTGATGATGTTGTGAAGCTCGATGAGACGCTCGGCGTTCCGGGATTTGATGTCCATCAACGCATAAATACCGTTGTTTGTTTTGGCATACCTGGAATACAGGTATTGAACCTGATTGCTGTCCCTGAAAAAGGCATTGATCCGCCTCTGGAACATCGGATTGGTAAGTACGTTCTGCCGCACGAGTTGGTCTCCGGGGTTAAACACACTGATTCCTTCTCCGAGGCGCCTGTTGAAACGATACGACCGGGCGTACACCATTTTGAAGACTTCCAGCGGATTCTTCAGTTTCTCCAAAAGCGCCTCGTACAATGTACTGCAAATGGTGCATGGATTGTCCTTGAACACCCATTCGTATTCCTTTTCAGTGGACAGTTTCCACTTGAATTCGTCGTTTCTGAAAAGATCGTCCAAAAACGAACGCCGGTATTCTCTAGGAATAATGAGAATCGGGTTGTCGTGACTCGGACAGGGGATTTCGACATACTCGTCATCCTCCCGAAACTGTTGATCCGACGCTCCCGATTCGAAGTTCGCGCATTCCTTGCATTCGTCTGATTCGCGGACCGCGTGTTCCAGAAATTGCGAAAGTTTTTCAAACAGAGGCGCCGCACGTTGTTCACGCATTCCTCCAAGCGTTTTTCGGTCCAGGCGCCATAACATTTCGAACCGCAGGCCTTTTTTCGTGTTTGCGTATTCCTCAAATTTCTTAAGGAGGTTGTTCAAAAAAGTGCTTTTCCCGCAACCGGGCGGTCCATCGATAATGTAAATCTTATTCTGCTGCGCGCCGTGGCGCATCGCCTCTACGTGTTTCATCAGGCGGTTGGCAAACAATCGGTCTGCGAAAAAGGGATGGTCGGCGCCTGCCACCAACAGGTTGCTGCAATCATAAAACACATATCCGATCGATTCCGGATCATTCGGGTATTCATCGATCCCTTCTCCAACGTAGGTTTTGACCATATCGTGAAAGACCTGGAATACGTTTCGGATGGCAGCATTCGGATTTGTGATCAATTCTCCGAGAAACGCTTCGAAGGTGACCGGCGTCCGCTCCCCCACGTCGCCGACGCTTTTTTCTAAATGCAGTAAGGCATTATCGATGCTTTCCATACTCCCGATCCTGTTTTATGGCGACTCGATCGTGCGCTTTGAAATGATTCGGTTCTCCATGGTATACACCACCCGCTCCCATTTGATCTCCGGTTTTTTGGTTTCCTCGCTTTTGCCCGGCGCAGCCGGCGTCCTTTCGGTTTTTTCAAAAACAGCTTCTGTCGTTTCCAGGCTGACCGGCCCTCCCCAGAGATATTCGACCCCCGCCATGGTGTTGGGAATAAACTCAGCAACCAACGGCTTGTTCTCGAAGAGATGAACCAGGTACAGATGCCGGTCTTTACTTTTCTGCCTGTCGATTTCGATATGAGGCGGATGATACAGGTGATCAAAAAGCATCTGCCGATAATCGTTCAGCTTCCGGCTTTTGATGTAGTACTCCCATACCATCTTCTTCTCATTTAACCGCTTTCCGGTCACAAACAATTTGTTAATATTGATAAAATCCTGATCGATAAAAGAATTGATGAATATAAAATCACAAAAATGTTTCCGGACCCAGAAAATGAACTCTTTCCCTTTTCCCCCATGGGCATCGAATTCATCCCTTTGATCAGCGGATTTTATCCTCTGAAATGCATGAGAGAATTTTCCCTTATCAGCCATCTTTTCAATGTAATAAAACAAGCGCATCCCGAGAGCATAGGAGTTCAACCCGACCTTGGGCATGGCGGTGACACCGGCATTGATTCGAGCAAAATCCACTTCGTGCCCTTTTATCCTATCGTCTTTCAGAAAAAGCGTTTCATGCCAGTAACTGGCCCATCCTTCATTCATGATTTTGGTTCGGATCTGAGGTTGGAAGAAAAGGGATGTTTTCCGCACCACCTCCATGACGGTTTTCATCCACCGATTTTCTTCTTTTTGTAAAAATTCGGACTTGTCTGATAGAAATTGAATCAGATCCAGCCGTTCCGGTGATTTTTCCCTGATATGCTTTTCATGGAGCGCCTCGAATTCCGGATATTTTTTTTTAACCTTCAAAAAGAAGTTCTCTTCTCCTTTATCTCCATACTTCCCAATCGATTCGTTGTAACGGTTGATCTCCTTTATATAATCGCTGGTCGAAACCTTTTTCACGGACTGAAGAAACACGTCGAAATAATAGTCAAGTATGTTCTGATGCCATTTTGAATCAGGATGTTCCGATTGCGAAAGCTCCCGATGAAAACCGACAAGGTTGTCTATTCCTCTTGTAAATTCAATAACATAGTCCACCCATCTCCCTTTTTCAGCCCTGAGTTTGGCGACGACCCTCTTGTCCGAAAGGGCCTGGCCGGTAAAGTCGTAATCCCAGGTGTGCCTGTAGAAGAAATTGCTTTGAAAAAAGTCGATATGCGCCAGCACGTGGTAGAAAATCATCACGTTCAGCCAGTCCGGATTATTGTCGTTGTAAAAAGAAATGGGGGGCCGGGTGTTGATGACCGTTTCATACGGATTTGTGGGATAAAGCTCATATTTCCCTTTTTCTTTCAGAACCTCCACATCATGAACCCAGTAATCATACAGAGTCGGGATCATCCCTTTCGGGGATAATTCGAGAAGGTCTCTGTTGGAGACGATATATTCAAGGGTTTCGTCCTGGAAGGTAAGGCCCGCATCCCGCGCCCTTTCTTTACAACCTTCCATGATCGCTTTGGTATGAAGATTAATCAGATCCATCGATCCCTTTCCGAAAAGTGCCTGTCGCTCTATGGGCCGATCAGCTTTTTAATCCCCTCTATCAGCCGCCCTTCTACGGCGTCTTCTTCCATGACATCGAGTCGGATCAGATTCGGTTTTTCCGTCAGAAAGCGGGATTTGGCCAGATATTTTTCCACTTCGGTGCGTTGGTTCCTGGCTGACCCATGCTGGGCAACGGTGATGCCGATCCGGTTGGCATACATCATTATTGTTTTGAGTGCCGGGAGCGCTTCGGCGCCGCCCGTATCCCAATCATCTCCGTCCGTGCCGTGAAATACATAGATGTTGTAATCTTTTGCAAGGTTTTCCGTTTTAACAATTTCGTTGACAAGGCGATAGGCGGAAACCACTTTTGTTCCCCCGGCCACCTTTGAATTATAATACGTATAGAAATCCCCGACCTCCTTAGCTTCCGTGTCATGAAGGATAAATCTCGATTCCACCTGTCTGGCATACTGATATAACAACCAACTGTAAATGAGAACATGTTGTGTCACCACCAGATCCGTCGACTTCCCTTCCATGGAACCGGAATAATCTCTTAAGAAAAAAACCATGGCCTGGGATTCAAAATCTTTTTCAGGGGATAAAACCCGATAGATCATATCGTCGGGTGAGATGAGAAATTCGGCGGGATCGATATGATCCAGGTCGGGGATGTTGCCGAGATGGATGTTGGTCTTGAGAATTTTCCGAAGGGTGGCTTTTTTATCGAGAACCTGCCCGGATCCACGGTGCCTGTCGGTCAGATCGTAAGTGTAGCGGGTCAGCGATCGTTTTTTTCCTTTGTCTTTCAGATTGGGAAGTTCGAACTTTTCTGTGAGGATCTTTCCCAGGTCATAAGCGCTCGACTCTATCTCATGCGGTCCGCTCTCTCCTTCGCCCGGCCCTGCCCCGGGGCCTGTCCCTCGGACCGGCTCTTCGCCAAGGATCTCCCCTTCTTCCCCGTCTCCGGAACCGCCGGAGGACCCTTCCTCGGATGGTGAGGGAACCGATGTATCGTGGAGGAATTTTTCCTCAACGGTGGTTGGAATCACGATGACTTTGTCTTTTGCACTCCGCCCCGGCTTCATCAACCGCCCGATCCGGATTTTCCGGTTGAATCCATCTTTTTCCCTTTGCCGGTCCCGCTCCAGAAGTTCTTCCAGGGATCGGATGCCGACGGTGTAAGAATAGCGCGGAGGCTCCATTTCCAATCAGCTTTCGTCTTCCTGAGTGCAGAAATATTCGATGGTCTTTTGAGCGCAGGTGGAGCAGTAATTGAGCTTATTCAGCATGGTCTTGACCATCCGGTCGTAAAGCTTCTGATTTTCCTCGTTGGTCCTGTTTGCCAGCGCTCCAATAAGGCTTCCGGCGCCGGCAATATCGGATTTAAGACGTACTTCGGTAACCGCTTTAACCAGTTCCAGGTTATCCATGAAATCGTAGTTGGGGATAATGGATATCTTCTGGCCGTATATTTTTCGGATCGCCGTCCTGAACGTCTCCCGCTGCTCCTCGGTTTTCAGCTCCAGGCGCTCCTCCACATTTTTAATGTAGCGTTCATCGATCTTAATGGCTTTGAGCTGACCGCTCTGTGGATCCTTATATTTCCACATCTTGTCGACGCCCAGATTTTCCGCATCGATG
>MGQD01000060.1:1088-8081 GCA_001797695.1 Deltaproteobacteria bacterium RBG_13_49_15 | reverse complement strand
CACATCCTTTCGAATGGCAAACGGCTCATCCATGTATGCATTGAACATCTCAGTCATGATCCGTTCCCGGTAGAGCTTTTTGGCGGTCTTGAGGTCTTCCATGTATTTGATCCGGTCGCCCTCCTCGGTCACATAGTCAAGGATAATCCGCTGCAGAGCCTTGAATGCATCATAGGCAAACATGCATTTCCCTTCGTTGGTTTCAGAGCTCTCCACCAGAAGTTGAATGGCGCGCCCGAGATTTCGCTGTCCCATTCCCTTTTGGCCGAACCGCTTGGTGATATCCGGATCCTGACTCAATGTGTCGATGACTTCCGCAAGCGTTTTGATGCTCTTTTCACCGGCCACTTCACCTGCAGCCAGCTTCATGGTCTCAACAGGGGTTAATTTCTCCGAGCGGGGAAGACGCGTCAAAATGGCGGAAATCGATGCGGCATAATTCAGATTGGGGTCGATATGTAAGTACTCCTTGTTGTACGTGGTTTTGGTTTCACTTCCGATGGCATACTGAGTGAGTTCTTTCTGGAGCTGATAATCGGTGTTATGCGAAACATAGCATATCCGGCACCGGTCCACGATCGGGGATTCCTCCTTTTCCTGGAGAAACCGGTTGAATTCCGAGTTGTTGCTGGTGGCCAGAATCAACGTATCGATCGGCCATTTGTAGCCGTCCATTTCAATTACCCGGTTCTGAATCACTCCCAGATATACCTGGATGAGGTCTTTCTTATTCTTAAATATTTCGTCGCTGAAGTGGATGCCTCCTCCGGCCACCCGTGCCAGCGCGCCTCGTCTCAGATCAAAACGGTATGGGTTATTGGTATCCGTGATGTGCAGCATCCGCTGAATCGATTCTTCCCCTAAAAGGTCCACTGAAGAGGACGTAATTTTATCTTTTGCCGGATATTTTCCGGTAATCGTCCCAAGGCTTTCAATGAGCGGAACCGGAACGATTTCCACGAATTTAAGCATCCGGTCGATCTTTCCATCGGAAAATACGCGAATATCGTTCCAGATATATCCCGTGCAGGCGCCCAAAGGACGATAATCGTCGTAAAGCATCTCAATCTCCTTATCCGAGAAGCCCGCTTTTTCCGAGAGAAACTCCTTGTTCTCATCTTCGTCATCAAAAAGATTCATGGCCAGAATCAATGGATCCTCATAGGTTTGAGATTCGATAGTTGAAATTTTTCCGTAACTGCTGATATCGTTCATCCCGTTAAACCTGAAGGTGTATTTGCGGTTTCCTTCCCTGGAAAGGAACCGGCGGTAGAGGCTGCTGAGAAATTCAATGAAAAACGTTTTTCCGTTCCCCGGTTCTCCGACCAGTACAAATGCCATCTCCTTTGAGGATCCGCCCTGGGCGGCGTCCTTAGCGTATGATACAAAGCTGTTGATCTCATCAAACATACCGACGATGTGCTTTTTGCCGTGGCGGAAGACTTGAAAATCATAGGTGGTCCTTCCGTTTACCACCACCTTTTCAATCCTGTCTTCCAGGATCATTCTGGTCACACCCTGAAACGCATTCTCAAAGGAACGCTTTCCTTCTTTGATGAGTGTGAGATGCTGCCCCAACGTGTTCGTCGTGTTTTGATTTGTCATGTTTCCCCCAATAGTGATTGAATGGGATTTAAAACCGGTTGCCGCTGTGAAGGTACGAATCGGTTCAGTCGCATCTTAAAAAGTCCTTTATGAGCGGTTACCCGAGTCGTCGAATGGAAACAGTAAAAGGCCTGATCTTTTTATATTATAACACGGCAAATCCATATTGCAATAGATCCTGTTGTTGCAAAAGCCGAGGGCGCCCCAGATCCAAGGCGTCCAAGGGCGAAGCCGTAGTATTTTACTGCGAGTCCTTGGCAACGAAGGAGATGGGGCATCATCGGCTTTCCCTCCGGGTAAAAAACATGACGAATTTTTTATTTGTTTTATAAGTCACCAAAAGTTTATTCGCGAACCATGCCTAAACATATTCAAATGCCCTGTTATCATTCTTTTTTTCTATATCTTGTCATGTTTTTTATGCAACTGCAGGGTAGACAATCCGCGTCACAGAGAAGGTGTGATATCTCCTTGACATTTGTTGCGTTAACCAATAAAAATATCAAAGTTAACGATATCAGGACTTTTTTTTCTAAACTTAAAATCGTGAAACAATGAAAGGCCGAATTCTAGAAATTCTAAAAGAGGCGGACGATACTGTCTCGGGCGAAACCATCGGCTCCAGGTTGGGCATTTCCAGGGTATCGGTATTCAAACACATTCAAAAACTTCGTGAATACGGATACGACATTCCATCCGCTCCCGCCGGTTACCGGCTTTTATATGAACCGGACATTCTTTTCCCCTGGGGATTCCCGGGACGTGAAACCCGTATCCACTATTTTCGGGAGCTCGAATCCACAATGGATGCCGCACGGGATCTGGCCCGAAACGGATGTCCGGGCTTCACGGTGGTTATCGCGGAAACCCAAACCAGGGGAAGAGGAAGGCTGAAGCGGATATGGCATTCGGGTGACGGAGGGCTTTATTTCACCATGGTGATCCGGCCACAAATCCCTTTGGCACTCTGCTGGCAGATCAATTTTGCCGCATCTCTTGCCCTTGCAAAAATCCTCTCATCCGAATATGGCATCGAAGCCCGGCTGAAATGGCCGAACGACGTCCTGTTCAAAGGGAAAAAGATCGCCGGCATGCTTTCCGAGGTCGAAGCAGAGGCGGATGCATTGACTTACATCAACGTCGGATTGGGGGTAAACGTCAACAACGACATCTCACCGGTCGAAGATACCGCTGTTTCCATCAAAGCGATATTGGGGAAAACCGTATCCCGGCAACGGCTGCTTTCGGCTTATCTAGATGCTTTGGAAAAGCGCCTTGACGAAGGAAGGCTTCACGAAACGATCCCTGAATGGAAACGCTTTTCCGCCACCCTTCACCGTCCTGTCCGGATCCAAACCCTGCAGGAAACCGTAAAAGGGATCGCCGAGGATGTGGATGAAGACGGAGCTCTCGTTTTGAGGTTCAAAGACGGCTCGAAAAGACGGATCCTTTACGGAGATTGCTTCCACAGATGAAAAGCGGATTTTCAAACCCGACGGATCAGCTCAAAATGACCGTATATGCTTCCCTGTGCGCCGCATTGACAGCGGTGGGCGCGTTTGTGGCGATTCCTATCGGGCCGGTTCCCATCGTGCTTCAGAACTTCTTTGTTTTTCTGACCGGACTTGTTCTCGGGAGCCGATGGGGGCTGGCAAGCGTGGGGATCTATCTCATCGCCGGAATCCTGGGATTTCCGGTTTTTGCCGGCGGCGCCGGCGGAATCGGCCGCATCATCGGGCCGACCGGCGGATATCTGATCGGATATCTTCCCGCCGTATTTATTATCGGAGTCATTGTTGAAAAAAGGAGGGCAAACCTGTATTTGGACATCGTCGCCCTGGTCAGCGGATCGCTCATCGTCTATTTTTTCGGAGTATCGTGGCTGAAAATCATCACCGGAATGAGTGCGGATAAAGCTATCGCTGTGGGGATGATCCCTTTTCTTCCCGGAGATGCCCTGAAGATTGCGGCGGCTATTGCATCCGCCAGAGTTCTGCGGCGAACCATAGGAGCTCCTTTAACCCCTCGACCCTTTACTTCTTGAATTCCGAACGCTTGCATAACATGAACGTTATCGAAATCCAAAACCTGACCCACCGCTTCCCGGACGGGTCTCTTGGATTGGACCATATCGATTTGACAATCCGGGCCGGAAGTTTTGTATTAATCACCGGAGAAAACGGTTCGGGAAAAACCACCCTGTTAAAACATTTAAACGGTCTGCTTTTTCCCACCGCCGGCAGTGTTATCATTGACGGAAAAGGAATTTCCGAAGACCCCCTGCATGCCAGGCAGGCGGTGGGGCTTGTTTTTCAGAATCCTGATACCCAGATCGTGGGTGAAACCGTATCAGAGGATGTCGCCTTTGGACCGGAGAACCTTTGTCTTGATCGAAACGAAATCGAAAAACGGACACACGATGTACTGACGATTCTTAAGCTTCTCCCTTTGGCGTCACAGCGGCCGCATCTGCTTTCCGGGGGTGAGAAGCGCCGCCTGGCCATCGCCGGCGTCCTTGCCATGAAACCGAAAGTTCTGGCCCTCGATGAACCCTTTTCGAGCCTCGACTACCCCGGCACAAAACAGGTGCTCAAACAAATCCTTTCCCTCCACGAATCCGGGCATACCATCGTCATGACGAGCCACGACATTGAAAAAATCGCCGCTCACGCCGAACGGGTGGTGGTTATGAAAAAAGGGAAAGTGGCCCTGGACGGACCTCCGGATCAAGTTTTTCCGGACCTGGAGCGGTTCGGTGTCCGCCCGCCATGCGCCCTCCGCTGGGGAAAGCCGCTGGAGTCATGGCTGATCTGATCCCCTTTTCCTATCGAAACAACCATACCCTTTTGCACCGGTACGATGTCCGATGCAAAATGCTTTCCTTTATTGCACTCAGCCTTACAACCCTGAAAGCAGAAGCCTTTGGGCTTCTCCTGATCAGTTGCATCGTAATCACAGCCCTTTCCTTTCTCAAAGGCCGCATCCTTGTGATTTTTTATGAATTGAGATTTTTCATTTTTTTTCTTTTTTTTGTTTTCATCATTCGGACCTTTTCCACACCAGGCTCCCCCGTTTTCCAAAACCCTTGGATCCCTGCCACCCGGGAAGGGATCTATCAGGGGGGTTGTCTCTTTTGGAAAATGCTTCTGATCGCCCTATTGTCCTTGGTTTTCATTTCAACCACAAAACCATCGCAAACAAAAGAGGCCCTCAAACGATTTTTCAGGCCGATCCCGTTTGTTCCCGAGGAACGTCTTGCCGCCATGATCACCCTGATGATCCGCTTTATCCCCCTTATTTTGGATGAGATTCAAGAAATAAAGGATGCGCAACGGTCCAGGTGCATCGAAAACAGAAAAAATCCATTTTATCGCATCAAACACCTGACAATCCCGCTTTTTCGCGGATTGTTTGAAACCGCAGGTGAACTGGCCGAGGCAATGGAATCCCGATGTTTTGGGGAAGGAAGCACGCCCATGATGCTTTCGTCTGGTACAATCGACTGGTTTTGTCTGGCCATGGTTCTTGTGGGATGCCTTTTGATCATTCTTTCATGAGGATGTTGACTATTTTAGGCTATATAAGGCAAAATAAGAACATCCATTCGGAGAGGAGAGCTGCCTGTGAAGATACTGATCATCGGAGCCGGGGAGGTCGGATCCAACATAGCCAACCGACTGGCCCACGAGAACAAGGATGTCGTCATCATCGATAAGGATGCAGACGCCCTTCGCCGAATCGCCGACAATATGGATGTTCAGGTGATGGTCGGATCCGGACACAGTCCTATCGTTTTGGAAGAAGCGGGCATCAAAAGAGCGGAATTGCTGCTGGCGGTTACCGATAAGGATGAAACAAATCTGGTGGCCTGCATGGCCGCTGATATCATTTCACCGGCAACAAAAAAATTAGCCAGGATCAGAAATGCAGACTTTGATGATTTCCATGGAGTGCTCAGGGAAAAACCCCCTCACATCGACACGGTGATCAATCCGGAAATCGAACTGGTTAGGACCATCAACATGCTCATGGATGTTCCCGGCGCCGTGGATGTGGGAGAATTGGTGGGCGGCCGGATAAAGTTCGTGGGCGTCAAGCTGGAAAAAGGAACTAAACTCGCGGGAGCTGCCCTCTCATCCCTTGGATCCATCATCGGTAAGCATCGCCTTCTCATCGCAGCCATCATCCGAAAAGATGAGTTGATCATCCCGAAAGGAAAAGACATTCTGTTACCAGGGGATTTGATCTATTTTGTCAGTGAACAGGAAAAACTCCCTGAAACGCTTGATATTTTTAATAAAAACGAAGCACCTCTCAAGCGGGTGCTTATTGTGGGGGGAGGCCGTATCGGACTGAGGCTGGCAAAAAATCTCGAAGAAAAATCGATCTACACCAAAATCATCGAAAAAGATCCCGAGCGATGCAAATTCCTTGCCGACAAGCTGAACAAAACAATAGTTCTCAACGGCGACGGTTCTGATCAGGAACTTCTTCAGGAAGAAAACATTAAAGAAATGGATGTCTTGGTCACGCTCACCAGCGATGAGGAGACGAATATTCTGGTTTCCCTGTTGGCAAAACAGATGGGCGTTCGAAAAAACATCACGAGGATTAATAAGTTCAGCTATTTTTCTCTCATGTCTGCCATCGGTATCGACCAGGTAGTCAGCACCCGTCTTTCAGCCATCGATTCAATCCTTCGGCATATACGGCGCGGCAAAGTCCTTTCCACCCGATCCGTCAAAGGGGAACGGGCCGAAATCATGGAAGCGGTTGCACTGGATACCTCCGAGATTGTCGGGAAACCGCTCATGAACGTCTCATTTCCAGCCGGCGCCATCGTAATCGGCATTGTTCGCACAGAAGGAAAATTCATTATCCCCACCGGCGAGAGTGTCATCCAGCCAGGAGACAGAATCATCATCCTCGCAGATCGAAAATCGATTCCTAAAGTTGAAAAAATTCTGACCGTAAAGCTGGAGTTTTTCTAGATGCGATGGCGCGACATCCTTTATGTGGTCGGGAATTTGACGCTATTTTTCGGAATAACGATGATTTTTCCCATCGGCATAAGCCTTTTCTACCAGGATGGGAGTCTGATTATCTTTCTCCAATCCTTTGCTTTGACCATCGCCATCGGGCTTGCCCTAAATCGTATATTCAAAGGCAACATCTCCGAAGTAATCAGCCAGAGGGAAGGAATGGCCATTGTCTCCATCGGGTGGGTATCCGTCAGCCTTTTTGGGGCTCTCCCTTTTTATTTTGATAACAATTTTCCGATTTTTGTGGATGCATTTTTCGAGTCTGTTTCAGGGTTTACCACCACCGGATCTTCGGTTTTAACCAACATCGAAGCTGTTTCCAAAAGTCTTCTTTTTTGGCGAAGCC
>MGQD01000060.1:0-1034 GCA_001797695.1 Deltaproteobacteria bacterium RBG_13_49_15 | reverse complement strand
CTTTCTTAGGGGTCGGCGGAATGCAACTTTATAAAGCTGAAGTGCCGACTCCGGTCCCGGATAAATTAAAACCGCGGATTCGTGACACTGCCATGGTTTTATGGAAAGTATATGTTCTGATAACCCTTGCCCAGATACTTCTGTTGATCCTAGGCGGCATGACCCCCTTCGACGCGGTCTGCCACACCTTTACAACCATGCCCACCGGAGGATTTTCACCGAAAAACGCCTCCATCGCCCATTATGACAGTGTCTATATCGACGTGGTCATCATTCTTTTCATGCTTTTAGCCGGAATCAATTTTTCCTTGCACTACAAATTCCTAAAAGGGGAATCTTTGGCTTTTTGGAAAGATTCGGAGTGCCGATTCTTTGTGGGGCTTGTGCTTGTTCTTATAATTGTGGTGAGCGTCAATGTTTACGGTTCCGTCTATGAAACCGCGGGCCGGGCTCTCAGGTACAGCGCCTTTCAGGTTGCTTCCATCATCACAACCACCGGTTATGTTAACGCCGATTGGGAAAAGTGGCCGGCCATGTCCCAGTTGATCCTCATTCTTTGCATGTTTTTAGGCGCCTGCGCCGGATCCACAGGAGGAGGGGTTAAAACCCTGCGGGTGATGCTCTATTTTAAATATTGTTATAAGGAACTCTTTTATCTCATCCATCCCAAATCGGTTAGCCATGTTAAAATCGGAGGCAAAGTCATTCCCGAGGATGTCATTCGAAGCGTTCTGGGATTTCTCGGGCTTTATATCGCCCTTTTTACCGTTTGTGCGATTCTGTTGTCGTCCATGGGGGTTGATTTCATCACGTCAATCTCTGCAGTAGCCACCACTCTCGGAAATACCGGACCGGGACTCGGCCTTGTTGGTCCCACAAACAACTTTTCTCAAATTCCTTATCTGGGCAAATGGCTGCTCATTTGGTGCATGCTTTTGGGCAGGCTTGAAATTTATACCATGATCATCTTCCTGGTTCCCGAATTCTGGCGGAAGTGAACGCAACGTTTAAAATTGATTAAAAACTTGACAATC
>MGQD01000059.1:5062-6167 GCA_001797695.1 Deltaproteobacteria bacterium RBG_13_49_15 | reverse complement strand
GGCCCGGGTGGGTCGCGAAAGGACGGACCCAAGCGCCACAAGCAAAAGCGTCAGAGGTTTATACCCCCGGATTTGCCGGATGGAAGCCTGAATGTTCCATATTACCGGAATGCCGGACATGACAGCGGTTACTGATCCCAAAATATTGGCGTGATACATCCAGGTTTGAAGGATATCTGGCCGGATCTTTCGAAGAAAACAGTACAGCTTAACCAAGCCTGAAAAAGAAATGCGCCCTAGAGAAAAGCCGAGATGCCGGACCGGAATTCCAAATGAATGAATCCGGCTTCCAATGACACCCGGTTTTATCAGGCTGACGACACTGTTTGAAAAAAGATCCGGATTCATGCGGGATAGTAACCGCAGCAGCATGACTTCAGCCCCCCCGGTATCCAGTGTGGTGATCAGGTGAACGATTTTCAATGCAGATGATTCATTCAGCTTGGCTTGTTCCAACGGCGGCGAAACGGTTTTAGAACCCTAGCCTTTGCATTTTTCCAGAAAATCGAATCCGGATAAATCCTGAAGGCGACCTTCTTAATGAACCCGTTCATTCCCCCTTTTCTTATTTCAGGAAGGGTTTGCAAATAACTTAAAAACAGACGTTGTCTGCGATAAATGGACCTGCTGTCGTGCCTTAAGGATGCCGCTTTAAACAACTGCATCCATTTGGTCATGTGATGTTCCCATCGCCACTCCTGTATCCGGTCAAGATTTTCCTGAGACAATTCCGATAAAAGAGAGCGGTCCCGAATTAAAACTTCCAGTTTTTCCGCCATCTCCCTGGCGGATCTATTTTTTAAGATAAATTCCTTTTGTCCGGGTCCGAAAAGCTCTGGAATGATGCCGACGTCCGTCGAAATGATAGGGACTCCGCAGGACATGGCTTCCAGAACAGGATTCGGCGTTCCTTCGATCGCGGAAGAACAGACCAGAACATCGATACTGTTGTAGTATTCGGGCATTTCGGACCTTGGACGCCGTTTTTCCGAGACATCGGCAAAAACGCCTTTAATTGAAAGACCTTTTGCTTTTATGATTTCAATGGCGGGATTAAGGATCGTGTGAAGCCCTTTTGGATCTTCCGTTTTGGTCAGATGCCACT
>MGQD01000059.1:0-5051 GCA_001797695.1 Deltaproteobacteria bacterium RBG_13_49_15 | reverse complement strand
GCCCATCCTACAATCAACTCCCGGTCTGTTTCCATAAATCGATGGAGGTTGAGCGGACGATATAGATCTGTATCCACTCCATCTTCAATGACGATATCAGGGGAGACATTCATTTTTTGATCGTAAATCTCTTTCAAACGGTTTGATCCCACACTGTACCCGTCGACAATGGCGAACAGACTCTGGCGTTCCATGACCTCAGGATCGCTCAGATACAGGTGGTCATAAATGGACGTCGTTAGAATTTTATTGGCGAATTGTTCGGCGGCTGTCATGGGTTCGATCTGATTTCTCAGGTTTTCCAGGTCGATATGGCGGATCATAGCGAATAAATATTCCCGCCAAAAAATATGAATATAGTCGGAATCGTTTCGACAGAACAACTCCATGAAAAAATCGTTGTAATTGTTAAAGTGGATGACATAGGCGATATGAATTTCAAACAAATCGCTCAGGTGTTTTTGAATGTTTTTACTGATGTTGTCATATGCCCATCCTGGTGTATCGGCAACGAGGGTGATCTTTTTCTTGGGTCCGTTGATGCCGACCCCGAAAGGGCGCAGGTGATCGAGAGGGAATCGTTTTTCCGGATGGATAGGGCTTACCGTGTATGAAAGTTTGGGGGCGAGCTCACCCCATGCTCCCATAAAGAAAAGTGCATGATCTTTTTCAGGGAGAAGATCGGCCTCCGGGAAAATTTCAATCGCGTTGACTTCCGGCATCCGGTTTGAAAATGTCATCATTGTGCCTGATGTAACTTCGATCGATTCGATCGGAACAACTGAAAATCCTTCGGCTTTTGTTCCGATATAAAATCGGTTCGCTTTTCCGAGCACCGATTCGGTCAATTCCCTGAACTCTTCGAAGGTATACGTATTAAGGTGATATGGGTTCTTCGAACGGCCAGGTCCGTAAAACCATTTGTCATTTGGGCATGAGATTACGATTAATCCACCGGGTTTGATGAGCCGGGAAATGCTCTCCAGGAAATATCTAGGCTTAGAAAGGTGTTCAATGGTTTCAATGCTGATGATGATATCATAGGGATAACCAATCGATGAGATGTCTATATTCTCTGCATCCATGACACCCCATTCGATATTCGGACAGGAAAAATGCATTCTTGCACTATGGATCGCTTTTGGGGAAATATCGACGCCATGCACCATCCCGGCCCCCCAATGCGCTGCCATGACATAGCTACCCCACCCTTCTCCACATGCAATATCCAAAACCCGTTTCCCCGCAACCTGTTCCGACACGAGCCGGTATCGAGAGAGATGGATGCTCAACTCCATTGAGCTTGTCAGCGCGTTCTGATGAAAGTGCATGCGTTCCATTATTCAGTTGATGCCTTGAAAATGAAGAATCATTGAATCGTCCAGGACCGTTTCAAATCGATCAATCCTACTGATCGAAAATCGTCTATGACGCGAAACGAACAAACATATTTGGCGCTCGAATGAACGATCATGCCTCCGTCATCGTTGATGGCCACACGCCACAGGTATGTCCCGGCCGTAAGAGGGAGTTCCGGAAAACGAATGGTCACCTCCCCTTCTCTTTTCGCGGGCTGCGGTGGAATCTGCTCCATGAGCGTCGTCGCTCCGCAAACATAAAAATCGTCCTGCCGGTATAGGTTGAAAACAAACGATATTCTATCCGGAATATTCTCGGTGAGGGCTTTGTATTTGAACCGAAGAATGACGGTCTCCCCGCTGCGGATTTGTTGGACCGCATTCCCGTTTTCATTTTCCAATACAACTTTTGTGATGGAAAACAATTGATTCGCATGTTGCGCATCATTAGCGAGTTGATCGGTTTGAAGCCGCTGCATGTCCTGAACATATTGATCCACCACGTCCGAAGCATCGCCGTATTTGATGTTTCTTCCGTTGGCCAGATAGAGGACTTTTTGGCAGATCGATTTGACCTGGTAAGTATCGTGCGAGACGAATAAAATGGTGCAACCGTTGTCGCGCAGTTCGTAAAAGCGCTGAATGCATTTGCGTTGAAACGCCACATCTCCCACGGAAAGAATCTCGTCGATCAAAAGAATTTGCGGATCCGTGTGAATAGCCACTGCGAATGCCAGTCGGGCATACATGCCGCTGGAATACGTTTTAACAGGCCGGTGCATAAAATCCCCGATATCGGCAAACGCGAGAATAGTCTTCATTTTTCTTTCTATTTCTTCGGTGCTCATACCCAAAATGCTTCCGTTGAGATATACGTTCTCCAATCCGGTATATTCCGGGTTAAAGCCTGACCCCAATTCAAGAAGCGGGGCGATACGACCATTGACTTCAACGGATCCACATGTTGGAGAAAGGGTGCCGCAGATGAGCTGCAGCAGTGTGGATTTTCCGGAGCCGTTCCGTCCAATAATTCCAAGAGTTTCTCCCTTGTTAACGCTAAAATCAATATTTTGAAGAGCCCAGAATTCAAGGTAGTATTTTCTCCTGGTGAAATTGAACATTTGGAACAGGCGATCGCGGGGTTGTTCATAAATGAGGTATTTTTTCGAAAGACCGATCGTCCGTATGGCAATATCCGGTCTTTTTTCTCCTTGAAGCATGTTCTCTGAACCAGCCTTAGGTGAAACCATCAAATGACGTCCGCAAACCCTTTTTTCATTTTTTCAAAAAGGCGATATCCGATGGCTGCTGAAAAACATGCTCCTGCGGCAGCAACTATAAGGGGAATCGTTTCAGGCGGCCGGTTTTCGATAAAAATGGCTCTGTTCTGTTCGATGAAAAAGGTCAGCGGGTTCAAGTAAATGATACGACGCATGCTTTCGGGGAGTGCGGATACCGGATAAAAGATAGGGCTTAAAAATAGCAGAATCGTAACTCCAGTAGCCACAATATGCCTTAAATCTCTGAGATAGACCCCTAGTCCGGATAAAAACCAGCTAAATCCCCATGTCAAAAAAACAAAAGGAATCCAGATTAAAGGCAAACAAAAAATCGGCCATCCTGGAAGCTTCCCGATCAGCAACAGCCCGATCAGCAACACTCCGGTTGAAGTCATTGCGCTGAAGAGTGCGGATAATGTTGCGGTAACAGGCAGGATCTCCAGCGGGAAAACCACTTTTTTTACAAAAGAGGTGTTTTCAAGAATCAGATTCGGGGAGCGGTTGATATTTTCTGAAAAAAAATTAAATACGATCAATCCTGAAAAAAGGCGGAGTGCGAACTCACCGGGTCCGTAATCAAGTCCTCCCCAGCGGACTTTAAAGATTTCGCTAAAAACAAAGGTATAAATGGCAAGCATAAGGATCGGCGTGATCACAGACCACAACAGGCCTAATATGGACCCGCGATAACGGGAGGAAACATCCCGTTTTGCCATCCGGATGATCAACGTGATATGGATGAGTGGTTTTAAAAAAGGAAATATGGAAAACATGATAACCTAGGAGGCCATTATCTCATGATAGAGCGATTCCATATCTTTAAGAAGCCGCTTCTGATTGAACCGTTCCCTGACAAATGAACGGGCGCGGCTGACCCGTTCGTCTCCGCCGGCTGTTCTTGAATGAATAATATGCTCAAGCCCTTTTGAAAACCCGTTCACGTCCTTATTCCGGCAAAGGATCCCTCTCTCGCACGGCATAAAGCCATCGGAGGCGCTTAAAGAATCGGGTATTCCCAGAAGATCCCTTACCCCCCCCACATCCGTTGCGACAACGGGGACCGACGAGGCCATGGCCTCTATGATAGATACCGGAGTCCCTTCGTTAATGGATGTGAGAGCAAGAATGTCAAGATCCGCATAAACCAGGGACACATCCCTGACCCATCCGCAAAAGGTTACATAATCGATCAGTTCATACTCCCGGCACTTTTGCTCGAGTGTTTCCCTCAGTTCCCCATCTCCGACGATAAGGAATTTGATTTTGTGACGAGGGTTCTGGTCAATCAGCCGTTTAGCGGCTCTGAGAAACATCATATGATTTTTGATCGGGACCAGCCGGCCGATGATTCCAATGAGTATGGTCTCATCATCGATTCCGATCGATCTCCTGAACCGCCCCTTCAAGGATGCGCTTTTCAAAAAAGGTTCCAGATCGAAACCCAATTCGATGGTTTTGATCTTATGCAACGGCGCTATGCGATACTTTTCAACAAGATCTGTTTTTTGAGTCTTGCTGATGGCGACGATGGCATCCGAAATTGTAGCCAGAAGACGTTCTATCAAAACGAAAAACATCGATTTTCCTTTGCTGAAATACCCTTCGAAAATATGTCCGTGAAAAGTGTGAACGACCCTTACCTTTTTCCCCTGAATCGTATTATAGACCAGTGCGGCCAAACGAGCGCTGGTTCCGGCTTTGGCGGTATGAGTATGAACAATGTCTGGTCGCTCTTTAATTAAAGAACGGAAAATTTTTGCAATGGTTTTCAGGTCCATCTTGAAACTGATTTCCCTCTGAAGCTCTGGGATGACGATGGTTTTGATATCCTGGGATTCGAGAAGGTAGCTCATATCCCCTTCTTGGGGAGAAATGATGCCTGTTACGAGTGTCGAATCAAATTTTTCAGGATTCAATCCTTTGGTCAATAAAAAGACGTGAATGGCGGGCCCGCCGATATTCAGCCGCGCAATCATCCGCAGAATTTTAACCCGTTTTGGCGCAAGTGATTCGATGACGCGGATTTCAAAACCGGGCAGCAGTTTATGTTGACGGACCCATAGGACGATTCCGCTGGATAAGATGATAAAACAGAATCGAAAGAAAAGCCCGAAAACGATAAAGGACTTCATGATCCACGAAGAAGGCCTTGTGTATTTATCGAACAGCAGGTAAACGCTTTTATGAAATTCAAACTGAGAGCGGACCAACAATTGATCGCTGCTCACCCCCACATAATGAACAATGCAAGAACGCGGGAAATAAACGACTTTCCATCCGGCGTTCCACATCCTTCGGCACCAATCCGCGTCTTCCCAATAAATAAAAAAGCGTTCGTCCAACAAACCCACCGCTTCGATTGCTTTTCTGCTCACGACCATGCACGCACCGGAAACCCAGTCCACCTCCATAG
>MGQD01000058.1:9249-9702 GCA_001797695.1 Deltaproteobacteria bacterium RBG_13_49_15 | reverse complement strand
CGGGAAATACTCGACCATTGAGTTTCGAGAAGACTGCGCCGGTAGCTGCCGCGAATGCGTTAAAAAAAAGTGCGTATATGATGTTTTTAAAGAGAATTATCAGCACCAGATATCCATGAAAGAGCCGGAATATCTCTATACCTGTCAGAGCTGTTTCCGGTGCGTTCAGGAGTGCACCAAAGGGATCTTTTCCAGAGTCATTAATCCCCAGTATCGGACCCTCGGCGATGATTACTGGCGCGCGGATATCATCCATCGCCTCTGGTATCAGGCCCACACGGGAAAGGTTCCCGTATCCGGCGCCGGTTACCGGGGTCCATTTGTCGGACCCGGATTCGACGCCATGTGGACGGACATGTCCGAAATCGTCCGCCCCACCCGCGACGGCATTCATGGGAGAGAATACATCAATACATCCATCGAGCTTTCCCGTCGTTTGACGCCTTTGGCTGT
>MGQD01000058.1:0-8972 GCA_001797695.1 Deltaproteobacteria bacterium RBG_13_49_15 | reverse complement strand
GATGATCCGCAAGGTCCATCTCGGGATGGTGGATGGTTCCTGCCGCCAGAGGATCAATCTGATTTTTTCCGGAGGGATCGCAATGGCTGAGCATATGGCCAAGGCCATCATTTGCGGCGCCGACGGGATTGCCGTGGACGATGTGCTGCTTGTCGCTCTTGAATGCCGGCTCTGTCACCGATGTCGTCAGGGCCTTTCATGCCCGGTTCAGCTCGACAAGGAGATCGATCCGGTTTGGGGAAGCCGCCGCATCATCAACCTCGTCGGCGCCTGGCACGGCCAACTCATTGAAGTGATGGGCGCGATGGGAATCAGGGAAGCCCGGCGTCTGCGGGGGGAGGTCGGCCGATCCATGTGGTTCGAAGAGATGGAGAAAGATATCTTTTCACCCCTGTTCGGTGAAAGAAAGGTTTCAGGCTTGATATGAATGAAATGGAACAACGCATCCACCGTTTTTCACTTTCCGAAGCCGTTGAAACGCCCTCCAGGTTCAGGCACGCGATCGGCAAATATATCATTTACCGAAACTCAAAATGCATATCGTGCGGCCTCTGTTCAACCCTCTGCCCCTATGGAGTGCATCCGAGATACGACACCTTTTCCCTGCCGTTGAGGCCCAAAAGCCACAAATGCATCGGATTTACCTGTAAAAAAAATGAATTTTATTGCATCGACCGCTGCCCGGAAAAAGCGCTCACCCTCCGCCTAAATCCGATCCTCGATACCCTGGGAGACTACCGATGGTCGCCGGAAATGCTCATCGGACATTGGGAAATGGCCGAAACAGGCCGCCTGCCCGCCGGTGACCTGGAATATCATCTGGGATACTCCAGAGGCGGATTTGACAAGATCCGATTTAAAATTCCTCATCCGAATAGCTTTTTGGATATCCCGGATGAGGAGGTCGATATGGGAATCGATCTGAACAAACGGAAAGACTCGCGCCCCCGCATCCGGATCTCCATCCCATGTTACGGCGGCGGGATGTCTTATGGGTCAACAGCGCTTTCGGTTATGGTGGGGCGCGCCCGTGCCGCTTCACGGCTGAACACGCTTACCTGCACCGGCGAAGGGGGTTATCCTCGCGAACTCACCCCTTATTCTCGGCATGTCATCACTCAGGTCGCTACAGGCCTGTTCGGAGTGCGGGAAGAAACGATTCTGCACGCACCGGTGGTGGAATTCAAATATGCACAGGGAGCCAAACCGGGTCTGGGAGGACATCTCCTTGGAGATAAAGTCACACCGGAAGTTGCAGCCATAAGGGAAACGGTTGTGGGAAACGCCCTGTTTTCACCTTTTCCGTTCCACAGCGTCTATTCCGTGGAAGACCATAAAAAACATGTGGACTGGATCAAGGAAATCAATCCGGAGGCGCTGGTTTCCGTTAAGGTTTCAACTCCCACCGATGTCGACATGGTTGCAGTGGGAAGCTATTATGCCGGCGCTCATATCATCCATCTGGATGGAAGCTATGGGGGAACCGGCGCTGCTCCAGACATCGCTAAAAAAAACATCGCCATGCCGATTGAATATGCCGTCCCTAAAGTGCACCGGTTCATGACCGATGAAGGTGTCCGCGACGACATCTGCCTGATCGCCAGCGGCGGGATCCGAAATGCGATGGATGTTGCAAAGGCGATTGCGCTGGGAGCCGACGGCGCCGTCATTGGAACCGCGGAGCTGGTTGCCCTGGAATGCGTCAGGTGCGGAAACTGTGAAAGCGGACGCGGTTGTGCCAGAGGAATCGCCACAACCGATCCTGAGCTCGGGCATCTGATTACAGAGGATTGGGCTGAAAGACGGATCGTCAATATGTATACGGCATGGCGAAAGCAATGGTGTGAACTGTTAAGGCAATTCGGGATGCGGAGCATCCGGCAACTCAGAGGCCGATCAGATCTGTTGGTTCACCTTGACTACCTGGAAGAAGAAGAAAGGCTTAAATACGCTCCGGCGCCGAATGCAAAAATGGTCATTTGAGGCGATTTATCTCTGATTAAAAAGGATGGTTTTGAAATGAGATCGGAAAAAACAACAACGGCGCCATATCCGGTTCAAACCAATTTCATTGAAATCCTGTCTCGCTCCAGGGCTAGACTTAACCATATGGACAGCATAGGGAGAAAGGGCGCTGAAGAAGGAGGGTGTGGCGTAACCGGTTTTATTTCTTCTATTCCGGTCCGTGGCCGCCACATTTATGAACCCTCGTTTCAGATGCACAACCGCGGAAACGGAAAAGGGGGTGGCATTGCAGCCGTCGGACTCTCCCCTGAAAGCCTTGGGGTCGATCAGGACGTATTGGACACCCATTATCTGCTCCAGATCGCCTTCCTGGATCAAGGTTGCCGAAGCGGACTTGAAGAATCCGGTATCGCCTCTTGTATGGAAATCCATAAAGCTGAACGGGTCCCCACGGTGGATGATTTTCGAGAAATTGACGGGCTCAGCGTCAAACCGCCGGACGTGTGGCGATATTTCGTCCGGGTTAAACCAGATGTTTTGGATCGTTTTGCCGTCGAAAACACTATTGAAACCATGAACCCAAAAAAAGTTGAAGATGAATTCATCTATCAAAATTCGAATCGGATAAACCATCAATACTATGCCTCCCTGGGAGAGCAGAAGGCGTTCGTCCTCTCTCACGGGCGGAATATGATGATCTTCAAGATCGTCGGATATGCGGAACAGGTGGCCCAGTATTATCTTTTGGAGGATTTCAAGGCACACGGCTGGATCGCTCATCAGCGCTATCCGACGAAAGGGAGGGTCTGGCACCCGGGAGGAGCCCATCCATTCATCGGCATGCACGAAGCTCTGGTGCATAACGGTGATTTCGCCAATTATCATGCGGTATGTGAATATCTAAAACAAAACAACATTTATCCCCAATTTTTAACCGATACCGAAGTCTCCGTCCTTCTTTTCGACCTGTTAAACCGAACGTTCGGATATCCGATGGAGTATATCTTCGAAGCCATGGCTCCGACAACAGAATACGATTTCGACCTGCTCCCGCCGGATAAACAGCGGATCTACCGCTATATCCAGTCCGCACATATCCATTCTTCTCCGGACGGCCCCTGGTTTTTTATCATCGCCCGAAATGATGTGGATCATCATGCGTTTCAGTTGATCGGAATCACCGACACATCGATGCTGCGGCCTCAGGTGTTTGCCTTACAGGAAGGAGAAGTGCAGATCGGCCTGGTCTGTTCTGAAAAACAGGCCATCGACGCCACCTTGCAGAGTTTGTCTCAGGAGGACAAGCGATTCGGCTCCATCGCCGACAAATACTGGAACGCCAGGGGCGGAAGCGCAACGGACGGCGGAGCATTCATCTTCACCGTTGCCGACACCGATTCCGGAGGCGACGGAAAAAAATTGACCTGCACCAACAAATTCGGAGAAGCGGTCCGAACAAACGGCCATCAGAACGGATTCCATGGATCGGCCGAGGCCTTTCCGGTGAAAGAGACAAAAACGATCTCAACAGCAGTGGCAAAAGGGGTGAAGGGAAAATCAACCGGCTGGTTCAAGGCGCATATTCTTGAGCAGTTGGCTTCATGGGACTACGCATCCCTGGTTCATGCATGCCGGGAGCTCGAAAACCATGCACTGGAAAACGATTCGGCCAAAACAAACGCCATTGATATTTTGACCCATTTAAATGATCGTCGTTATTCCACCGGAGATAAAAAACGAAGCTCGGTTTTGCAAATCGTGAGGGAGAGCCTTTCTTCCATCTTTGCCGCATCCCCTAAATTAACGGATAAAGCGCCCGGGGCCTATCGATACATCGACTGGAGCCTCCGCAACACCCTGCGCGGTCCGGAAGCAGGGGAAAAGGTCCTGATCGTTTGTGCCCGTCAATTTCCTCCTGAAGGCGAGGATTGCGATGCCCGGCTGATCTGTCGTGCCTACCGGATGGGATGGAAACGATTTATTTGCTATGGTTACAGGGGGCAGCGATTCTGTGGATGCGGTCTTGCCGCAGGTTCGGACGGAGTCCGCATTGATGTCTATGACAGTTCGGGAGATTATCTGGCCTCTGGAATCGACGGCTTGGAAATCGTCGTCCACAATAACGCCCAGGATCAATTGGGGCAGATCCTGAAACGGGGAAAACTCGTCATTTACGGGGATGTGGGGCAGACCTTCATGTATGGTGCAAAGGGGGGGGAGGTATACGTGATGGGAAATGCCGCCGGAAGGCCTCTGATCAATGCCGTGGGGTCTCCGAGAGTCGTGATCAACGGCACCTGTCTGGACTACCTGGCCGAATCTTTTATGGCCGGAGATCCCTTATCCGGGGGTGGTTTTGTCGTTTTAAACGGAATCCGGTTCGACGAAGACGGTCGCGTTGTGGACCTGACTGTTCCTTATCCCGGCTCGAATCTCTTTTCTCTGGCCTCCGGAGGGGCTATTTACGTCAGAGATCCCTTCAGGAAAATCGTCTCCAGCCAGTTGAACGGAGGCGAGTTGGTGGATCTCTCGCATGAGGATTGGGAACTTATTCTTCCGTATCTCAAGGAAAACGAGAGGCTTTTCGGTATATCGGTGGAAAAAGACCTTCTGACGGTAAAGGGGATTCGGAAGGAATGCCTCCACGTTTACCGGAAAGTGCGGGCCATTCCCCTTCAAGTTCTGGCCAAAGCATCGATATCGGCTGAGGAATGGGGAGAAGAGTGGCGGTCAGAGGTGATCGAGGCGGCCTGAAAATGTGCGCTTTTGGTGTTGCTTCAATTTTAAAAAGTGTTAATATATTAGGGCTACAAGAGCATTTCCTGTTGGTAAAATGTCCCTGTCGCATCAGTTTTTAACTCATATTTTACGGTAATGTTGTATGAAAGGACTTCTTGCTCTGGAAGACGGCCGGACTTTTCCCTGCCGCTCCATCACCGGCCCTGGTGAGAGCACGGGAGAGATCGTCTTCAACACCAGCATGACAGGGTACCAGGAGATCCTGACCGATCCATCCTATAGAGGACAGATGGTGACCATGACCTACCCCCTCATCGGCAATTACGGAGTTAATCCGGAAGACAACGAATCGGATCGGATTCAGGTCTCGGCGTTTTTAATGAAAGAATATCAGGACTTTCCCAGCAACTTCCGTTCAACGGGACGCTTGTCCGAATACCTGAAAACGCAACATATTCTCGGCGTAGAGGGAATCGACACGCGCGCTCTGACTCTGCATATCCGGAGCATCGGCGCCATGCGGGCGGCTGTTTCGACAAAAGACCTGAATCCGGCATCTCTGACTCAAAAAGCAAAAGAAATTCCAGGAATGACCGGCCGGGACCTGGTGAAAGAGGTGACTGCACGGAGGCCTTATATATGGTCAAACGGAAACCGGATCGGAGACGAACCTGGCAATGAAATAGAGATAAACCATCGGATCTGGAAGAATAAGGGATCGAAATGCGCCGTCGTTGCTTTTGATTTCGGCATCAAATACAATATCTTAAGATCGCTCGAAAAGATCGGTTGCGACATCGTGGTGGTTCCGGCAAATACCCCTGCCGATTTCGTCAGGACCCTGGAACCGGACGGAATTTTTCTATCCAACGGCCCGGGCGATCCGGAACCAGTGGACTATGCGATTCAAACCATCCGGGAGCTTTTTGGCTTCCGTCCCATATTCGGAATCTGCCTCGGGCACCAACTCTTGGGCCTTGCCCTTGGTGGGAAAACCTATAAATTGAAATTCGGGCATCGCGGCGCCAATCAGCCGGTCAAAAATCTCTTGACCGGGCGGGTAGAGATTACTTCTCAAAACCATGGGTTCGCCGTCGATACCGCCACTATCGAGGGAAAGGAGACCCAGGTAACCCATATCAACCTAAACGACAATACCCTGGAAGGATTCAGACACCGCTCCCTATCCATCCTGGCTGTGCAATATCACCCTGAGGCGTCTCCCGGTCCTCATGATGCCAGATATCTCTTCGGGGAATTTAAAAAACTCATGACCGGATATTCGCCTTGTTAACCGAAACGAACCATATTCCATCGAAACCCGATCGGAGATAGAAGCCGAACCTTTTCAGCATGCCCAAACGAACGGACATTCAAAAAATCCTCATCGTCGGCGCCGGCCCGATCATCATCAGTCAGGCCTGCGAGTTCGACTATTCCGGAACCCAAGCCTGCAAGGCGTTAAAGGAAGAAGGGTTTGAGATTACCCTTGTCAACAGCAATCCCGCCACCATCATGACCGATCCTGAAATGGCGCACCGAACCTACATCGAACCGATCACCCCGGAAACGGTGGCCATGATCATCGAGCGGGAACGTCCCGACGCCCTCCTCCCTACATTGGGAGGGCAAACAGGCCTTAACATTGCCGTGAAGGTCGCAAAGATGGGCATTTTGGAAAAATTCGGCGTCGAAATGATCGGAGCATCCCTGGAATCGATTCAGAAGGCTGAAGACAGGGATCTTTTCCGAAATTGCATGGCCAAGATCGGACTTCGAGTCCCCAGAAGCGGGATCGCCACCACCATTGACCAATGCCGGGAAATCGCAGGAAGGATCGGATTTCCTATTATTATCCGGCCGAGTTTTACCCTGGGAGGAACCGGAGGCGGGATTGCCTATAATATTGAAGAATTGGAAAACCTGGCCAAAGCCGGACTTGATGCCAGCATCATCGGTCAAATCATGCTCGAGGAATCCGTTTTAGGATGGAAAGAATATGAACTGGAGGTCATGCGGGATAAAAACGATAATGTGGTCATCATCTGCTCAATCGAAAATATGGACCCCATGGGAATTCACACCGGAGACAGCATTACGGTTGCGCCTGCCCAGACCTTATCCGACAAAGAATATCAGCGGATGAGGGACGCTTCAATCGCCATCATTCGGGAGATCGGAGTGGATACGGGCGGCTCCAATGTCCAGTTTGCCGTCAATCCCAAAACAGGAGAGATGGTCGTGGTGGAGATGAATCCAAGGGTTTCCAGGAGCAGCGCCCTGGCGTCAAAAGCCACAGGGTTTCCCATTGCCAAAATTGCGGCAAAACTGGCGGTGGGATACGCGCTGGACGAGATCCCCAACGACATAACCGGTGAGACTCTGGCATCCTTCGAACCGACCCTCGATTACTGCGTCGTTAAAATCCCCCGGTGGGCTTTTGAAAAATTCCCCGAGACAAAGGACTACCTGACCACTTCGATGAAGTCCGTCGGAGAGACCATGGCCATCGGAAGAACATTCAAGGAGGCGCTCCAGAAAGGGCTTCGCTCTCTTGAAATCGGCCGATACGGATTGGGAGCTGATGGGAAAGATCCTGCTTTCTGTAAGGAAAGATTAACCGATCCGAATGCGGAAAAAGAAATTAGATATGAGATCGAACAGAGACTGGCCACTCCGAACTCCAGGCGCATTTTTTACCTGCGGTACGCGCTGCAGAAGGGTTTTTCCATTTCATCCATTTACGGCTTAACCGGTATCGACCCATGGTTTTTGCATCAGATCCGGGAAATTGTCGAACTTGAAGAGCAACTGGCATTTGAAAGCCGTTTAAGGCAAAATCAAATTGATGAGCTTAATCCTGAATTGATCCAAAAAGCGAAATCATGGGGCTTTTCGGACATCCAGATCGCCCATCTCACCGGAACCGATGAGGATCAAATCCAAACCCGGCGGAAAACCCTTGGTATCCGGCCGGTTTATAAACTGGTCGACACGTGTGCCGCCGAGTTTCGTGCGGCAACCCCTTATTACTATTCCACCTATGAACCGGAAAATGAAGCCCGCGTCACCTCCCGGAAGAAGGTCATGATTTTGGGCGGCGGTCCCAACCGGATCGGACAGGGTATCGAATTCGACTATTGCTGCGTCCATGCTTCCTTTGCCCTTCGGGAGGAAGGGATCGAAAGCATTATGGTCAACAGCAATCCGGAAACGGTAAGCACTGATTATGATACTTCCGACAAGCTTTATTTCGAGCCGCTCACAAAAGAAGATGTTCTGAGTATCGTGGAAATGGAAAAACCGATGGGGGTCATTGTCCAGTTCGGAGGGCAGACCCCGCTGAACCTTTCCGTCCCTCTTTTCAAGGCGGGAGTTCCCATCCTTGGGACTCAGCCGGACAGCATCGACCGGGCCGAAGACCGGGAGCTGTTCCAGGTTCTTTTGAAAAAATTATCCCTCTCCCAGCCGGCCAACGGAACCGCCATGTCGATTGAGGAAGCGACCGCCGTGGCCGAATCCATCGGATATCCGGTCATCGTCCGCCCATCCTATGTTTTAGGCGGAAGGGCCATGAAGATCGTCTATGACCGAAACGATCTGGAAAACTTCACCCGTCTGGCCATTCTTGAATCCTTAGGGCATCCGGTCCTGATCGATAAATTCCTTGAGGACGCCGTTGAAGTGGATGTGGATGCGATTTCAGATGGAAAGCGGACCATCATCGGCGGCATCATGGAGCACATTGAAGAAGCCGGCATCCATTCCGGAGATTCGGCCTGCGTCCTCCCGCCATACAGCATTCAACCGAAGATTCTGGAAGAGATCGCCAGGGGAACGAAAGCCATGGCTGCCGAACTCCATGTTATCGGACTGATGAATGTGCAGTACGCCATCAAGGATGGCCGTGTCTTTGTCCTTGAAGTCAACCCAAGAGCTTCCAGAACCGTTCCTTTCGTGAGCAAGGCTACCGGCATCCCCTTTGCCAAATTAGCCACAAAAGTGATGCTCGGCAAAACTCTTGAGGAACTGGGTCTAGCCCGGGAAGTCATCCCGCTCCACATATCAGTTAAGGAGGCTGTTCTCCCCTTCGACCGGTTCCCGGATGTCGATACCCTTCTCGGACCGGAAATGAAGTCGACCGGTGAAGGCATGGGGATCGATTCGGATTTCGGGTCCGCTTATGCCAAATCGCAACTCGGCGCCGGCCAGCCCCTCCCCTTATCAGGAAGCGTGTTTATCAGTGTTGCCGATCGGGATAAATCGTC
>MGQD01000057.1:15048-25960 GCA_001797695.1 Deltaproteobacteria bacterium RBG_13_49_15 | reverse complement strand
GTGGAAAACAGAATTTCTTCTACGGCAGAGGACTTCCCTTGCTGTTTCTTTTTCATCAAACCACTTTTGCTCTAGGTGTTGCCAAATGTCCTGAGCAGTCAATCACAAAATGACAGAAATGCTACTGTTCAAATTGAGGCCGCCAACCTAAGTTAGGGGTTGAACCACTCCACGGGTGTTAAGAATTACACAAACTTTGTATAGTGTCAACAAAAAATGTATGGCAGAAAAAATGGGCGCGCGCGATCAAAAACGGTACGAAAGGACTAACCTGTTCTCATCCTCTGGGCGGGTTTTCAGAGGGGCATGTCAAGAGTGATCTGTCTCTCTAAGGTAGATCATCTTGGGAGGCTTCATGACGGATTTTAAGAATTTCTTACGGAGGCTTAAATCCTTCCGGTGGAGATCGTTGATGTTTCCGAGCCACTGCTCGGTGTCATACGAAACATAAGCCAGGAGTCTGCCGTCAGGTTCACCAGTATCGCTGACGAGATAAGTTGTTGGAGACGAGTAAAAAAGACTGGTCAAAGATAACGAAATATGACATTAGCAATTCGTTTGTCCGTTTAGATTTATTAGAGTGCTTTCTTTTTGATCGCGGCAACGTGCCACCGCCCTAGGGACAGCTTATCCGCATCAAGAACACGATACACCTAAGGCGGTTGTGCAGTAACAGGAATAGGAATTTGCTTTTTATAGATTAATGTATCACAGAAATCGGCTTGTATATCAAGTTTTAACAAGCGCTTTACCCTGAGGGAAAGCCGATGATGCCCAAAACATCCTGAAAATCCGCGTCATTTAAGGCTTGTCGTCATAGCTCCGGACCAGAACCTCTCTGGGCTTGACGCCGTCCGACGGGCCGACAATCCCTTCCTTTTCCATCATTTCGATGATTCTGGCGGTCCTGTTATAACCGATACGCAAATGCCGTTGAACCATTGAGATGGAAGCCTGACGGGTGCGGGTGACCAGGGCGACGGCATCGTCATACCGCTCGTCATATGATTCCGGATCTGCTTCATCAGTATCCTCTTTCTGAGTTCTGGTGACGTCTTCAAGATACTGGGGTGATTTTAAATAATCAGGATATCTTTGATGCCGGCCAGCATCAATGTTGATATTGGATAATAAATCATCGGCTTGTCATAAACCGGCATGAGTTGCTTATACACCGCCTGGGTTATCGGCCAGAGCCGTGATCCGGCCCCTCCGGCGAGTACAATACCTTTCATGGTTCCCCCTGTAAAAAAGCACATTGATAGAATAATGTTAATATTATCAGCAAGTCCGAGCAGTATTTTCGAAAATATAAACAACGTCAACATTATTACAGTCAGGAACATTACTTTTTCATTTTTTCATTGGGTGAAATATTATTTGTGAATGGTGTGCTCATTTTGGCTTTGCTATACACGCATATTCCAGGTATTGTGAGCAATTGAAATATCCGAATGTCAGCAGGTTAAATGCCAGGAAAATGAGCAATTTCCAGGATCGATAAGGGTTGATTCCCTCGATTTTCTCAATTTGATACCCCAGCGAATTGAACATTTCGATGATGCTTTTTTTTGTGAAGAATCTCAGATGCGTCTTGTCCAGGACACCTTTAGGTTTATATTCCCAGTTCTTCCGTATTAATAATGAGAAAAGTACTGAAAGATGCAAAACATTTGGTATTGAAGAAACGATAATCCCCTTAGAGATGGGTTGCGGAGATCCTGGAACATTTAGATGGTCAGTATCTTCCGGAAGCGGAAGCACGAATAACATTGGCGATCGAGGCGGACACAAGGAACAGAACCAATTTCTTTTTAGGCCGGGATTACCTCTCCTATGCCGGTCTCTTACAAAGAAAAGGCGACCGGCAGAAAGCTCAAGAAAATCTGGGCAAGGCCATAGAAACCTTCAAGGAGTGCGGCGCCGACGGCTGGGTGGAAAAGGCGGAGAGGAAGCTGGCGGAGATGGCCTGAAAGCTCTCAAAGCTTTATCGTCTTCCAAGCGGGCATCAGGGTTTGATCCGAAAATAAAACCAGAAATTTGAGGGGGCGCACCTTAACCTTTAAAATTTTGTCTTGAAAAATGCTATATTTAATGTAATATTACAATGTATTATTACATTAAAAGAGTAAAATAACATGGGCTCTCAAGAAACAGGTTATATCCCAAGACGCTTGAACCGTCCGGAGCGTTCCTTTTTTTTGTTCGGACCTCGCGGTAGCGGCAAGAGTACCATGCTCCGCCAGGTCCTCCCAGAGGCCCTGCATCTGGACCTTCTTGACGCCTTTCTGTACCTGGAGCTTTCCCGCGATCCCCACCGACTCGAGGCTATTATCGGCCGGAGGCCGAAAGGGGCCTGGATCGTGCTCGATGAAATCCAGAAAGCGCCTGCCCTGCTGGATGAAGTGCATCGGCTGATGGAGTCCAGGCGCTGGCGTTTTGTCCTTTGCGGGTCCTCGGCCCGTAAACTGCGCCGGGGCGGAGCTAACCTGCTGGCCGGCCGGGCTCTCACTTTAAATTTGGAAGGGTTTTCAGCCGTTGAACTGGGCAAGAAATTTAACCTATCCAATTCCCTGGACTGGGGAATGCTGCCCTTTGTCCAGGAAGACCCGGAGGCGGCCCCGGAAATTCTCTCGGCCTATTTAAATACCTATCTCAAGGAAGAGGTCAGGGAAGAAGGGCTGTTGCGCCGGGTCCCGCCCTTTATCCGGTTTCTGACTCTGGCCGGACAACTCAATGGGCAGATGGTTAACCTGCAGAACATTGCCCGGGAGGCAGCCGTTCCCCGCAGTACTGTGGATACCTATTTTTCCATACTTCTGGACACCTTGCTCGGCCATTTTCTGCCGGCATGGCGTCCGGGGTTGAAAGTTCGGGAGGTGGTTCATCCCAAGTTCTACTGGTTTGATCCGGGAGTGGCCCGGGCTGCGGCGGGTTGGCTTCGGGATCCCGTAGATCGTGCTTGGCAGGGTGTTGCGCTGGAAACCCTGGTTTACCATGAACTGCGAGTATATAACGAAACCAGCCGCAAGCTTCGACCCCTGTTTTTCTATAGAACGCCGGCTGGAGTGGAAGTGGACTTTATCATCGAAACCTCCCGGCGGCGATCAGACAACCTTCCGCGTGTGGTGGCCGTGGAGGTTAAACGGGCTGACAAGTGGGACCGGGCCTGGGAAAAGCCCTTACGGTCCTTGAAAGATAATCCCGGTCTTAAAATTGACCGTTTGATCGGAGTGTATGGCGGTTCACGAGCTTACCAGTTTGATGATCTAACCGTGTCGCCCCTGGTGGAATTTGTGAAGGCGCTTTTCAGCGGAGAAATTTTTTAGACCCAATCTAATTGATTGCTTGAGAGGTTGATCCCATGAGGTGTCCTCAATGCGGCCCTGGCCATACAGCAGGAAGTTACAAAATTCAGTAACAAAATCCAGGAAGAAAATAGAGGGCCGGCGGCGGGAACTCGAGTTTCTGCTGGACGGCTTTGAGCGGGCCAAGGCCGGAAAGGGCCAGTCCTTTTCCCTTATCTCCGAAGCCGGGTTGGGTAAATCCCGTTTGCTCTACGAGGAATAAGGAGGAATAGAAAATTGTTTTTTTTGCTTTTTGTAGTTTAATGTATCACAGAAATCGGCTTATATATTAAGTTTTAAAAGGCGCTTTACCCTGTTGTTGGAGGGTACGTTTATGGTTTTCGGGGGATCGGTCGGTTATATCAGTGGAATCGATGATACCCAAAACATTCTGAAAATCCGCGTCATTTAAGGCTTGTCGTCATAGCTCCGGACCAGAACCTCTCTGGGCTTGACGCCGTCCGACGGGCCGACAATCCCTTCCTTTTCCATCATTTCGATAATCCTGGCGGCCCTGTTATAACCGATCCGCAAATGCCGCTGAACCATTGAGATGGAAGCCTGACGGGTACGGGTGACCAGGGCGACGGCATCGTCATACCGCTCGTCATATGATTCCGGATCTGCTTCATCAGTATCCTCTTTCTGAGTTCTGGTGACGTCTTCAAGATACTGGGGTGATTTTTGGTTTTTTAAAAACTCAGATATCCGTGTCAGTTCAACCTCTGATATATAGGCGCCATGGATGCGCTGGAGTTTTGCGGTACCGGGGGGTAAAAAGAGCATATCTCCGCTCCCTAGCAGGTTCTCCGCCCCGTTGGTGTCGATGATGGTTCTGGAATCGGTTTTGGAAGAAACCTGAAACGTGAGGCGAGTGGGAAAATTCGCCTTGATGACTCCGGTCAGAACATCTACCGAAGGGCGTTGAGTCGCTAAAATAAGATGGATTCCTGCAGCCCTGGCCATTTGCGCCAGACGCATCAGGGCAAACTCAACATCCCGCGAGGCGACCATCATCAAATCCGAAAGCTCATCGATGATGACCACGATATACGGGAGCCTTTCCGGCGCTTTCTCGCTTTTCGGGCTTCGCTCCAGATCCACTTTCTGATTGTATTGCTTGACATTTCTGGCTCTTTTTTCAGAAAGGATCTGATACCGCCGCTCCATCTCCTTGACCGCCCAATAGAGCGCGTTGTTTGCCTCCTTGACATTGGTCACGACGGGTGCGATCAGATGAGGAATTCCATCATATACCGAAAGCTCGATCCGCTTCGGATCGATCAGGATAAACTTCACTTCATCCGGGGTCGCTTTATACAACATGCTGCAGATCATCCCGTTCAATGCCACGCTTTTTCCGGTTCCCGTAGCGCCTGCGATCAGGAGATGAGGCATCTGGGTCAGATCGGTGACAACCGTTTCACCTACGATGTCCTTGCCAAGACAGATGGTCAATTTCGATCTGGATTTTTCAAATATACTCGAACCGATGACCTCTTTAAACCGGACGATCTCACGGGTGGCGTTTGGAATTTCGATCCCGATCACGGGTTTCCCCGGAATCGGGGCGACGATTCGAACGCTGATGGCGCGCAGGGCCAGAGAGAGGTCATCGGAAAGGTTGCTGATTTTGCTGATTTTGATTCCAGGGGCCGGTTCGTATTCAAACGTGGTGATGACCGGACCGGGCGTGACCGACACGACTTTGCCGGTGACGCCGAAATCGAATAATTTCTTCTCAAGCAGCTTCGATTGCATTTTTAAGTTTTCGCTATCCACCTGGACCGGTTTCGAATCCGGATCTTCCAAAAGATTCAGCGGCGGGAGCTCAAAACCGCTCTCCTTGCGCATGAATTCAAAAACCTCCTGTTTCGGAACGGGAATTTCCTTGGCCGGTTTTTTCGGCAATGTCTTGATTTTGACCTCTATTTCTTCCCTGCTTCCGCGCACAACAACAGCTTTTTTTCTTTTTTTCGCCTTCTCCCTTCTTTCCTTGGTCTTAATCATAAACGTCCGGACACGATGGCTTGCATAAACAGTTGTCACGGAGAGTTTTCGATAAAAAGCGACAAGTGAAAAACCGGTCGCAAGAACGAACCCGATAATCCACAGGGCAACCAGTGTGATGAGCCCTCCGGTCAGATTGGCATACCCGGCAAGAAACGATTTCAGCGGCATACCTACGATGCCTCCGGATGAAAAGTGCTGTCCGAATATCACATATTCTTTCTTTTGGAAGGTCAACAGGCTTCCGGTAGTAACCACGAGGAGGACCCCCCCTACAACCGTCAAAATGATCGCTTTTCTTGGGTGATCCCCAAAGAAATGGATGCTCGCGAGAAGGAAAAGGATGGGAAACCAGAATGCTCCTAATCCAAAAAGGCCGATAAGAGTCCCTGAAAGATGAGCTCCGAACAGACCGAACAAGTTGTGGATCTGTTTAGCGCTGGTTGCATTATGAATGGAAGGATCCGACGGGCTGTAGGACAACAGGCTGATGAGCGTCAACACCACAAAGAAAAATAAAATTATCCCTGCAATTTCTTTTCGCATGGTTACCTCAAATCATTCATCCCGCCCCGGATGCGGTTACCGTTTCCGGTTCCTCTCCTTGCATCCGGTTTATACTTCCAGGATGAATGGAAGGATGACCGGCCTTCGCTGGATTGCAAAATTAAAATACTTCCTAAGCTCCGATTGGACCCTCGCACGGATTTTATCGACCCGGCCGGGCGAGCCCGGTGCGATCTCATCCAGGATCTCCAGGATGACGCATTTCGCATCTTCCAGCAGGTGGCCGGCCTCATTTTCAAACACAAACCCACGGGATACCAATTCCGGTCCGTAAACCACATATCCGGTTTCCGTATCAAAAGCCATATTCACGACGACCAGGCCGTCCTCTGACAGCAACCGCCTCTCTTTCAGAACGCTTCTTCCCACATCGCCGATCGTTTTTCCATCCACCAGAATCCGGCCGGTGGGGACCCGGTCCCTGATCCTCCCTCCTTTTTCATCAAACTCGATGATCTGGCCGTTTTCGGCCAAAAGAATCCTCTCCTTTCGGATCCCGACCCTTTCCGCAAGCCGTGCATGCAGGATGAGATGCCGATATTCTCCATGAATGGGAATAAAATATTTGGGTTTGGTAAGGCTGATCATCAGCTTCAGTTCTTCCTGAAACGCATGTCCGGAAGCATGAATGTTGGATATTTTTTCGTAAATAACATCCGCTCCCTGGTGGTATAATTTATTGATAATATTCCCGATGCTTTTTTCATTTCCGGGAATAAATTTAGAGGAAAAGACGACCGTATCCCCTTTTCTGATCGTTACCTTTTTATGGGTTTTTGCAGCCATTCGAGCCAGAGAGGACATCGGCTCGCCCTGGCTGCCGGTGGTGACCATGATGATTTCGTTGTCTGAGATATCGTTGATCTGATTGATGTCGAGCTGGATCTCTTTTGGGATGTCGATCAGATTAAGTTCCTTGGCGATATTCACGCTGACCTCAATGCTCTTGCCGTCCAGAATGATCTTTCTTCCCTTGGCTTTTGCAATATTGACGATCTGCTGAATCCGGCTGATATTGGAAGCAAAAAGGGAAATAATAATGCGGCCGGCGGCTGTTGCCGCGATTTGGGACAGGGTTTCTCCGATCTCTTTTGCGGAAATGGTGTACCCTTCCCTTTCCACATTTGTGGAATCGGACAGGAGAGCCAGAACACCTTCTTCTCCGCACCTTGCAAATCGGTTTACATCGGTCGCCATTCCGCTCAGCGTGGCATGATTGATTTTAAAATCCCCGGTATGAATAATCTGTCCATAAGGGGTTTTGATGGATATTCCCACGCAGTCTATGACACTGTGACCGACCCGAATGAATTCCAGTTCCAGGTCGCCGATATGCAAGCTTTCTTTCGGCAGCACTTCATGCATGGCACAGGAAGAAAGAAGCCCATATCCCTCGAGTTTGTGGGATACGATTCCAAGTGTGAAAGGGGTCCCGAACAAGGGCGCATTAAATTCCTTAAGAAGATAAGGCAATGCACCGATATGGTCTTCATGTGCGTGCGTTAAGATAATTCCGGATACTCTTGTACCGGCTTCCCTCAGATAGGTCATGTCAGGAATGACCCAGTCGACTCCCAGCATATAATCCTCGGGGAACATCAATCCGGCATCGATTACCAGAAGGGTATCCTTGAACCGGACCACCATCATGTTCAGACCGATTTCCCCAAGTCCTCCCAACGGGATCAGCTTAAGCACACGGTCTCCGTCTTTTTCTCTTTTTCAAGTGCATCCCTCATGATCTGATTCACCTTTTCCATTAGACCGTCTTTGGTTTTTCGGTTGAAGTGAATCGTTTCAACCGGCTTTCCGATTTCTAAAATGACATCACCCGGCCGTATCGTCAGGCCGTTTCTGGACATGATGGACCATGTCCCGTGAAGAATAACCGGAACGATGGGAACGCCTGAGTCAACGGCTAAAATAAATCCACCTTTTTTGAATGACCGGATATTGCCGTCAAGGCTGCGGGTACCCTCCGGAAAGATCAAAACGGAAACTCCGTTTCGGATGGATTCAGCAGCCCTTTCCAAACTTAAAAACGCACTCCGGCGGTTGGAACGGTCGATGCTGATATATCCTGCTTTCCGCATTGCAGGACCGAAAATGGGAATTTTAAACAGTTCCGCCTTTGCCAGCCATCTGAACTGCACGTCAAGATATGCCAGCAGAACCGGTATATCAAAGTTGCTCTGGTGGTTTGACATGAAAATATAGCTTTTTGTCGGGTCGATGCTTGACATCCCCTTGACGATAACCCGGATCCGGCTGATCATCAGGATGGCTCTTCCCCATATTTGTGCAATCGTATGAACGGTTCGGTCGTTGTCTTGAAATAGAGATACCACGACGGCCATTATTGCCATAAATGCCGTCCAGATCCCCACACATCCGATGATTAAGGCGCTTTGGATCAGAGCATGGCTTGCAGAAAGATCCTTCGCTTTTTTTTTCATGTCATATTCAGGTCTTAATTTGGAGCTCATTAAAAATGGAATCAATGAGTTGAATCAGCCAGTTCCGCTGTAATTCGGTTGCATACCCCATGCAGTCGCATCTCACCCGATTCTTGGTTCGAACCAGCAATTCGCAAGAGAGACGGGTTTCCGTAATTTCCAGCGCAAAATAAAAAGGTTGACACGAAACGTGTTCAACCTGACATCCCGTCAAAATTTCATGAATAATGGGGATCCAATAAATGCCTTCCACGCTGCCATGGAAAAACCGTTCATCCAGGCAAGCCTTAATTTTTTCATATTCCCATGGCCTGAGCTCATCGATGACATACTGTTTCATTTCAGAAAAAAGTAGCACAGATGCCAGCACCGTGCAATAAATATTGACACCAGGCGGCTTCTCATTTAAAATTGTTTCAATTAAAATAGTTATCTAGGGGTGGCAAAACAGGCCTGAGATCATACCCTCCGAACCTGAACTGGGTAATTCCAGCGTAGGGAGACGATGAATTCAATCATGGTTTTTTCATCAGGGCTGTTTCCACCCGGAAACAGCCTTTTTATTTTCCATGAGGTGGAAAGATGCGTTTTTCTGAAAAAGCAGCTCAAAATCTAATGGCGATTCGAAACACAAAACCCCTGATTCATAACATCACCAATTTCGTGGCCATGAATTTTTCAGCCAACGCCCTCCTGTCCATGGGGGCTTCTCCGGTTATGGCCCATGCCCATAATGAAGTCGAAGAAATGGTGGCGTTGTCGGGCTCGCTTGTTTTAAATATCGGCACGTTGACCGATGAATGGGTTTCCGCCATGATCAAAGCCGGAAAACGGGCAAACGATTTGAATATCCCGGTCATTTTAGATCCGGTAGGATCCGGCGCAACATCATTTCGCACCGCCTCTGCAAAAAAAATTCTCGCTGCGACCGCCGTCAGCGTGATCAGGGGAAACCCTTCTGAAATCATCTCTCTGAGTGACCAAAGTTCGATAACAAAGGGGGTCGATTCCGTTCATACGGTGGAAGACGCCTTTCAACCGGCAACCTCTCTTGCATTGGAATTGGGAACCACTCTTGCCATCACGGGCCCGAAGGACTTGATTACGAATGGAAAAAAAATCGTCCGGGTGGACAACGGCCATCCGCTCATGGGGAGGGTAACCGGAACCGGTTGTGTCGCAACCGCCATTACCGGAGCTTTTCTGGCCGTAGATCCTGACCCGGTTAGGGCTTCGGCAACCGCTCTTTCCTTTTTCGGCCTGGCCGGGGAAATCGCCGCTCAAAGCGCTTCCGCTCCGGGAAGTTTTATGGCCGCTTTGCTGGATTCTCTTTACCGGATCACTCCTGAAATGCTCGAAAAGGGATGCCGGATCGTGGAAGAATAGGGATTTATGAGAATCACGGACATCGATTATACCCTCTACCTGGTAACAGACCGGAAACTGTCACGAGGCCGAACGACTTATGAAATCGTCAAAGCCGCGATTCAGGGTGGAGTGACCTGTATCCAGCTCCGTGAAAAAGAATGCTCTACCCGGGAATTCCTCCGGGAGGCATTGGCCATTCGGGATTATTTACAAAAAAGCCGCATCCCTCTAATCATCAACGACAGGATTGACGTCGCCATGGCCGTTAAAGCGGATGGCGTGCATTTGGGCAGGAATGATCTTCCGCTTAAAATCGCCAGGAAAATGGTTATGAAATCCATGATCATCGGCATCTCGGCCGAATCGGTCGAAGATGCCGTGGAAGCCGAAAAAGGAGGGGCGGATTATGTCAGCGCAAGCCCCGTCTTCTCCACCCCGACCAAGCCGGATGCCGCTTTGCCTCTCGGGCTTATAGGGGTGCGGAAAATCCGTGAGGCGGTGACGATCCCTTTAGTGGGTATCGGAGGGATCAACTGCAGCAACTTGGCGGCTGTTATTCAAAACGGTGCGGACGGAATCGCTGTCGTTTCCGCCATTGTCGCAGCGGATGATCCGGAAAAAGAGGCCGTAAAACTAAAACAAGCGATATTAAAGACAAAATATGCTGCACCTGAAAGAGATCGGTGAATTCGGGTTTATCGACCGGATCAGCAAGGGTTGCCTGATCCGTCCCGATTCCGTTTTGAAAGGAATCGGCGACGATGCCGCTGCATTTGTTACGGAAAGCGGCCAGGTTACTCTTGTGACCACAGACCTCCTGGTGGAACGGGTTCATTTCCTAAGGGAGGCCACTTCCGGATTTAATCTGGGCTATAAAGCGCTGGCTGTCAATTTAAGCGACATCGCCGCCATGGGAGGAACGCCACGCGATGCGTTTGTCAGCATCGGGATCCCTGACGACTGTACCATAGAATACCTTGATGGCGTCTTTGCAGGAATGAAATCGCTTGCTTCTGAATTCGACGTTAATATTTTGGGAGGGGATACAACCCGTTCGAAATCCGATTTAATTATTAATATTGCGCTGGCGGGGTCTGTCCAGGCATCCGAGATCCTTTATCGCCATACCGCCAAAGCCGGTGACATCATCACAACAACCGGCTG
>MGQD01000057.1:13151-15033 GCA_001797695.1 Deltaproteobacteria bacterium RBG_13_49_15 | reverse complement strand
GGCCGGATTGCATCTGATTTTAGAAGGAATTCCGCCGGATTCAAAACCGTATCAGAAACTGATCGACTCTCATCTTCTTCCCAAGCCGTATATACGGGAAGGCCGGTTTCTGGCCGGCTCAGGCTCTGTGCATGCCGCCATTGATGTCAGCGACGGGTTGAGCTCTGATTTACGGCATATCCTTGTTGCCAGCGGTGTCGGCGCACGCCTTGTTTCAGAAACGATCCCCTTGTCCGACCATTTGAACCTCTTTTGCAGCCGGTTCAATTTCGATCCCGTTGAATTTGCCCTTGCAGGGGGAGAGGATTATACCCTTATATGTACGGTGGCGTCCGACAAGGCGAAAGAAACGTGTTTAAGGTATAAAGAAGCGTTCGGCACTCCGCTCCATATCATCGGCGAGATCACCCGCTCGCGGAAAATGGAACTCGTCAAACCGGATGGAACCAAAACGGAGATCCGTCCTACCGGTTGGGATCATTTTAAGGTTTGATGCCTTGCACGATCCCGTTCTAAAGCGATCAATTCCCGTTTAAGCTCAATCCCTCCTCCAAATCCCCCGATGTCGTCGTTGCTCCGAATTATTCTGTGGCAAGGGATCATGATCGGAAAAGGATTTTTTGCAAGCGTATTTCCAACAAACCGATAAGCCTTGGGCCGGCCGATGGCCCGGGCGATCTCTCCATAAGTCGCCACTCCTCCATAAGGCACCCCGGCTGTCGCTTTTAACACCGATTCCTGAAGCGGCGTCAGTCCTCTCATGTCCATCCATTCCCATGGGGGCCAGGGGGGTTCGGGCATCTTCCCATTAAAATAGTCCGCAATCGATCCGGCAACCCGCCTTCCCTTTTCGTCGGAACCGGAATCGCAATACTGGAATTGTTCCATGTCGGAGATGAGCCTGGTTCGATTTTGCCGGGGAAGAAATACTCTTAAAAGAGCAAACGGGTCCAACCGGTAAAGGATTGCGGCGTACCCCTTCGAGGTCTGAAAAATCAACGATAAACAGCGTTCGGCGTCTCTCATATAGATCCCGATCTCCGATCATCGCATGGAAATATGAATCTGTTTTCTTTTAAAAGAGGCACGGCTCCCTTTTGGGTATGGCGCCGTTTAACGGCAGGTCCCTGTAAGGGGGTTCCCCTGGCCTTTGATATCGGCCAGGGGGAATGGAACGGAGTCCCGGATTAGGTCTCTTCAACAGTAATGGCTGCTGGTTCGCAAACTTCAACACAGCTTTCACAACCCAGGCATTCATCTGCATTCACGGGAGATGATTTTTCATCCACCAGTTCAAACACTTCGACCGGACAGACTTCAACGCATTCTCCACAACCTTCACATTTTTCCTGATCAACCGTGACTAAAAACGCCATCTCAAAAGCCTCCTTTCATATTGTCATAGATCTTGGTGTCAGATCTGAACCTTTTCGGATTCGGGCAAAGTCCTTATACCAAGCGATAGGTCGAGTCAAGCATTATTCATTTTTTTCAACATTTCATGGATATTTTCTGAAAAACCAGTGATGACAGCCGGTTAGGGATTGAAGCTCCCCGCTGCAAGAAGCGGGGAATCTTCGACCGAAATGAATTTTAGTCCAATTCAAAATTCGCTTGATAGCCCCGCAGCAAGCTGCTGGGAATGCGCTCGCTGGAGCGGTTCAGAAGAACGACAACGGTATGGTTTGGCCCCGGTGTTTTTTTGATTTTTTTAAGTTCGTCATAAAGACCGGAGTCGATAAATCGCATAAAGAAATCAAACGGCGGTTCTTGGATGCGATAGGCGCTCAGAGAAAGTGAACCATCTTCGGTCGTGCAATACGGGGGCGATAGGGTCGTTTCAGGCAAGGATCCGTTCGAATGATCTGCCAGAGCAGAAAGG
>MGQD01000057.1:13008-13081 GCA_001797695.1 Deltaproteobacteria bacterium RBG_13_49_15 | reverse complement strand
TTCCAAATGCATTCTCCCATTGATCCGCCTTATCCAGCACGTGCTCTAGCGCAAGAGGATTGGATGTGACATA
>MGQD01000057.1:10312-12789 GCA_001797695.1 Deltaproteobacteria bacterium RBG_13_49_15 | reverse complement strand
CTGGTGGAGTTTCGCCCAAGACTCGAAATCGTTCCAAACGGAAATCAATTTCCGGTGCATTTCCCGTCCCTGGAATCGGATTTTAAAAACGCCCCGTTCGTCCCCTTCCCGCATCCCCTCTGAAGGGATCGCGTCAGAGAGCTGATACAAGATCAGATTTGAAAAGCATGCCGACAGGCTTTGCAAGGCGAACGGCTGAACAATCGTATACGGAAAGTATGTCACCTTCATATGATATCCATCTTTTTGATTCTCTTTTTTTCGGGCAAAAAGCCCTGTTTAATTTCCAGCTTCACGTCTGCCGTCCCTGATTTCAATCCCTAAAGACGTCAACTGATCACGGATCCGGTCCGACAGTTGAAAATTTTTTATTTTTCTGGCATTTTCCCTCTCTTCGATTAACCGGGTAATTTCACGGTCGGCGATGAGGGGTTGAAATTCGAAAATGCCCAGCACACTGTCGATTGGATGAAACGCCTGGATGATTTTTTGAGACCCCTCCTTATCGATTTGATTCTGTTCGGAAAGGATATTAATGCGTTTCACGATTTTGAATATGGAAGCCAGGGCGGCGGAGATATTCAAATCATCATCCATTGCATTGATAAAACCGTGCTTAATGTCATAAAGCATCTGATCCAGCTCTGGATAAGGCTTCCCGCTCCGGATATCGGAAAGCATCCGGATGCAGGCATCGATCCGTTTCAATGAGCGATTGGATATATTAAGCCGGTCTTCCGAAAAAACCAGCGGCTTCCTGTAATGGGTTGAAATCATCCAATGCCGGATCTCTCTTCCCGAATATCCTTTCCTTTTCAAGTCTTCGAGCGTGATGGGGGACCCTTTTTCATTCGCTTTTTTTCCTTCCGCCATCACCGATTCGGAATGAATCCAGTATTTAGCCAGAGGATGTCCGTTCAAAGCGGTTGAAATGGCGATATGATTTTCATGGTGAGGGAAAACCAGCTCGCGACTGCTGGTGTGAATATCGTAACGGTCTCCCAAATATTTCATCGACATGGCAGCGCACTGAAGATGCCAGGACGGACGGACGTTTCCCCACGCGGTTTTCACGAATATCCCCCGTTTCAACTCAGACAGCTTGGATCGTTTTAACAGTGTAAAATCCCTGGGATTCTCCTTTTCATATTCATCTAGATCCACCGTCGCGCCAAGTTTGATTTTTTGAATATCGATTCCCGAAAGTCTTCCATAATCAGGAATCCGTGAAATATTGAAATAAAGCGAGCGAAGTTTTTCATAGGCATATCCGTTTTTCTGAAGTCTTTCCGCCAAAAAAACCATATCCTGCAAATGCTCGCCGGTTCTGGGATAACGACTCGCAGGCCGGATCCCAAGCGTGTGAAGATCTTCCTCAAGGCATTCGATCTGTTTTTGAGTGAATTCAGAAAGAGAGCATCCGGCTTTTTCCGATCCCGATATTGTCTTATCATCCAGATCCGTGATGTTCATCACATGATGAATCGAATATCCCCGATACTCCAGGTAACGGCATAACAAATCGGAACAGACGAAACGGCGGCATTCTCCCAGATGCAACCGTGCATGGGCCGTGGGGCCGCAGGAGTAAACCGACGCCTTTCCGGGGAGGATGGGTTTGAATATCTCCTTGCTCCGGCTCATCGTATTGAACAGTTTCAGTTCGACTTTTTCTTTGACGGCAAAGAGAGAAGTGCTCAGATACCTTTCTCCGCCGTCCGGAAATATGATCACAAGAATCCCTTCAGACATGGAAAGCGCTTCTTTCTGGGCCGCCGCCATGGCCGCTCCGCTGCTCATGCCGACAAAAAGCCCCTCTTCCCTGGCAAGCCGCCGCGTTGCTTCAAACGCTTCTTCATCGTCGATGTTTTCCTTTTTATCCAGACGCTGTTTTTCAAAAATCCCAGGGCGGTAGGATTCCCTCATGTTTTTGAGTCCCTGAATTTTATGTCCTAAATATGGTTCGACACCGATGATCCGGATATGGGGATTATACTCTTTTAATTTCCTCGAGATCCCCATAAGGGTTCCGGAGGTCCCCATGGTTGCCACCACACGGGACACCTCCCCGCGTGTTTGCATCCATATTTCCTCTGCGGTTCCATAATAATGGGCTTGCCAATTGGATTCACTGTTGAACTGATCCGGCATAAAATAGATATCCGGATTTTCACGAACGAGGCGATAAGCTTCTTCAATGGCGCCATCCGTTCCAAGATGTCCGGGCGTCAACAGAAGTTCAGCTCCGCGTGCCCGCAGGATCTTTTGCCTTTCCTCACTGACCGACTCCGACATGACCAAAAGGAGTTTATATCCCTTCACCGAACAAACAAGCGCCAGGCCGATGCCCGTATTGCCGCTGGTTGCCTCGATGACCGTTTTTCCCGGTTTGAGCAGCCCTCTCCTTTCACCCGCTTCGACCATGAAGAGGGCGGGGCGGTCTTTCACCGATCCGCCGGGATTGAAATATTCCAGTT
>MGQD01000057.1:10035-10207 GCA_001797695.1 Deltaproteobacteria bacterium RBG_13_49_15 | reverse complement strand
CGGGATCCGTTTTTTACCTGCCCCCACGCGCGGGTAAGTCCGATTTCAACAGGAAGATCAAATAAAAACGTCAAGTCCGGCATGAGCCCGTCAAGAACCATTTGATGGATCCTGATAATGACGTCCATATCAATCCCCCTGGCATACCCCTGGTAGGCCAGCGTCGCATCAA
>MGQD01000057.1:9800-9943 GCA_001797695.1 Deltaproteobacteria bacterium RBG_13_49_15 | reverse complement strand
CGCCCCCTTGTCATCTTTCGTACCGATCCGTCAAATGCCATCATCCGTCGGAATCCGCCTTTCCATGTGCAATCTTTTCAACGCTTCCATGGCAGGGTAATCCGTCAAGTCGGATACCAGCGGGGTGATGGTGATGTAATTCT
>MGQD01000057.1:5478-9516 GCA_001797695.1 Deltaproteobacteria bacterium RBG_13_49_15 | reverse complement strand
CCGATCGAAACGGAAATGGCCGTTATTCCATATAGCCCCGCTTCTCTTGCCGCACATACCGTTCCGGAATAATTCACGTTGATTCCGACATTGGCGCCGGGATTTATCCCCGAGATCACCATGTCCGGTTTGCATTTAAGGAGTGTATTAATTCCTATTTTGATGCAATCGGCCGGAGTGCCGGAAACCGCATATCCGGAAAACCCCTCTTCTACGGTCACCCGGTTGCAGCGAATCGGTTTGTGAAGAGTAATGGCATGGCCGATGGCGCTGCGCTGCCGATCCGGAGCAATCACGGTGACCAGATGCTTTTTGCTGAACCGGCGATACAGGGCCCATAGCCCCCGTGCGTGAATCCCATCATCATTGGTTAAAAGAACATTCATTTAAAACCCTTTAATATTCTTCCCAACCGGTCGCATTCGGGCGCCCCATCTGCAGAAAAAAATAAGTGCCCAACGAATGGACGGCGCCTAAATACGCACTCCTCTTGAAAAACAGGAGCTATTCCACGTTGCAATTTCATTCTTGACTTTATTGACCAGTTCGGGTTTATATAACAAATTTTAATACCGTTCAAGACGTTATGCGATGATCCGGATTTAGGCGGCTCCCTTTTCCAGAGGGCATAAACGGATTAATATTCATGCACTGGTTACCGATATACGGTGATGCCGAAACCTCACCCAGATAAAACGGCCGCAGTCCATAACCTATCTGTATTCCTTCTCATGAAAAGCGCAATCCTATTGCCGTCGGTTTTCATTCTCTTCATTGCGATTTCGATAATCGGCATGCCGGCTTCGGGAGCTGAATTTTTCGAAGGATCCTCACTGGTAAATCCGCCCGGGACGGATAAACCCTGGAGCGTCGATGCCGATCACCTGTTTTATGATCACGATACCGACCAATATGTCGCCGAAGGGAATGTCGTCATCAAAAAAAAAGATACAAAACTCAGCGCCGACTTTGTCAGGTTCGATCATAAAACCATGGAAGCGCTTGCCATCGGAAATGCGGTGATGACCGACGGAAACGACATCCTGACAGGAGATCGGATCAAGGCAGATCTGGAATCCGATACCGGCATCGCCTATCATGGAACCGTTTTTTTAAAGAAGAATCATTTCTTCGTCCGGGGGGAGAGAATCCAAAAAACCGGTAAACAAACGTATGCCGCAAATAAGGCCGGAGTGACCTCCTGTGACGGAGAAAGTCCGGCATGGAAAATTACGGGTGATGACGTTGAGGTAACGCTGGAGGGGTACGCAACTGCCTGGCATGGAGCGTTTTGGGTTAAGAATATCCCCCTTTTTTACGCGCCGTTTATTGTCTTGCCGGTTAAGACGGAGCGCCAATCCGGCTTGCTTGCGCCTGTTCTCGGAAATTCGGAACGCAAGGGGTTCGAATACGACCAGCCTTACTTCTGGGCCATCGGCCAAAGTTCAGATGCGACGCTTTACTGGCATCATATGGCGCGCCGGGGTGAAAAACTGGGACTCGAGTATCGCTATGTCCCGGACAGCCGATCAAAAGGGACGCTGATGTACGATTTTTTGGATGACAAGCAGATTGACGACGGCGCCGGAGATTCGAGCAGCAGATGGGGATACGAAGACGACCGGTACCTGCGGCCCAACGACGACCGCTACTGGTTCAGGATGAAACACGATCATCTCCTTCCATACGATTTTTTTGCCAGACTCGACGTCGATATCGTCAGCGATCAGGATTACCTGCTTGAATTTAAAAGCGGTTTTAACGGGTTCGACGATACGCAAAAATATTTTCAAAACGTTTTTGGGAGGGGCGTGGATGATTATGACGACACCATCCGTTTAAACCGGCTCAATATCAGCCGGAACTGGAATAAAGCCAGCCTCAACGCCGAAGCCCGATGGTACGACAATGTCCTGTATCGCCGGCAGAGCGACCCGGGTGATCCGGATCAAACACTGCACCGCCTCCCCTTTGTTGAATACGATATTTCAAAACAGCAGCTCTTTTACTCTCCGCTTTATTACAGCCTCGATTCCGAATACACACGTTTTTATCGAAAAGACGGATTGAGAGGGCATCGGGTCAACCTTTATCCGAAAGTTACCCTCCCGTATCGTTTTGGTAATTATTTAACCCTTGAACCGTCTTTGGGAATTCGCGAAACATACTGGTATGTGGATCAGTTTGAAGATAACGCCGGGGAAAAAGACCGGTCACAGCTACGAGACTTGTATGACACAAGACTGGATGTTTCCACAGAGGTGTATAAAACCTTTGGGGTAAACGGAAAACGGATCGATAAAATCCGGCATGCCGTCATCCCGAAAATAATTTACCAGTATCAACCTGAAAAGGAACAAAGCCAGTTCCCGAAATTTGACGACTCCGACCGGATCGGAGATAAAAACCTCATCTCCTATTCCCTATCCAATACTTTAACCTATCGATCCAATACCGGAAGTGAGAAATCAGAGGATCCCTCCTACGTCTATCGGGAATTCTTTCGCTTAACCTTAAGCCAGAGTTATGATATAAATGAAGCAAAAGATGACGAGATAGAGGAAAAAGAGCCTTTCTCGAATATTCAGGGGAGGGTGGAAATCGATCCGAGCGACGCCGTGTACCTTGAGGCAGATACTCAATGGTCGCCCTATGAAAACGATTTCATGAATTTCAATTCCAAGGCAAGGCTCACGGATGTCAGGGGAGATCAGCTCTTTGTGGAGTACCGATACCGTCGCGATTCCAGCGAGGAAGCGCAGGATGGTAAATCGTCGGTTTATACCAGACTTGGCCTGAATCTGTTTTATGGACTTTCAGCGTATGCCGAATACGAGCGAAACTTGTATCAACATCAGGATATTAAGACCGGGGTCGGCTTCCTGTACCGCGCCCAGTGCTGGTCCGTCGATTTCCGTTACACCGATGAGATCAAAGACCGCACTTACTCGGTCATGGTTAATTTTTTCGGTCTCGGAGGGGTAAGTCAGGGGATCGGGAATGTCAAAGATGAAACTTGATCCGTATCAGAACATTTTTCCCCTAACGATACGGTTTAAGCGGTGCGATTTATCGACCGTTTCGTACCCAGCGCTTAATGACTTCCCTTATTGTTTTGGAGGATAAATGATCATTGTTAAAACACCCCTTCGCCTCAGCTTTGTAGGCGGCGGATCGGATATGGAGCCTTTTTATTCCAAAAAAGAAGGGATGGTTGTTTGCACCGCCATCGATAAATGCGTCTATGCCATCGTGAAGGAACGGTTTGACGACATGATCTATATCAATTACTCCAAAAAAGAATGCGTCGAAACCGTTGAAGAAATCCGGCATGACCTGGTGCGCGAGGCCATGAAAATAACCGGGTTGAAAAAGGGCGTCGAAATCACGACATTGGCCGATATCCCCTCCAGCGGATCAGGGCTGGGGAGCTCCAGTTCCATTACCGTGGCGCTGTTGCATGCGTTCCATGCCTATCAAAACCGATTGGTCACCGCGGACCAATTGGCTGCCGATGCATGCCGGATTGAAATCGACATTCTTAAGAAGCCGATAGGGAAACAGGATCAGTATGCAGCGGCTTTCGGTGGAATCAACCATTTTATATTTGAAACCAACGGGATTACGAGGCGGATCCCCCTCCGCGTGGAAAGCACGATCAAGCGGAAATTCGCATCATCGTTAATGCTCTATTATACCGGCATCACCCGGAGTGCGGATCCGATCCTCTCGAATCAGCAAAAGAATCTTGCCGATTCGGACAAATTCCATATCATGGAAAAAATGGCCTCTTTAGTTGAGCCGTTTAAGGAGGCCTTATGCCGGGGAGATATTGAAGAATGCGGCAGGATCATGGATGAAAACTGGCGCCTGAAGCGCCAAATGGCGGAAGGGATCTCCAACGAGGCCATCGACCGGATATACCGGAGAGCCAAAGAAGCCGGCGCGCTCGCAGGAAAAATCGCCGGAGCCGGAGGAGGCGGATTTCTGCTTCTCATTGCGCTCAGAGAAGCTCAGAATGCGATCATCGACGCCCTC
>MGQD01000057.1:4066-5418 GCA_001797695.1 Deltaproteobacteria bacterium RBG_13_49_15 | reverse complement strand
TTCGTTGCCAAGGGCTCGCAGTAAAACACTACGGCTTCGCCCTTGGACGCCTTGGATCTGGGACATCCTCAGCTTTTGCAACAACAGGGTAAACAATATGCCGGCTAACGCAGATTGAAAGTATTTTAAATGTCATATCGGATATTGGTTACCGGGGGCGCCGGGTTTATCGGTTCACATACGGTTGATGCCCTTATTGCAAGAGGGGATCGGGTACGTATTGTAGACAATCTCCAGCAAGCGGTTCACCCGAACGGAAAACCAAAGCATATTCATCCAAAAGCCGAGTTTGTTCTTAGCGACGTTAGGGAAAAAAAAACCTGGGAAAAAGCGCTAAAAGGGGTCGATGCGATTTACCATTTTGCCGCCTATCAGGATTATCTGACCGATTTCTCAACCTTCTTCCATGTCAACGCCGTGTCGACGGCCCTGATGTATGAAGTCCTTTTGGAAAAAAAATGGGCTGCTAAAATAAAAAAAGTGATTGTTGCGGCCAGCCAGGCGGTGATGGGAGAAGGAAGGTATAAATGCCCGTCGTGTTATCCGAAGAACCATCGTTTTATTTACCCCTCCATCCGTTTAGAATCAGCGCTTTCGCGGGGGGAATGGGAACACCGCTGCCCGTTGTGCAACAGCCGTCTTCAATGGTTGGCGTCGGACGAATCGGTGGCCAACCCGGGCAATCCGTATGCCCTGTCGAAATATTCTCAGGAGCAAATCGCCATCCAGTTGGGAAGACGATACGACATCCCGACGACCGTTTTAAGATATTCCATTGTTCAGGGACCCAGACAATCGTTTTATAATGCCTATTCCGGAGCGATGCGGATTTTCTCTCTTTCCCTCCTCTTCAATCAACGCCCCGTTATTTTTGAAGACGGAAGACAGGTCAGGGATTTTATCAATATCAAGGATGTCGTTTCCGCCAACCTGGCCGTATTGGAAAAGGATAAAGCAGACGGGAAGGTCTTCAACGTTGGAGGAGGCGTTGCCTGGACAGTCCTTGATTTTTACAAGATCTTGCAACAAACCGTGGACAGGTGGAAGGATCCCGTCATATCCGGATTTTACCGATTCGGAGACACCCGGCATATCTTTTCCGACACCGCCGCTCTCAACCGTTTGGGATGGCATCCAAGTCACGGCATACAAGAGAGCATTTCCGAATACTGGGAATATCTCAACAAGAGAAAAGCGAAAAAAGAAATCCTCAAATCGGCGGTTAGCCGGATGAAAAAGGAGCGCGTCATTCGGAAAATCGGCTGGAAAAAAGGATAAACCGATGAATCTGAAGCATTTCTCATCCACGTATTTATCCGGCCTTATCGATGTTCTGGAGCGTTTCGATAAAG
>MGQD01000057.1:0-3948 GCA_001797695.1 Deltaproteobacteria bacterium RBG_13_49_15 | reverse complement strand
CAAGGGGTGCTCCCTCGATGTTGAAAAAAAATTTAAAATGATCTGCTTGAATGACAGCATCCCCATTATCCTCGCCTACGCCAACGATCTGTCGTACCACCATGTTTTTGTAGAGCAAATGAAAAATTTTTTTACTCCGGGGGATCTGGTCATCGGAATTTCCGGAAGCGGCAATTCGGAAAACGTGATCCGGGCGATCCGATATGCCAATAAAAAAGGTGGACAGACCATCGGATTTTCAGGGTTTTCAGGCGGAAAACTGGCCGAGGAAGTTCATGTCCCGTTTATCGCTCAAATCGATGACATGCAGAAAGTGGAAGATGTCCATATGATATTGATCCATATGATCATGCAGGCTCTCCATGCGTCCCTGCATCCTCCCTTAAGACAATCATGACTTCCGGCAAACTCACGCCGCTTTGGTATGTCCTTCATACAAAAAGCAGGTTTGAAAACGTTGTCAACGAGGGCCTGTTCCGAAAATCCATAGAGGCTTTTCTCCCGAAAGTGCAAATCCGGAGCAAACGGCGGGACCGGAGAATCCTGATCCGCGTCCCTCTGTTTCCAGGGTATATTTTCGTTAAAACCGATCTGAACCCGTATGAACATCTTGAAATCGTAAAAACGGTGGGCGCCGTCAAACTCATTGGAAACAAGGAAGGCCCCATCTTCGTACCGGATAAAACCGTTGATTCTCTGAGAATCATGGTGACCGGAGACCATTCGATCGCCACCGGCGCACGGCTCCAGCGTGGAGATCGGGTCATGGTGGTCAACGGACCCTTTATCGGAGTGAACGGAGTTTTTGTCAGATACAAAGGTCAGGGGCGAGTGGTGGTGAATATCGACGCTCTGGGGCAGTTTGCTGCTGTGGATGTGAACGAAGATGATCTGGAAAAAATCCCTGATTTTATTTCATCACACCTTGACTCGAGATGATTTTCTATTTAGTGTTTATCCAGACTGGAATCGATTTCAAAGGAAACGATTTGATCCTTCAATTCACACCTGGGGCTGAAGCCCTCTCCGAACAAAAATCGGCCGGCCGCATTCTCGGCGCTCTTTTTCGGAACAGGGCCATTCCTCACGCCCTTCTCTTCACCGGAATCGAGGGGGTGGGAAAAAAGGCGGCGGCTATCCGTTTCGCCATGGCATGCAACTGCCGCACGCAACCGGAGAGCGGAGATAACCCCAGGCCCATAACCGACCTCTGGTCCGTTCCATGCGGAAATTGCCGGTCATGTGAAAAAATCGCTTCAATGAACCATCCGGACATCATCGTTATTGAACCGGCAGGCGCCTGGATTAAAATCAGCCAGATCCGCGATCTTCATCATATCCTTGCTCTGAAGCCTTATGAAGCAAGACTGCGCGTGGTAATCATCGCCGGTGCACAAGCGATAAACCCGGAAGCCGGAAATGCGCTGCTCAAAGTGCTGGAAGAGCCTCCGGACAGGACCGTTCTTGTGTTGACCGCAGTGGAAAAGGGAGACCTTTTGCCCACCATCGTTTCACGCTGCCGGCACATCCGGTTCCATCCGGTTCCACCGGCCCGCATCATGGAGATTTTGCAACGGGATCACGGCCTCAATAAAGATGAAGCCGCCATCGTGGCCGCTATCGCCGATGGAAGCCTGTCCAAGGCCTTGGCAGCAGCTCAGGGCGCCGAAGGAAAACGACGCTGGATCGAATACCGAAATCAGCTTATTTCAGGGAGCGGCTTGGACCGGGCGGGATCCGACCCGGAGAAGCCCTTCATCCGACTAATGGCCTTTGCCGAGAAGCTTTCTGAAAATAAAAAAAACCTGCCTGACATCCTGGAACTGCTGAAATCATTTGCAAGGGATCTTCTGATCTTTCAATATCATCCGGATCGGATCATCAACAAGGACTTGACCGAACGGATTCAATATGCTTCGCAGAGTAATCCTGTTTCATCGCTGATGGTACAAATCGAAACGATACAGAGGGCTCAAAGAGACATTGCTGCCAATGTCAATCCGCGACTCGCCTTGGAAGCGATGATCGCCAAGATATCAAAGGTTCAATAATGAAAAAAGTAGTTGGGGTCCGTTTTAAAACGGCCGGAAAAGTTTATCTCTTCGACTGCTGCGCTTTTGTTCTAAACCGGGGAGACCATGTCATCGTAGAGACGGAACAGGGGCTCGAGCTTGGAACCGTAGTGGTTCCCCCATCCTTTCGCGAGGAGGACACCCTTGAAAAAGCCCTGAAAAAAGTCTTCCGGGTCGCCGTTGAAGGGGACCTGGTTCAAGTTGAAAAAAACCGTGAAACTGAAAAGCGCGCTTATTCCTTTTGCCTCGAATGCATCAAAGAGCTCGGGCTTTCCATGAACCTTTTTTCCGTGGAGAATACCTTCGATGGAAGCAAGCTCACCTTTTTTTTCACCGCCGAAGGGCGGATTGACTTCCGCCAGTTGGTGAAAATGCTTGTAAAGGAGCTTGGCGCCAGGGTGGAAATGAGACAGGTCGGGATTCGGAATCAGGCTAAAATGTGCGGCGGCATCGGGAGATGCGGAAGAGAACTGTGCTGTTCAACATTTATCGAAAAGTTCGAACCGGTATCCATCCGTATGGCCAAAGATCAAGGGCTATCCCTGAATCCGACAAAAATATCGGGGCAGTGCGGGAGACTCATGTGCTGCCTGACCTACGAAAATGAAACGTATTTGGATCTTAAAAAAATGTTTCCTCCATGTGGCTCGATCATTAAATCGAGCCGGGGGGAAGGAAAAGTGGCCCGACATAATGTCATCTGCGATCGCCTAATCATCCGGATGGAAGATGGGCAAGAGCTTGAAATCCGAAGAGATGAAATCGAAACCGTCTTAGAACACGAAGAGGAAAAATAAACCATATGTCAGAACCGTTTTACATCACCACTCCCATTTATTACGTCAATGCGATGCCTCACCTCGGACATGCATATACGACGCTTGTTGCAGATGTCTTGTGCCGATATTACGAAATGAAAAACGCGCCCTTTTTTCTGCTCACAGGCACCGATGAGCATGGCGATAAAGTCGTTCGCGCGGCACGGGATGAAAACGAAAGCCCCAAAACCTATGTGGACAAGGTCAGCCGCCTTTACAAAGATCTTTGGCCTGAAATGAACGTGCGTTACAGTTCATTCATTAGAACCACCGAACCCCGCCATATTGCCGTCGTGGAAAAAGTGCTTCAGCAGATTTATGATTCGGGAGATATCTATTTCAGCGAATATGAAGGTCTTTATTGCTTTGGATGCGAACGTTTTTATACCCAGCGGGAATTGGCGGACGGGAAATGCCCTGACCATAAATCCGATCTCGAAGTGATCAAGGAATCCAATTACTTCTTCAAGATGAGCCGATACCAGGGATGGCTGATCGATCATATCGTAAGCCATCCCGATTTCATCCGGCCGGAACGCTATAAAAACGAAGTTCTCTCGTTTTTAAAAGAACCGCTGGAAGATCTTTGCATATCCCGGCCCAAAACCCGCCTGCAATGGGGGATTACCCTTCCATTTGACGACCGCTATGTCACCTACGTCTGGTTCGATGCCTTGCTGAACTACATCTCGGCGCTTGATTATCCTGATGGAGAGTTGTTTGTAAAGTTCTGGCCTCACGCACAGCATCTCGTCGCCAAGGACATCCTCAAACCGCACGGTATCTACTGGCCAATCATGCTCAAAGCGGCCGGAATACCGGTATTTCGGCGCCTGAATGTTCATGGATACTGGAATGTTGACCAGAGCAAAATGTCCAAAAGCCTTAAAAATGTGGTAGAGCCGCTCAAACTGAAAAGCGTCTACGGACTGGATCCCTTCAGATTCTTCTTGATGCGGGAGATGGTTTTCGGCCTGGACTCGAATTTTTCCGAGGAGGCCCTGATTCAGCGGATTAACTCGGATTTGGCAAACGATCTCGGGAATCTCTTCTCGCGG
>MGQD01000056.1:30795-30937 GCA_001797695.1 Deltaproteobacteria bacterium RBG_13_49_15 | reverse complement strand
TTCTGGCCGTGCCGGCAATGCTGAAACGTAAATACAATAAAGGACTTGCTACCGGCGTTGTCTGTGCCGGAGGGAGTCTTGGCATTCTGATACCGCCAAGCGTGATGCTGGTCATGTATGGCCCTATGGCCAATCTTTCCGT
>MGQD01000056.1:29642-30763 GCA_001797695.1 Deltaproteobacteria bacterium RBG_13_49_15 | reverse complement strand
GGCTGGTCCTCTCCGGTCTTTACATTCTCTATATTGCCGTCGGAAGCATGATCAGTCCAAAGCTGGCGCCGGCCATCAGCAAAAAGGAAATGCCCGTTCGCGATCGTAAGTTCTGGCTGAGGGCGATTTGGCAAATGCTTCCCACCGTTCTTCTGATCGTTGCGGTACTAGGCTCCATACTTGCCGGTATTGCATCTCCCACCGAAGCCTCGGCCGTGGGCGCTGCGTGCGCCGTCATCCTTGCGGCATGTTACAAAAAACTTAATTATCAAACTATAAAAGAGGCGGCGCATACAACAGTGATTGTTACCGCCATGGTCTTTTTCATTATCATCGGCGCCGGGATATTTAATGCCGTCTTCCTCTACCTCGGCGGCGGGGAACTGGTCAAAAGCATGCTGATGGCGCTTCCCTTCGGGCGCTGGTTCGTCTTAGCTGTAATGATGTTCGCCCTCTTTATCGGCGGTTTCTTTATCTCCTGGCAGGGACTTCTCTATATCGTCGTTCCAGTTTTTCTCCCTGTCTCCACGACACTCGGATTCGATCCTCTATGGTTTGCCATATTGGTTTGTCTCAATCTTCAAATGTCTTTCTTAACACCGCCCTTTGCTTACGCGATTTTCTTCGTTAAGGGCGCAGCGCCGCCGGAAATTAAAACAACGGATATTTATAAAGGGGTCATTCCGTTTGTAGCATTGCAGATGACGGGACTGATCCTATGCGTCCTTTTCCCTGAAATCGTCATGTGGCTTCCGAGAGTGACTCTGGGAGGAGGATAATCATGACCTGGCAAATCGATCTTTCAGGAAAAAGCGGTATTGTGACCGGAGCAGCCAGCGGCATCGGAAAGGCAGCCGCATCCCATCTATCCGGCATGGGCGCGTCCCTGGCTCTGGTGGATATCCGAATAGACGGGGTCATGGCAAATTTGCAGGAGATCAGATATTCCGGAGGCCCTCGCAGCATACCGATCCAGGCAGATGTCTCCGATGAGCATCAGGTTCAACAGGCAATAACAAGATGTATGGCTGAATTCGGCGCCATCGACTTTCTGGTCAACAGTCATGGCATCCTGCGCCGCACTCCATTCCTGGATATCCAAGCTGCCGAGTGGGATTTAA
>MGQD01000056.1:0-29507 GCA_001797695.1 Deltaproteobacteria bacterium RBG_13_49_15 | reverse complement strand
AGCAGGCATGGACGATCGGATTTCTGGTGAGCGACTTCGCCGTAAACATTACAGGAGCCTCTATTGACTCCAATGGCGGAGGACTCATGATTTAGGAACAGGTCTTCACTGCATATGCAAAAAGGAAAAGAGGATGGTTAAAGCGACATACCAACAAGGGTCTCATTCAAAACCGGTGATGATCAGACTTCATCCTGGCTCAGACATCATCGAGGGGATCTCAGGGGTTTGTAAAAATCTCAAAATACGAAGCGGTTCTATCACAGCTTGTATCGGAAGTCTTCAGCGGGCCTCTTTTTTTTCCGTTGTTCCAATGAAAAACAAAATGGGAGGCGGTTACAGCGAGCCGATCTCGATGGAAGGACCCTTGGAGCTCATTTCAGCTCAAGGGAGTATCGGTATAGATGACAATGAGAATCTTTTCATCCATGTTCATGGGGTGTTCAGCGATAGCCGGGGAAATGCCCATGGAGGTCATTTAATCAAAGGAGAGTGCCCTGTCCTTATTACTTGTGAAATAATGATGCATCAGTTGGAAGGATTGAGGATCTTGCATCAGTATGACCCGGAAGTGGAGATGAAACTTCTCATCCCTGCCAAAGCGAATATCTAGGTAGCATTTCAGATTGCCTGAAAACAACCCGAGTTGAAATCGGGTTTAAAGGGTTTGATAGAATAAAGCTTTAATGATTCAGGAAAGAAAAAGGAGATTCCGTATGACCTCTGAGAAAAAAACCCTTTTATCGATGTACCGGACCATGGTCACCATCCGCCAGTTCGAAACCATGGCCGGCGAGCATTTTGCTGCCGGTCAGATCCCCGGATTCATCCACCTGTCCATCGGCCAGGAAGCCTCCAGCGTCGGGGTCTGCTCATGCCTGCGCCCGGTCGACTACGTAGCCACCACCCATCGGGGACATGGTCATCTGATCGCTAAGGGAGCGGACCTGAAACGGATGACGGCCGAGTTGTTCGGTAAAGTCACCGGATATTGCAAAGGAAAAGGAGGCTCCATGCACATCGCCGATTTCTCCATTGGAATCATCGGCGCCAACGGTGTTGTGGCCGGCGGCCTCCCGCTTATTACCGGCGCCGGTTTATCCATCAAGCTGCGCAAAACCGACCAGGTTGCCGTGGTTTTTTTCGGGGACGGCGCTTCGAACCGCGGACCGGTGCATGAAGCAATGAACATGGCTTCCATCTGGAAACTCCCGGTGATCTTTGTGGTTGAAAACAATCAGTATGCATCCACCACGCCTCAGGGGTATTCCTGCTCTTTAAGGGACCTCTGTCAGCGGGCCGCTGCCTACAATATGCCGGGAATCGGCGTGGATGGAAACGATGTGATCGCTGTCAGGAAAGCTGCTCTTGAAGCAATATCAAGAGCCCGGAGCGGAGAAGGTCCGACCATGATCGAAAACAAAACCTACCGGGTGCGAGGGCATTTTGAGGGTGATCCTCAAAAATACCGCAACCAGGCTGAAGTCATAACCTGGCAGAAAGAAAACGATCCGATCGCCCGTTTCGAACAGCTCCTTGTTAAAGACCGGATTCTTACCGGAAAAAAATCCAAAACAATTTGGGACGAGGTGAAATCCGAACTGGATGAGGCCCTCGAATTCGCCAAGAACAGCCCATTCCCCAAGCCGGAGGAGGCTTTAGAAGACCTTTTCGTAAATGCATAAAGGAGACCAACCATGTCTGATCGAATGATGAGTGCATCTGCAGCCCTGGCGGAAGCCCTTTTGGAAGAGATGGAAAGGGACGAAACCATCTTCATCGTAGGCGAAGATCTGACCGCGCATGCCGGCATTTTCGGTCAATTCAAGGGGATCCCCGAAAAATATCCCAGCCGGATTATCGATACCCCTATCAGCGAGACCTGCATTGCCGGCTGCGGCGTCGGGGCTGCGTTGACCGGTATGCGTCCTATTGTGGATTTCCATTTTTCGGATTTTGTCACCTGCGGCATGGATGAACTCTGCAATCAGGCGGCCAAGATCCGTTACATGTTCGGCGGCCAGGTCAAACTGCCGCTGGTGGTTTGGTGTCCGGACGGAGCAGGATTGCGGGCCGCCGCCCAGCACAGCCAATCTTTAGAAGCGTGGTTCGTTCACACTCCCGGCCTCAAAGTGGTAGTGCCGTCTGAAGCGGCTGATGTCAAAGGTCTTATAAAGGCTTCTATCCGGGACGATAACCCGGTGATGTTTTTTCAGCACAAACGTCTCTTCCGGCGGGAGGGGCTGGTGCCCGACAACCCGGAATTTATCATTCCACTCGGCAAAGCGGCGGTTAAACGGGAAGGAAAAGATGTCAGCCTGCTGACCTACGGTTCCGGTTTTTTCATTTGTATGGATGCTGCCTCGCAGCTTGCCGAACAAGGGATCGAGGCTGAAGTGATAGATCTGCGAACCTTAAAGCCCCTCGATATGAACACGATCGCCATATCGATAAAAAAAACCAACCGCGCGGTTGTCGTGCACGAAGCCTGTCTGACAGGCGGTTTCGGCGCCGAGTTAGTCGCCCGGATCCAGGCCGAGCTATTTGATGACCTGGACGCTCCGGTCCTGAGGGTTGCAGCCAAGGACGTGCCCATACCGTTTTCCCCGGTTTTAGAGGATTTCGTTATACCCAAGCCGGCCGACGTGATCCAGTCCGTGAAAACCGTTTGCTACCGATAAAGGAAGGAAGGCACGCATGGCAATCGAAATACAGATACCGAAACTGGGGCTCACAATGGAAGAAGCAGCCCTTGTTTGTTGGAAATTTGCTTCCGCCCAAATGATTAAAAAAGACGAAATCGTGCTGGTAATCGAAACCGACAAGGTTACCTTCGAGATGCCCTCGCCGGGAGACGGATTGCTCCACCCGGTAATACCCGCAGGAACCCGAGTGGTCGTGGGACAGATCGTGGGGTATCTAGCGGCAGACAAGGACGAACTTGAGAAATTGGCCGCACAGCATCCGGCGGTAGAAACAGCCGCCCCGAAAGAGGTCGAGGAGGCGGCCCAGGCAACTGGAACGGACACCTCAGGAGCAGCCGCACCAGTGGAACCCCAGGGTCGATTCAAAGCATCTCCTGTGGCCCGCGCCATGGCCAAAACCCATGGGATGAATCTCGCCGGTATCCGGGGTACAGGACCTGGCGGAAGGATCATACGAGCCGATATCCTCAAGGCGCTTGAAAAGGGGGTTCCAGTCCAAGCCGCCCCGATGCAGTCGCCGGCAGCAGGCGAACTTTTAAGCGCGGCCCGGGAAATCCCCATTACGGGAATTCGAAAGGTGATTTTCAAGAATATGCATTTAAGCCTTTCCACACAAGCACAACTGACCTTGCATACCGAAGCATCCGCCGAAGCGCTGATCCGGATCCGCCAACGGATCTCCGCCTTGGAAGACAAAATCCCTTATAATGCCATCATTGTAAAAATAATCGCCCAAGCGTTGAAGCAGCATCCGATGGTCAATGCCGGCGTCAGCGGCGAAGTCATTAAAATCTGGAGTCAGATCCATGTCGGTGTGGCGATGGATTTCGGGAAAGGTCTCATTGTGCCAAAGGTTCGCTATGCCGAGACCAAAACTATTCGGGAAATCGCGGCGGACCTGGAACGGCTTATCGAGGCGGCCAAAGCCAATAGATTGTCTTTGGATGATCTCACGATGGGGACATTTACCCTGACCAACCTCGGAGCGTGGGACATTGATAACTTTACACCGATCGTCAATCCGCCGGAAAGCGCCATATTAGGGGTGGGACGGATTTTACCAAAACCCGTGATTAAAAACGGCGCAGTCGTGGCGGAACAGCGTATGGCGCTATCCTTGACTTTCGATCACCGGATTATCGATGGAACGCCCGGAGCATCCTTTCTAAAAACAGTAAAGGATATGATCGAGGAGCCTTCGCTCATGCTCTAAGAGCTATTGAGGCCAAGAGGAAAACGGATGGAGGAATAAAAAAGAGATTTTATGACTCAACACTTCGATATCATTGTAATCGGAGGCGGACCGGCCGGGGTGGCCGCAGCCATACGGGGAGTTCAGCTTGGCGCTGCCGTCGGCCTGGTGGAAAAGAAACATTGGGGGGGATTTTGTCTGAATCGGGCATGTGTGCCCACCAAACTTTTCACCGCTACGCTTGAACGGACCAAAACAATCCGGACTGCCGCCAAGATGGGATTCCCAAATGCCGCTGCGACCCTAGATCCATCCGCTTTATTTAAGCTCAAAGATGAACTGGTCGGCTATTTCTCTATGGGGACCCAGGGATTGATTAAGGCCAAAAAGGTAACCCCCATCCAAGGGCTCGGGCGTCTGGCAGGTGCGGGACGGGTCGCCGTAGATGAAAAAATATATCAGGCCAAAGCCATTATCATAGCTGCCGGCGCCGATTGGGCGCGGCCGTCGTTTCCAGGATCAGAATTGGAAGGAGTCATCAATTCCAGCCAGTTTCTGAAAGAGGGTCGGATTCCGCCTCGAACCCTGATATTAGGAGGAGGTGCATGGGCTGTGGAACTTGGACAGTTTTTAAACGCCTGCGGCGGACAGGTCATGCTGGCCGTTCGGGAGCGGGGGATCCTCCCTCATTTTGATCAGGAGATCGGCCAGCGATTGCGCAGCATCCTGAAGTCATCGTCGATAACGATTCACAACTCCTGTAGTATCGTTTCTCTTGTTAAAGATAGAGGAGGGTTGAAGGCTATTTTATCCGTTAAGGAAAAGGAAGAGGCACATCTGTTTGATCGGGTAATTTATCTCGACCGCACTCCTGCATTGGATGGACTGGGGCTTGAAACCGTCGGACTGTCAGACCTTTCGACAAACGATCGGTTAGCCACCAAGGTTCCCGGAATCTGGGCGGTGGGTGACGCCGTCGGCCGAATTCCCTTCCAGTCACATCGTGCTTCTGCCATGGGGATCATCGCAGCAGAAAACGCCCTTGGAGCATCAATCTCCTTTAATGATAACATCGTTCCCCGCGTGGCGTTTACTTCTCCTCAGGCCGCATCGGTGGGACTGACGGAGAATGAGGCGGAAGAAGCCGGTTATGACGTCGTCACAGGCGCGGCCAGCATGGGGACCAGTCCGATGGCAATGATTCAAGACGCCACCAATGGCGTGGTCAAAGTGGTTGGAGAAAAAAAATATAAAGAGTTGCTCGGCGTTCATGTTTTAGCGCCATTTGCCACAGAAATTATCGGCGCCGCGGCGTTGGCCATCCAAATGGAGGCGACCCTGGAGGATCTGGCACGATCGGTGCTGCCGCATCCCACTATTTCCGAGTCTCTGGCCGATGCCGCACGCAATGCGCTGGATTGGGCTATTTATATTCCGTGATTGATGGGGTCCATGGGAAAGGGAATCGCAGTATGCCTGATGGCATCATTTATTTTTATCGGGAATATATCCGCCGATGAGTCATGGCTGATCGAAGAAGGACGCCGGCATGTTTCCGCTCATGGACAAATTACCTGCCTGGAATGTCATCACGACATTTCCCAAAAAAAATTTCATCCGGATCCAGCCAAGGTCAATTCCAACCCGAGAGCTTTTTTCCGCGCCGATCGATGTGAAAGCTGCCATCAGAAGGTATATTTAGACATCAAGGAAGAAAAACACGCAGGGAATCCCTTAAAGACGGATCAAGATTACCGCCATTGCACAAAATGCCATGATCCGCACTACCAATTAAGGCTCTCCAAGACCGCCCGGCATTACGACCCTTCTCAGCCATGTGAAAAACAATGCGGAGTCTGCCATGAGCTCAAAGAACACCTGCCGGCCCTTTCTGTAGGAGATGAGGCCTGCATGGCCTGTCACCGCAGATTGGATCCGAACGATCCCCGGGAGGTATTGCACTCCAAAGTTTTATGCCTTATCTGTCGCGGACGGCAAAACCGCGCTGGATTTATTAGCGAAAAGAGCAAGCCGACGGCGCTCAATATCTCATCTGAAGGATTTTGGCCCCATGAGAAGATCTCATGCCTGATGTGCCATCCTGAAGCGGCCCGTTTCGGACATGCCGATCAACAAGCGGCCGATTGCCGCAAATGCCACACCCCTCACAATGATAAGGTCATCCATGACGGACACGCCGGCGTCTCCTGTGAAGCCTGCCATCTCAAATCCATTTTTCCCCGAAAAGACGCACAAACAGGAGCTGTCATATGGTTGCGGATGGTTGAAGACGATACCCCCAGCGTGATTCATAACATGATCGCGGAAAAAACCGACCGCTTTTGCAGCAGATGTCACATCCAAGGGAATCCGGTTGGTGCTGCAGCAATGATTCTGCCTCCAAAGAGCATTCTTTGCATGCCTTGCCATGCGGCTACCTTTTCATCATCCGACCCGATAACGATTTTGGCCCTGATCATTTTTGGTTTTGGAACGGCATCGGCCTTTTCCTATTGGCTGTCGGGCGCATGGCCTGGAAAAGAGTCCGCCGGGATCGTTCGTAAAATTGCCGGGTTGATCGGTTTGACCATTCAAACGGTTTTTTCCCAAAAGATATTATTAGTCGCCAGAGCGCTTTTTCTGGACGGCTTACTCCAATTGCAGCTATATCGTCGATCGACCATGCGATGGCTGGTTCACGGTCTTATCGTCTGGCCTTTAACTTTGCGATTCGGATGGGGGATGATCGCGCTGATCGGCTCTTTATGGATGCCGGAAACGAGATTCCCCTGGTTGATGCTGAATAAAAATCATCCGATTTGCGGCTTTGTTTTCGATTTCACAGGTGTGATGATCATCTCGGGTGCAGTGATGGCGATCGTTCGAAATATAAAAGACCGGCCCATGCAACTTCCATCTCTTCCCAAAAAAGACCGGCTTGCCACCGGGCTTATCGGAACCATTGTGCTGGTCGGGTTTGCTCTTGAAGCAATACGCATTGCCATGACCGATTTTCCGCCGGGTTCGGGATATGCATTTATCGGAAATGGCGCCGGCCGATTATTTATCGGCATGACGGGGCTTGATTCCATTTATGGATATATCTGGTATGTTCATGCGGCGTTGGCCGGAATTTTTATCGCCTATCTGCCTTTTTCCGGAATGTTTCACATCATCCTGGCGCCGGTCGTTCTGGCAATAAATGCCGTGCGAAACAGATCCTAAGAACAATCCGATAATAAGGTTTTTATACACTGGAGGAGGGAGATTATGGATATCGAAGGTTACAACATGCCCGAAGACCGATATTATGAAGAGGGTCACTGCTGGGTCAAAGAAGAAGGAGCTCTACTGATGATGGGCATGGATGATTTTGCCCAAAAGCTTGCCGGGGAGATCGTTTATGTGCAACTTCCGGAACCCGGAAAAACGCTCACCGCCGGAAAACGATTCGCAAAGGTCGAGTCAGGGAAATGGCTTGGCAAAATCAACGCACCGGTCACCGGAGAGCTCGTTGAAGTGAATGACGAACTGGAAAATACCCCCGGACTTATCAATCAGGATTGCTATGGAAAAGGGTGGATGTTCAAAATCAAACCCTCAGATAAAGCCGAGCTGTCTATGTTGATCCATGGGCCGGACGCCATCAGAAAATGGATCCTGGCGGATATTAAAAAATTTGCTAAAACCTAAACTCAATTTTAGCCAAAAGCAAAATACGCCAAATGGAAAAGCCTGACTACACTATCCGCCAGCTTCTGGAAATGGACGCCTGCACGAACTGCCGTTTATGTGCTGAAGCATGCCCGGCAGCCTTGGCAGCAACCGACGGCAGGCTTTCCGCCGTATATCGACTGAGCCGATTAAGGGAGAACCTGAAGGGAAAAACCAGCCTCTTACAGAAACTGCTTGGCCGGAAAGCTCTTTCCCAAGAAGACCGGAAGAAATACGCTGATACGGTTTTCCGATGCACCCTTTGCGGAAATTGTCAAGAGGTCTGCCCCCTGGGGATACGCCTAAAGGAGATATGGTTTTCCTTGCGCCGGGATCTCGCCCATTCCGACGCCTTCCCTCAAAAAATCGACATGATCCGAAAAAACCTTTCTCAAAGCCGCAATGTTTTTGCAGAAGATAACGCCGAGCGGGCGGATTGGGTGGCTGATATGCGGCATCCCCGGGATGACAGCTACCTGAAAAAACAGGCTGAAGTGATTTTCTTTACCGGGTGTGTGGCTTCCTATTTTCCGCTGGCTCAGAAAATACCGATTGCACTTGCAGAAATACTGGATGCCGGAGGAGTCGATTTTGCACTCCTTGGCCAAGAGGAATGGTGCTGCGGCTTCCCGCTGCTTGGAGCCGGGTTCATGGAAATGTTCGATGAGCTCAGAGAGCATAATCTGGCTTCGGTAAAAGCAATGGGAGCTAAAACCGCCATTTTTGCATGCCCGTCCTGCTATCAGATGTGGCGTGATCATTACCATGCAGAAATTGAGCTCACCCATGTCACGGAGTTTTTGCTTAAACTCGTGCGGTCAAAAAATCTAGAATTCAAATCACTTCCCATGACGGTTACCTACCATGACCCGTGCGACCTAGGCCGGGGAGCACGCGTTTTTGATCCGCCCCGCGAGATCATCCGTTCAATCCCCGGAATAAAGCTGATTGAACTCCCCCGGAACAAAGAAAATTGTCGATGCTGCGGCGGCGGCGGCAACCTGGAAATGATGGACGCGGAGTTGGCCGGTAAAATCGCCAAGCTCAAAGTAGAAGAAATTTTGTCAACCGGCGCCCAAAGCGTGGTTACCTCCTGCCAGCAGTGTGTGAGAACCATCACCGCTTATGTTAAGCGCAACAAGATCTCTCTGGAAGTTATGGATATCGTCCAATTGGTCAGAAAAGCCATGGAGAGTCATTAAGCCTAAAAGGTAACACCTAAGTTTCATGGATTTATATCTTCTTGGAAAACAATCCTGGGATGATTCCCAACTCGTCTATCATGCCATGGCCAAGCTCGGCCGTGAAGGCCTGATCCTGCTCTCTCCGCGAAGCCCTTATGTCTGTATCGGATTTCATCAGGACCTTTTCAAGGAGGTGGACGTTGATTTTTGCCGGAGCCATCGGATTCCGATGTTCCGTCGCGATGTCGGTGGCGGCGCGGTTTACCTCGACGGGAATCAGCTCTTTTTCCAGATGATTCTAAAACGCGATGATCCGCGCATTCCCGCTTCAAAAGAGATGTTTTATAAAAAATTCCTCCAGCCGGCGATCCATGTTTATCGCCGGCTGGGAATTGCCGCCGAATATAAACCCATAAACGATGTTATTGCCGGAAATCGGAAAATCAGCGGAAGCGGTGTAGGAGAAATCGGCCCTTCTGTCGTGTTTGTGGGAAATCTCATCGTGGATTTCAACCATGACATGATGGCTCATGTTTTGAAAGTGCCGGATGAAAAGTTCCGCGACAAAGTTTACCGGACACTTAAAGAGAACCTTTCAACCATCCGACAGGAGTTGGGCGAAGAGAACGCCATAAAATGGAATGAAGACCGGCTGAACGAGATGATGATCGAGGAATTTTCAAAACTCCTGGGGCCGCTTAACCCAAGACCACTCGATGAACCGGTACGGAATAAAATGGATGAGCTTCGCGACATCATGGAAAGCGATGCGTGGCTGACGAAAATCCAAAGCAGAATCTCTAGTCTAAAACTTAAGATCCGCGACGGGGTTCACCTCTTCCAAAAGGTTCATAAGGGAAATGGCGGACTGATACGAGCGGATTTCGAAATTCACGAGGATCGATTTGCCGGGGTTTCCATTTCAGGCGATTTCTTCTGCTATCCGCCGGATGCCGTCCGGATTCTCGAATCCATGTTTGAAGGAGCAAAACGCTCGGAATTCAAAGCCCTGATCGATGCATTCTACTCGGACCATTCCGTTGAAACGCCGGGAATATCCATCGACGACTGGGTCATGCTGTTCGATACCGGAGAGAAAGCCTGAGAAGACTTCAAAACATTAACCGTTGTATTGCCTGTTCCGCATGGTAAGAGCTTCTGACCAAAGGCGCTGAAGCCACATGCTTAAATCCTCTTTTCAGACCTTCAATCCGATACTCTTCAAAAATATCCGGATGGACAAAACCGATAACCGGGTGATGTTGATTCGAAGGGGCCAGGTATTGACCAACTGTTAAAAAATCGCATTCCACATTTCGCAAATCATCGAAAACACTGAGCACTTCATCTCTTTCTTCGCCCAGCCCCAGCATCAAACCGGATTTTGTGAATAGATCGCGATCTCTGTTTTTGACCCTTTTCAGCAATTGAAGCGAACGTGGATAGTCGGCCTCCGGCCGCACGCTTGGATATAATCTTGGGACCGTTTCCACGTTATGGTTGATGATCTGAGGTTTTGCCAGGACAACCTGAAGCAAGGCTTCCTGATCCCCCTTAAAATCCGGTACAAGCACTTCGATCTGAATCTGCATATCAAGTTTTTTAATCTCCTCAATGACCCTGGCAAAATGGGACGCCCCCCCGTCGGCAAGATCATCCCGGGTAACGGAGGTGATGACCGCATGTTTCAGTTCCAATCCCCGAACCGCCTGAGCGACATGAAAGGGCTCATCCGGATCAGGGCTTAGGGGGCGCCCCGGGGTGATGTTACAAAAGGTGCAGTTGCGGGTGCAGATGTTGCCGAGAATCATAAACGTGGCTGTTTTTCTCCCGAAGCATTCTATGATATTCGGACAGCGGGCCTCTTCGCAAACCGTATGCAGCGAAAATCGTTCCAGCATCGTCCGGACCTCGTGGATCTCTTTTTCACCCTGCAATTTGACTTTCAGCCACTCCGGTTTCTTCTGATTCATTTTTTTCGCTTTCCGTCAATTCGGTTAATGCTGCTTGATTGATGATCTCAGCCTGCATTTTAAACTGTCGGGTAAAGTAGGTGACGACCTGTGCATACACACACTCCATATCCAATGGACGGCCGATCCGCTGTTGCAGTGATGTGACCGTTTTATCCGTTAGCCCGCACGGATTGATCCACTTAAAATGGTCCAGATTGGTATTCACATTGAAGGCAAATCCGTGCATGGTCACCCAGCGCCGGATCGAACATCCGATAGCTGTAATTTTCTCATTTCCTACCCAAACCCCTGTATATTTGTCCATTCTTCCGGCTTCAAGTCCATATTCTTCATCCAACAAGCGGATAAAGATTTCTTCAATGTTCCATATAAATTGCCGGATGTCTTTTCCATGTTGGATCAGATTCAAGATGGGATATCCAACGAGTTGGCCGGGGCCATGATAGGTCACATCCCCCCCGCGGTAAATTTTGAACACTTTCACTCCGCAGGACTTCAGTTGTGCCTTTGTTGCAATAATATTTGATTCCTTCCCTCTCAACCCCAGAGTCAGTGTCGGCGGATGCTCCAGAAGAAGGATAATGTCCCTTATTTCTTCGCGCTGGCGCTTTCGGAACAGCGCTTCCTGAATGATAAGCGCCTTCTGGTAATCCGTCATCCCCATCTTGGCGACCAAAAGCTTCACAAGGGCTCCTTTTGGGTTGCGTTAACCTATCGAAAGATCGATCATTCTACCACAAAACGTGTATCATTCAAAATGGAAAAGATAGGCAAAAACATCCGACTTCTCCATAAAGCCAAGCAATCGTCGGTTCCACAATGCTGCCTGGTTGACATAACGCTTCTGATATTTTATTTTAAAAGATCAATCTACTTTCTCAAGGAGGTGAAAATGAAATATCGTTTTTTAGGAAAATCCGGACTCCTTGTCTCCCGGATCAGCCTCGGAACCATGACCTTCGGCACTCCTGACTGGGGATGCGATGAAATAGAAGCCCATTCCATCATAAAAAAATATCTCGATACCGGAGGTAATTTTCTGGATTGCGCCGATATCTATGCCGGGGGAAAATCAGAAGAAATCCTTGGAAACATGATGTCTCAGATCCCCCGGGACCAAATAATCATCGCCTCAAAATGTTATTTTCCCGTGGGTAAGGAACCAAACCGATACGGCCTTTCCCGAAAACACGTCATCGCTTCCTGTGAAGGGAGCTTGAGGCGGATGAAAACCGATTATATTGATCTTTATTATATCCACGGTCCTGATCCCATTACCCCACTCGAAGAAACCGTTCGCGCTTTGGATGACCTTGTCAGGCAGGGCAAAGTCCGCTATCTGGGTTGCAGCAATCTTTTCGCATGGCAGATCGCCAAAGCCGCCGGAATATCCGCCCGAATGAATTTGGAAAAATTTATAGCCGCTCAGCACGTTTACAATCTGATCCATCGGGAACCGGAAAAAGAGATTATTCCGGCCATTTCGGACCACGGCATCGGCCTTTTATGTTACAGCCCTTTAGGAGGAGGTCTTCTCAGCGGTAAATACAAGGGGATGACCCAGCCGGCTGAGGGGACACGTCATTTTTTCCGCACCCAGGTCGATGGGCCCAGGTTCTGGCATGCTAAAGGGTTGAAAACAGCTCAAATTTTGGAAAAGGTGTCATCTGAATGCGGCATTTCCATGACGAGGCTGGCAATTGCATGGCCTTTGAAACGGAAGATCGTCGCCTCTGTCATCATCGGTGTCAGAAAATTGGAACAGCTCGAAGAAAACATGCTCTCTTCCGATTGGGATATGCCGGAAGATGTGTGGCATGCTCTTGAAGAGGAGACGAGACCGGAGGAGGAATATTTAAGCTGGTTCAACAAGCGAAACTATGAACGGTTCTTCAGCGCCGCTGAGTTTTATAATGAGCAGAAGTTCTAAAGCGGCCGACCAGATATCCATCCATCATGAGGTGCACAAAATGGTGGATGACGCAAAAAACAAGCGATAAGCCATATTGAGGGAATAGTGTCGTTTGCAGCAAAACCGAAAGCGGCAGGGTCTTCTGCCCTCCCATAAAAATAATGCTTTCCCTTTTTCCCGGTCCGATTCTGAAAAGGCGTGCTGAAATAAAGGCAACCGCCAATAAAATCGCGTGAAACAGAAAGGAAAGGATAAGGATCTGAAACGTCCGGGCGCCCCCGCCGAGCACCGCCTCTCTGGCGCCGGACAGAGCCATCCATACAATTACTAGAATCATGCATTGGTTGAAAACAGGGATCATGCGCTGGAACCACCGGTCAAGGTTCAATCTCTTTGGCCGCAGCACCAGGCCTATCAGGAGAGGAACCATGACAAGAAGGGCGATCTGCACCATCATTGTTCCTTTTTGAATGGGAACCGACTGGCTCTCTCCTCCGATACCCAGCAGGATTGTCAAAGTGAGCGGGATGGTGATGATGCTCAGTCCGTTCCCTATGATGGTAATGAGGAGCGAATTGGCCATATTCCCGCCCGAAGCGCCTGTCATAACAACCCCGCTCGTTAAGGTTGAAGGCATGATGGCGACCAGAAACAGCCCGATTTTAATTCCGGGATCCAAAGGGAGCAAGGCGATGGCATAGGCCGCCCCAGGAGCAATAACAAAAATGATCGTGAGGGTAATGGCAATTCCCTTGATATCCTCCACTCCTTCCCTGATTTTTTCGGTCTTGAGAATAAGGCCTGTCGCCAGAAATATGAGAAAAATAACGGCATCCGCCCCATGTTTGGACTTGCACCAGTTCCCCGCCTGAGCCAGCCTTGCACCGGTCTCCACGATGGTGATCGCACAAACGGCCGCCAACGCAAGAAGAAACCAGTTCTTTTTTATGAAATTCAAAGCGATTCCCGTTTGCTGGAGATTTAAGCCGGCGCTTTCATTTTTTCCTGTAATGCCGGCAAATGGCGTCGACTAGTCCTGGGATGGTAAATGTTTCGGCCGTAATCTGAACCTTAAAACCCAGCTTTTCCGCGCTTTCCGTTGTAATCGGGCCGATGCTGGCGACGGCGACCCCTCTCATCAGGGATTCAAACCGGTTTTCCGGGATAAAAGACTTGAAGTTCTTTGCCGTGGATGAGCTTGTAAAGGTGATTAGATCGACCGCTTTATTTTCAAGATGCTCGATAACCAAGGGTGCGTTTTCACCGACCGCCCGGGTGCCATACGAGATGATTTCATCCACGACGGCCCCCATTCGGCTCAGCTCGGCGGGAAGAACGGAGCGGGCTCCTTTGGCACGAGGAAGAAGGATTTTTTTTCCTTTGACATCTTCTTTCGAAAAAGCTGTGATAATTGATTCGGCCATGAAGCTTTCCGGAATGAGGTCGCTTTTCAGGCCGAATTCAAAAAGCTTCCTTTGGGTTGCCGGGCCGATAACGGCTGTTTTAAGCCCTCCAAGCGCTCTGACATCTTTTCCCTTGAGAAAAAGCCTTTCGAAAAAAGCGGCCACACCGTTAACACTGGTGAAAATCAGCCAGTGGTACCCCTCAAGCCGTTCGATGGCCTGATCGAGAAGGGAGATATCATCAGGCGGGGCGATCCGTATGGTAGGGCATTCAAAACATTCGGCGCCCAAATCCGATAAGGCAAGAACCAGATCACTGGCCTGCTCTCTCGCCCTAGTCACCACCACACGCTTCCCAAAGAGCGGCCGGATTTCGAACCATCTCAGCTTTTCCCTTAATCGGACCACTTCACCGATGCAAATGACGGCCGGCGCCTTGATACCGGTTTCGCGAGCGGTCTCTTCAATGGTGTCCAGGGTCCCCGAGACGGTGACCTGTTGCGGGGTTGTACCCCATTGGACGATTGCGATGGGTGTCCTGCCGGGCAGGCCGTTTTCCTTCAGCTTCGAGGTGATCTTAGGAAGGTTTTTAACGCCCATTAGAAAAACAAGCGTCCCCATCCCTTTTGCAACAGCACTCCAGTTAATACTCGATTCTTCTTTTTGCGGATCCTCATGGCCGGTCACAAACCCTACGGTGGAAGTGAACTGACGGTGAGTTAGCGGAATTCCGGAATAAGCCGGCGCCGCAATGGCGGAGCTTACACCCGGAACGATTTCAAAGGATATTCCGGCTTCAGATAAGACCTCCGCCTCTTCCCCTCCCCGGCCGAAAATAAACGGATCGCCTCCTTTGAGGCGTGTAACTATCAGTCCCTGCTTTGCTTTCTTGAGGATGAGATCGTTGATTTCATCCTGAGGAAGGATGTGTTCTCCTCCCTTTTTTCCTACATAGATGAGCTCACAATCGTTGCCGGCACTGGCCAACAAAGATGGAGAGGCGAGGTAGTCGTAAATGATCACATCGGCTTTTCGAATGCATTCCAGCCCTTTGACCGTAATCAGGCCCGGATCTCCGGGCCCGGCTCCCACTAAAAAAACTTTACCGTTCATCTGCCTTATTCATTCCCGAAATAATGGTTTCTAAAATCGCCCTGCCGCCTGAGTCAAGCAAGCGGTTTGCCAAATCGACTCCGATACTTTCGCCGGATGTTTTCGGCCCGGAAAGGGCGCCCCGTATCATGTCTTTTCCATCCAAATCCGAAATAAGCCCCTTAAGCACCAGGAGCTCTCCAACGAGATTTGCATAAGCGGCAACTGGGATCTGGCAACTTCCTTCCAGTCGGTTTAAAAAAGCGCGTTCCGCTGTAACGGCCGCCCGGCTTTCCGGATCATCCATACCGGCCAACAAAGCTGCGCGTTGGGGATCGTTCGCCCGAATTTCGATGCAAAGCGCTCCCTGTCCTACGGCAGGAAGCATGACCTCTTCATCCAGATACTCCGTAATCCGGTCCTCGAAATTCATCCGTATGACCCCGGCCGCTGCCAGAACGACGGCGTCGAGATCTTCCTTTTCAAGCTTGCGAATCCGGGTGTCGAGATTTCCCCTAAGCGGCACGATGACCAGGTCAGGCCTCGCATGACGCAATTGAACCGACCGTCTGAGGCTGCTGGTGCCGATGCGGGAACCGGATGCAAGATGGAAAAGCCGCTTTCCATGTTTTGAAATCAGGACATCTTTTGGATTTTCCCTTTTGGGAATCGCACCGATCGTTAATCCTGTTGGAATACGGGCCGGCATATCTTTCATGCTGTGCACCGCCAGATCGACCCGATTATTGAGAAGAGATTCCTCGATCTCCTTAACAAAAAGCCCCTTGCCTCCCACTTTGGCAAGGGGCGCATCCAGGATCTTATCGCCCGTAGTCTTGATTGTGATTATGGATAAGGTCGAACCGGAATGGGTTTTTTCTAGGGCTGTCTTAACCCAGTTGGCCTGCCAGAGCGCCAGCTTGCTCCCGCGGGTTCCGATTTTAATCGAATTCAACACCTTTAATGACAGCTTGCACAACTGGTTGCCGAGCAGCCTCCGCAAGAAGAGCCGGCGGATTTGGAAACCGTCGATCCTCCTCGGTCTTTGCTTATAAATCCGCATGCAGACATCAACCGGCTTACCTTTCGACTGTTGCAGGCCGGACAGGAAGCCGGTTCATCTTTTCCAAGAACCAGGTACTCAAAGCGTTTCTCACACGCTTTACAATGATATTCGTAAATCGGCATTTCCAGGCTCCTTTACCCTTGGCTATCATATTCTATTTGAACCAAAATAATCATAACTCTAAGAAGATCAAATCGGTCAACGTTGTGTTGGAAGTTTTTACCCGTCAGAACCAATAGTTACGGATCAATTTTTGAATCATCATGCATTCTTTGAGCCCATCTCCCGGCCCATCATGCTCGGCAGCCAGAATTCCATCAAAACCGCTCCCTTTCAATACCGAAAGAGAGCGCTGAAAGTCAATATCTCCATTTCCGTCCCCAGCAGGGCGACCCCTCTTGGCGTGGGCAATAAACGCGTATGGAGCCAATTGTCGAATTCCCTTCTCCGGATTCACTCTTTTTGGAAAATTTACAAAATCAACACAGGTTCCAAGATGTTTGGAATCGACTTTTCGAATCACATCCAAAATGATTTCCGGGTAGCTGCTGATTCCCCAGTGATTTTCGATGGCGACAAATAGACCGCTGCTGCCGATCGTTTTTACTATCTCTTTGAGGGAAAAGACGGCATTTCGAATCTTTTTTTCCAGGTGAAACACACAGGCAGAGGCCCTTCCCTGCATTGATCTTATGAATGCATAGACCGCTCCGGTCCCCAGAAGGTCAACAATTGCGTTTGCCGTTTTTCCACCGCTTTTCATCTCCTGCTTTCCGTTCCCGAGTTGAATCCGTCTTTTTCGATAATATAATTGCTGAATGCTTAGGGTTTGTCCTCCCAGCCAGATTCGGACGCCTCTGGCGCCCAGTTGCTGTGCCAGGCGGATCATCCGTCCGGCATGCCTCATCTCTTCTTCGGCGCGCTGCGGATGGAGCAGGGTCAGGTCGCAGCTGATATCCAGTATGATGCCGATGTCGGTCCTGGCACATGTCCGGGCAAAAGATCTGAGATAAGCCGAGTCGCATGAAGCAATCTGGCGGTCAGATATCTCCACCCCCTCGAATCCCAAATCCGCCGAAAAACCGGGGAGGTCGGATAGTGAAAGGCCCAAACGATCCGCAGCATTGAGGATACTCCAGGTAATCAGGTAAACATTCATATCGGGAAGAACCGAATATCAATAGGTCCGGACATGAACAGATCCAGGTTGCCGGTCTGTTTGTTCCTTCATTGGTTTTTGATGGCTTCAATAACGCCGGCGGCGATAAGCGGAAGCATAATTTCATGATGTCCGATCAGGTTGTATCCGACGCCGCCTTCAGCAGTAGGCCGATGCACCACATTCGTTAGAGGACGGTATTGCAGCATATAATCCATATTTACGGTCGTAAACCGTTTGACGGTATGACCCAGATTCCGGGCCAAAGTCAGCGCCTTTAAAAAAACCTCCGGAAGGATGACAGCCGATCCGACATTCACATATACCCCTCCTTCCAGTGTGGCCACTGCCGATGCAAATAACCTGAAATCGGCGTGTGTGGCTTTTCCCGTCAAATTAGGATCAAACCCCGGATGCATGTGAAGGATATCCGTCCCAAAGGCCACGTGAACCGTAATCGGAATCCCAAGGCGGATTCCGGCTGCAAGGATGCTGATCCTTTGAAACAAAAGACCGTTTTTAACGATGGCCTCTCCCACGGCTTTGCCCAAGCCGTAAGGCTTCCTCTTTGTCTTCTTTATAGCCTCGTTTATAAACTCACAGGTATCACGGGACATGCCGAAAGATCCTTCGTTCAGAGACGAATCCACATCTTCCGAGGTTTTTCCGGCTATGGCCAGTTCCACATCATGGATGATGCCGGCGCCGTTGAAGGCAACGGCAGAGATGACCCGGCGTTCCATAAGATCGATAATCACCGGATTCAACCCGACCTTGATGACATGCGCACCCATGCCGATCAAAACAGTTTTGGAGTTCCGTTGCGCCAAAGCAATAGCTGCGACAACTTCGCGTATGTGACCACCGGCCAGGATGCCTGGGAGCGTTTCAAGGAAACCTCTCAACGTCCCTCCTTCGGCCCATGGTTTGGCAAAGTCTTCGATACCGACCTTGCTTTTCCTCTCCTGGAGGGAATAGGTTTTGATGCGGTTGAGATTCAACGGCTTAAACGGGTGTGGCATGCGTTTTACTCTCCTTTGGCCGCATGGGTTCGACCCGGCCAGAGGTCGATTTAGGGGAAAAGAATCTGTTCCACAAGGTCGCAGAGAATATGGGCAATAGTGATATGGGCTTCCTGTATTCTGGCCGTCGTGTCGGATTGAACCCGAAATGTCAAATCAGTGCACTCAGCCAGCCTCCCTCCCCTTCCGGTCATCCCCAGTGTAAAGATGCCGATCTCTTTTGCGGCTTCGATCCCCTTGATCACGTTTTTCGAATTTCCGCTCGTGCTGATCCCCCAGGCGATATCATCCTTTTTTCCGAGCGCCATGATCTGCTTGGCAAAAATATCCGTGAAATCATAGTCATTTCCGATACTGGTCAAAATAGACGAGTCGGTGGTCAGCGCTATGGCGGCAAGGGGGGGCCTTTCGATCTGAAACCGGTTTATGAATTCGGCAGAAATGTGCTGGGCATCGGCTGCGCTCCCTCCGTTTCCAAAAATCAAAATTTTATGTCCGGCGGTCAGGCAGGCGGCCAGCGTTTCAGCCCCTTCAATGATGACGGCCAGGTTTCCGGTAACGGCCTCTCTTTTGGCCTGGATGCTCTCTTCCAAAATCTCCATGATATGAGACTCAAAATCCGTTATCATGTGCCTTTCCTTCAAGCTTTTCTTCAATTTTTTTCAAAAGATCTTTGGCATCATGCCCCAGTCTGTCGGCAGCCTTCAGTTCCTCTTTTGCCTCATCGAATTTATCGCACCGGAAATAGAGTTCACCTAGCCGGTATCTGAAAAGCCCCTCTTCAGGGGATATCTGAACGCTCTGCTGACAAAAGGAGAGAGCAATTTCAGGGTTTTCTCCGACTTTTTGGAACAGGCACCCCAACGCCGAAAGGGATGCCGCATCGTTCGGATTGAGTTTAACAGCCTTTTGAAAGGCGGAAAGGGCTTCATCGATCCGGTTCATTTGTATGCTGCATTCTCCAAGGCACCGGTATGCCGGGGCGGATGCGGGTCGGATCCGCACCGCATTTTTGAGATACCGTTTTCCGTTTTCCGGCGTTCCCAGTTCAAGGTAAAGCCGACCGATCTGAAAAACGACTTCATACACCCCTTCCTTAATCCGGTCGGACTCCAGAAAAAGACTGAGGGCTGCTTCTCTATCTCCGGCCATCAAGCTCAACAGGCCTAAATTATAGACAGCCATCCCTTCGCCGGGATCGATCCATCTGGCCTGTTCAAAGCACTCCCTGGCCCTTTGGTGATCACCCGAGATGGCAAAGCAGACACCCAGGCTGTTGTGCACGTTAATATTTTTAGGATCAAGCTTCCTCGCAGCCTGAAATTCCCGGATGGCGCCCTCAACATCTCCTTCCTGGTATCGTGCATCTCCGCTGATATTCAAACTGACGGCATCAAATACAATCCTGGAGTTGGAGCCGAAAAAGGCAGCATGATCGAGTGCTTTAACGGCATTTTCAAAAACCTGGCTCCTGCTGAAATTGAGTGTCGGGTACTGGGCCACCCCGATGGAAACCGTTTCTTTTCGGCGCTTGGACAACTCCTCCTGAATCGCCTGTCCCGTTTGCAGGCATTCATGATCCGTTTTTCCCACAAAATAACATCCGAACCTATCCGCATCGATAGGCCCCCATCCCGCATCGTTTTTATCGCACAATCCTTCCAGGATTCCTGCAAGATCAAGAACGAGCCCTTCACGTGTTTCCTGTTTTGGATTTCGGGCGCCATCGAACGGGTCGATCTTTACGAAAATCGTTCCGAAACGGTCGGCGCCGGATAGCCGGGATAGGACGTTATCAACAAAAGGAGGATTCCATATTGCATTGGGGAATCGGGATCTCAATGCATCCCTTGTCGATTGTAGGGTCAAATCGGCTTTCTTTTCTACGGACTTTCCACCGCTCTTTGAAAAAAGAAATTCTTTTACCGAACTTCGACCGGAAAAGATGTCTCGACTTTCGGACGCCATCTTCAGCTCCTGTTAAGCATATCGAGCATCGCAGATTTGATTACGGCCGCTTCATCTTCCTGAACGGTCCTCATATCAAGGATGAACAGATCGTTCTCGATGCGGCCGATGACGGGGGTTGCATACCCTCTCATGAACCGGTCAACGGCATTGGCCGACATGTCGGAGACCTCGACTCCGATGCATTTGCTGGGAAGGTTCAGAAGCGGAAGTGCGCCACCGCCGACCCTGGAAGAAAGATCTATGAGAGTTACTGTAAGGCGGGAATTGTTCAGGTTTCGAAGGATGGCCAACAGGCGCTTTGCTCTTTTTTCAATCTGCTTTACCGGGGTAGTCAGCATTCTGAGGGTGGGAATAGCCGACACGGCGTTCTCTTCATTCCGGTATAAAGAAAGCGTGCTTTCCAATGCCGCCAGCGTGAATTTGTCGATCCGGAGCGCCCTTGCAACCGGATTTTTCTTGATTCTGTCGAGCGTCTCTTTTTTACCGACGATAATTCCGGCCTGAGGGCCGCCCAGGAGCTTGTCCCCGCTAAAGGTAATCACATCCGCGCCCGCCGCCACCGATTCCTGAATGGTCGGTTCTTTGGGAAGGCCGTATTTGGAAAAATCAATAAAGGTGCCGCTTCCAAGGTCTTCCATCACCGGCAGATGGTAAATCTTCCCCAACTCCACCAGCGTTTTCAGGTCAACGCTTGCCGTAAATCCCACCACGCTGAAATTGCTCAAATGGACCTTCAGCAGAAGGGCAGTATCGTTTTCAATGGCCTTTTCATAATCAAAGGGATGGGTCCGGTTCGTGGTTCCCACTTCTTTTAAGATGGCGCCGCTTTTTGCCATCACATCCGGGATTCGGAAGGCTCCTCCGATTTCAACAAGTTCTCCGCGGGATACGATTACCTTTTTACCGGAGGCGATCGTTTCCAAACATAAGAGGACGGCCCCCGCGTTGTTGTTGACCACCATGGCGGCTTCTCCTCCGCTGAGTTCGCAGAGAAGGTCTTCAACAATGCTGTGCCGGGACCCTCGAATCCCTTTTAGAAGATCAAATTCCAGATTCGAATATCCGGAACCGATGGCGATCAGATTTTTGATAGCGGCGGCGGCAAGGAGAGATCTGCCGAGATTGGTATGGATTACGACACCGGTGGCGTTGACGACACGCAGGAGCTTCGGTTTCAGCTTTTCGATCAGATTTTTTTTCAGCGCTTCACTAACCGCTGCTTCGGAGAGGTTTTCTTCACTAACCCCGGATTCATGTTCGATGATATGCGTTCGGAGTGTTTCGATGACAGCCCGAATGGATGATACGGCAAGCGGCTTTGGAATATCCGATAAAAACGGGTCTGTTTTCGTAACCTCAAAGATGCGATCCACACCCGGGAGCATCCGCAGCAGTTCCTGTTGTCGTTTTGTGATTTCCATTGAACTCCAAGATCAGGTCATTTTATGCAAGGCACTCAATCTTTCTGATTCCTTAGGAAGTCTCCATATCATCACCAACCGATTTATTTCAATAGATTTATGAAATGGCTCTTTTGCACCCCGGCCTTGCCGGCTTATCGGGAAATGATGGAAGCTACCCATAAAAAAAGCTTTATGGAAAGACCCTTTTGCACTATGATTAATTATGTTCTCTGCTCGGACGGCCTTTATCGTCAATCCTCATGCCGGGGGAGGATCCACCGGATCCGTATGGCATGCTGTTTCGGTTTTGGCTGAAAAATCGCTCGGCCCATTCTCCACGTCGATCACCCGTCACCCTGGAGATGCAACGACTGCATCCCTTGCGGCCGTCCGAAAAGGCGCCAGACGCATCGTTGCGGTCGGAGGGGATGGGACGTTAAACGAGGTGGTGAATGCCTTCATGACCTTTGATTCATCAGTCAGAGAAGATCTTACTCTCGGAGTCATCCCCAACGGAACCGGCTGCGATTTTGTCAAATCGGCTTCCATCCCCATGAATGCCGCAGCGGCGATCCGCCTGATCAGGGAGGCCCCTGTCCGCAGGATTGATGTTGGAAAGGCTGTTTTTTCAGATCAATATCATCAAAGAGTGACGCGGTATTTTTTAAATATCGCCAGCTTCGGACTCGGCGGAGAGGTCGCACAAATGGCGAGCCGTATGCCGTGGAAGCGTTCTCCCCTGATTTCCTTTATGCTCGCCACACTGATTTCTGTTTTGCGATATGGGAAAAAACGGATCCGCATAACAACCGACCATAGAATAAATGGAGACTGGTTGGTTTGGAATGTGGCGGTTTCAAACGGCTGCTTTCATGGCGGCGGGATGAACATTGCTCCGGATGCGCGTTTCGATGATGGACTGCTGCATGTCACGGTGGTCGGAGAATTATCCTTGGCCGGAATTTTTTTAAATTTTTCCAAATTGTATGACGGGCGGATCTATCAGGTCGACAAAGTTTATTCCATGACCGCAACACACCTTGAAGCGGCTTCGGATGAACAGGTGCTGATAGAGATCGATGGCGAACAGCCCGGCACATTACCGATCTGCATTGACATCATACCTGGCGCCATAAACCTGATTGCACCCAGTGGCGAGGCGGTCTGAAATAAAGGGGATTGAATTTGGCCAAATCAATGCAAGCAAAAGAACGCATAATTTTCCCGCTCGATCTCCCATCATTTGAAGAAGCAAACCGATATGTCCGACTCCTTTCGGACCATGTCGGGATGTTTAAGATCGGGCTTGAACTCTTTATCCGGTCCGGACCGGGCATCATCCGGACCGTTGCATCCGAAGGAGGCGCCGGCGTGTTTCTCGATCTTAAACTCCACGATATTCCCGAAACCGTCTATCGCACCGTTTCGGTGATTGCAGATCTCGGTGTCACCTTTACTACCGTTCACTGCGGTGAGTCTGTTAAATCGCTTCTGGCGGCCGTCAAAGGGGGAGGAGGAAAAGTCCATATCCTTGGGGTCACCATACTGACCAGTGTTTCTCCGGAGGATCTGCATCAAAGCGGGTATGCTAAACCGTTTTGTTCGGATCTTTCCGGGCTTGTACTGAAAAAAGCGGTTATGGCAAAGCATGCCGGGTGTGACGGTGTGGTATGTTCCGGTCTTGAGGTGAAAATGATAAAAGAGCACTTCGGCAAATCCTTTATTGCAGTGACGCCTGGAATACGTCCATCATGGGACGGCATCAAGCCGGATGATCAGTCCCGTGTCGTTACGCCGACTCAAGCAATTCAAGATGGTGCTGATTACGTAGTGATCGGAAGACCCATCCGGGATGCCGGAAATCCGGCGGAGGCGGCCAGGCGGATCATCGGTGAAATTGAAGAAGCTCTCAGCCGCATGGATGCATAGAGCCGATAATCACAACAAAGAATATCGCTACATGGGATAATAAATCCGGTAAGCAATGATGACTGAAAGAACGGCAGCAAGCATGAGTCCAACGATGAGTTGATCGGGGGAAAACCGTTTCATCTATCTTCTCCCCAGATATCTATGTATTTATCCATCCAACCCGGACCGAATTTCCAGTCGAAATAGGGTTTTAACTTGGCAAACCATCGCGGAGGTCCTGCTTTTGTCTCCTGTGCGGGCCGGATCGCTTCAGCGACGAAAAACGCGATATTTAAAATTTCATCTTTCGGAATATAAATCGTGGCTCCGGCTTTCATTGAAATGATGAAATTTTCAGAAGATAAGGCATGGGCGGTCAGCATAATGGCGGGTATTTTTTTCTGAACGGCGATGTTGAGAAGTTCATATCCCTGCACGCCCATGATGTCGAGTATCGCGGCATCGTAGATTTCCTTCTCGAGGAGTTCCTTGGCCGTGTCGTAGGTGCGCGCTTTCTCTACATGGCACATGTCCAAAACCTCCTCAAGGGATTCGAGCATATCCGGTTCATCATCAACGATGAGAACCCTTTTCCCCTTAAGCGCTTCGACATACCATGACATGTTATCCTCCTAATCCCACGGCATCCGTATCCTGTTCGTATTTACAGAAGTGTCCGGCTGCGCCGCGTGCCGGTTCTGCCGGAGAGACAAGCAGTAAAAAAGTGAAGCTCCCCGCTCTGAAGAGCGGGGCTTCCCGGCAAGGAAAATGTCTATTCTAGATAGCTTCCCTTGACCCCATCTTAATAAGCCTTAGGCTTATTAAAAGGCAGGGCGCCAGTCAGATATTTTATAAAAGCAATGGCCTATTCTGTCAACATGAAAAAGGGGTTTCTGCCGAATGGGAAACCGCTCTTTAAGAAAGTTCTTCATGACGACCCGGAGGCTCGGCTTTCAGTAAGCTGTTCGAATAGAAATACATGCAGTTCATTTCCCTTGACCTGCACGGGATAGGTTTTAATAGGCTTTGGCGCAGGACCATAAATGGGGTTCCCGTCGAAACCATAAGTCGATTTTCCCACACTGCAGCACTGAATGGTTCTTGTTCCCGGCACCGGATCGAGCCTTCTATGGCCGACGTGTGTGCAGCGATTTTCGAAGGCCCGATACTGTTTATCTTCACCATAGATCACCAAAACCCGTCCCGGAAGATTTTTTCCTTCAAACCGCATCGCATTTCCCGCGTTTTGCAACTCGGGAGTCTTATTCAAATCAATGATGAGCATTCCCGAAGAAACGTTCCAGCCGGCTTGCTGTTTCGATTTGGGCGTGGCCGGAATACCAAAAAGACGCTGGAAAAAACCTCTTTTCAAAAACCGAACTTCCATTTTCATTTTCTTTCCTTTCCTTTTCTTTTCTTCGACTCATGTTGCTGGTAACCGTTTATGGCCCCGCAAAGGCGCAGATGTTGATGGTTTCCTCTTGATGTATTCCACAAAACCACGGATACTGTTTTTTAAGAAAAACATCTCCCTCTTTTGAGTTCGATCATCCATCTGAAACAGTCCCTGCAACAACTCGTCCTTATCCAACAGGATTTCCAAAGCGGCCTGAATCGGGTCCGTTTTTGTCCGTGTGTTGATGATTTTTGCAATGGTTGACGCCCAGAATAAAAGTTGATTTCGATGAGTGTTAAGAAGATCGGATCCGTTTTCATACATTCCATAATGACCGCAGCAAACCCTCAACGGATCTGTTTCGATTAGACGGTCGATGCTTTCTAAAAATATCTGAAAAAAAAGTCGGGGTGGTGTGGCAGGTCGGATGTAGGGATGATCGTTTTCAATGGGAAGGATTACGCCTCCGGCCTCTCCTGAAAAAAGGATGTCCCCAACCAGATAACCGACATGGTGACCGGCATGTCCCGGTGTCGGGATCGGAATGATCGTCTCGGATCGGAATTCCTCTATGCTCACCATGCGATGGGCGGGAACCGGTTGAACTGGGCCGTATGCCTCGCCTATTTTTCCCAAAGCGCTGATGGTTCCTTCCCACAAGTGTTTTGGATCGATCAGATGAGGGATCGCCGACGGGTGGCAAACAATCCGGCTTTCAGGGAAGTGCTTTGATACCTGGCCGATCCCGCCGGCATGATCCAGATGGATATGTGTCAATAAGATGAAATCGAGTCGCCCGACGGAGTTTTCATCAAGCGCATCACATAACGCTTCCGACGAAGATGCCGGGCCGACATCTACAAGAAAGGAAACGTCTCCCCGGAACAGCCAGGCCCCGATGAATTCGTCAAATCCCTCAATCGGCGGAACCAGCGTGATAAGAGAAAGGTGGCTGGTGACGTGATCGATCTTAAAATTCAACGACGATTCTTTCCCGTGTTTTGTACGATTGAAAATTGCAGACGTCCCGGTTCCCGGACCAAATCCGAAGAAGCTGTTATGGATTTCTTAGAAAGAAATTTCTTTTTTATAATGCTCGTTAAATACCCGATAAAAGCTTTTGTGTTCATTGATCGTTACGGTAAGCAGTCGTTCAAGTTCCTTCATACGCTTAATATTGAAGATCACATTCACGCTTTTCTGAAAGGCCGTCATCTGGTCCATGGTCCGGTACGTCCGGCTGATTAAAGCCACCACCATTTTCCTTCGAACGCTCATGTTCAGTCCTTCCACATATGCCAGCACGCGATTTTGATCAGGATTGTCGGTATCAAAAAATTCATCCAGAACCACCAGATGATAGACATGATACCACATGCTTCGCAATGCATCCCTACCGTTCTCGGAATCGGTGATATGGTATCCCATCGCATGGAGGGTCTCGATTGCCGTCTTTTTCAGAGCGATATCCGAGATGCAGATTAGCGCCGTTTTTTCTCCGGTATGGACAAAATCGAAAGGCTTTTCCGAAACATCATAATCCTCTGCTTCTTTTTTTGAGTCTTTCCTGCCTGACACCGCCGTCTCCTTGGTATCGATAAGAACCTTTTTTTTGCAGTTCGGGCATGAAAACGATAAATTCGCCGAATCCGCAATTTTTTTATCGGGAATCCGATACTTGCTTTTACATAACGGGCAGGTGATCTCCATAAGCGCTCCTTTGCTTTTTTATCGACGCTATCACTGAGAGCGGGATGTTTTGTAATTCTTATCCAATTCGAGCTTTTGAATATCGGTCGTCGCTTCTCCGCGCGAGCTTTTCACGGAGTCAATTCCGCGTCCGACCACTCCCCTCCTTGACGAGTAAGCCAATGCCGTCTCTTCCGTAACCAACCCGGCTTCATAAAGGCTGACGATGTAGTCATCAAAGGTAGTCATGCCGAACGGTCTTCCCGCCTGCATGATCTCGTAGAACGTCTTCCCTTCCGATTCGCCGTGGAGAACGGCGTCTTTGACCCTGATATTTGAGCGAAGGATTTCAAATGCGGCTACACGACCCCCTCCGACCTTGGGAAGAAGCCGCTGACATACGACCCATCGGATCACTTCCGACAGGCGGATCCTAACCTGTCTCTCCTCCTCGGTCGTAAACATGCCGAGAATACGGCTGATCGTCTGTCCGGCATCAACCGTATGGAGAGTGGTAAAGACCAGATGCCCGGTTTCAGCGGCGGTTAATCCTATTTCGACGCTTTCCCGGTCCCGCATTTCTCCCACCAGGATGACTTTCGGCGCCTGACGCAGAGCAGCCCTCAGCCCATGGGCAAACGTATCGAAGTCGGTCCCGAGTTCTCGCTGGTTGAACGTGGATTTTTTATGGGAGTGCTGATACTCGATGGGGTCTTCCAGGGTCACCACGTGCACGGATTTTCTTTCATTGACGTCTTCAAGAATAGCGGCCAGTGAGGTCGTTTTTCCGGTGCCTGTCGCTCCGGTAAAAATGACGATGCCGTTTTTCTCCTTTGCTATTTCATAGAAGGAGTCCGGCAATTTGAGTTCGTTGATGGTTGGAACTTTGGATTCGAGTTTCCTCAGTACAATAGAATAATTCCCGGTTCTGGAGAAAATATTCACGCGGAACCGAGCTTCTGTTCCGAGATGATAGGAAAGATCGCAGGATCCCTGGGTGGCGAGCGCTTCCGTGAGCCGGCGATCCAAGTTGATTAAATTCAGCCCCAACATTTCGGTTTGATACGGAGTCAACTTTTTAATTTTTGGCTCCATGTCGACCGGCACCAGCTCGCCGTAGGTTTCAACCTGGAGAGGTTTCCCAACCGTAAAGTTCAGATCCGAAACCCCTTCATGGGATTGGAGCATCTGGGAAAGAATGTAATCGATTTCCTGTTTTTTCATGGATACCCCTTTTCAATTCGGGTTATACCTCCGTGAAATCAGCCGGCGCCTCCTTGATGTACGGTCTGAATCTCGCTTTATCATTGGCTTTCGTGTACGCCTCGTCCGCACTGATCCACCCTTTGCTGTAGAGATCCATAATAGCATCGTCTAGGAGCTGCATCCCGTATTTCTTTCCGGTTTGCATCATGGAGGGGATCTGGTAGGTTTTGGCTTCCCGGATCAGGTTTCGAACCGCCGGTGTGGCGATTAAGATCTCCAGGGCTACGCATCGGGCCTTCCGATCGATCCGTTTGAAAAGGACCTGTGCGATGATAGCCCGAATGCCATCCGCCAAAGTCGAACGGATCTGCGGCTGCTGATGGGAAGGAAAAACTTCGATAATCCGGTCCACTGTCTTGGCGGCACTCGTGGTATGAAGCGTTGCAAAGACGAGGTGTCCGGTGGATGCCGCCTCGATGGCCAACGAAATGGTTTCCAGATCCCGCATTTCTCCGACCATAATGATATCCGGATCCTCGCGCAATGCCCCTTTCAAGGCGGCTTGGAACGATTTGGTATGAATGCCGACCTCCCTGTGGTTAATGACACAGTTCTGGCTCGTATGAACAAATTCGATCGGATCCTCGACGGTGATGATGTGGTCCTTGCGCATCTGGTTGGCTTTATCGACTATCGCGGCAAGCGTGGTCGATTTTCCGCATCCTGTCGGCCCGGTAATGATGACCAGTCCTCTTGGAAGAAGGGCGAGCTTTGAGATGACGGGGGGAAGCCCAAGCTGTTCCGGCGTCATGATGACGCTTGGAATTTCCCTGAAAACCGCTCCGATGCCGTTTTTCTGCATAAAATAATTCGCCCTGTACCGGGCAAGGCCAGGAATTTCATATGCGAAATCCACATCACCTGTTTCTTCAAACACTTTCACCTTTTCCTCGGGGGTGATTTCATATAGCATGCTCCTCACATCGTCACTATCGAGCACTTTATATTTGATCCGTTCAAGGTCTCCCCGGATCCGAATAATCGGTTGCTGACCAGATATGAGGTGAAGATCCGAAGCCCCCTGCTCATGCATCAATTTGAAAAAAGCATCAATTTTCGCCATAAATCATCCCTCAATGATTTTTTTTACCTGTTGACGTACAGGGATTATATAAATGGTTTTATCCCTGAACCGTTTTTGTTCGATTTCAAGGAAGGTAATTATCATGTGTCGTCCAAAATGACGGGGTTCCGTTCATAACAGGGACGTGGAAAGCCGCCTGAGGCTTTCCACAATAAACGTTCGAAGGAAAATAACGCATAAAAAAACAACGATGGGGGAAAGGTCAAACCCGCCGAATCCGACCGGGAGCCTGGACCGTATGGGATAAAGGACCGGTTCGGTTATATTGTGGATAAATCGGACAATCGGGTTAAACGGATCCGGATTCACCCAGGACAATACGGCCCGGGCGATCACGATCCACATGAAAAGAAGCAATACAA
>MGQD01000055.1:6144-6723 GCA_001797695.1 Deltaproteobacteria bacterium RBG_13_49_15 | reverse complement strand
ATGTCCGGGTCAGGAACGGGAACCGCCGAAAGCAGAGCCTGGCTGTAAGGGTGCAGCGGGTTCAGATACAGCTCTTTGTCGGTTGCCAGTTCAACGATGCGGCCCAAATACATGACCGCTACCCTGTTGCTGATGTGCTCAACCAGACTCAGGTCGTGAGCAATAAAGAGATATGAGAGGTTCATCTGCTCCTGAAGTTCGATAAGGAGGTTGATGACCTGGGCCTGAATGGAAACATCGAGGGCCGAGACCGGTTCATCGCAAATGATGGCCAGAGGGTTTAACGCAAGAGCGCGTGCGATTCCAATCCTCTGTCTCTGCCCGCCGGAGAATTCATGGGGGTAACGGTTTATTTGATCCGGATGGAGGCCCACCCGCTCCATCAGATAAGCCACCCGCTCTCTGATTTCACGCTTTGTTGTTTTGAGATGGTTTTTAAGCGGCTCGGCAATAATTTTCCCGATGCTCATCCTTGGATTCAGGGAAGAAAAGGGATCCTGGAAAATGATCTGTAAAGAAGCCCGAATTTTTCTTAACCTTTCATGGTCGAGGCTGAGCAGGTCCTGTTCATTGAAAAGA
>MGQD01000055.1:1823-6042 GCA_001797695.1 Deltaproteobacteria bacterium RBG_13_49_15 | reverse complement strand
AGGGTAAAGCTGACACCGTCCACGGCCCGCACCTGTCCCACGGTTCTGGAAAAGACGCCTTTTTTAACATAAAAATATTTTTTCAGATCCCGGACTTCCAGCAAGGGCATGGATATTCCTGTTTCGATAGAATTAGCTGCTCAACTTAAGTTTTATTTAAGCCTCCAACCAGCAAAGGACGCGCCGGTGTTCGCCCTGCCGCACCATGGGCGGTTCTTCTTTTTTGCATCGGTCCATTACCTTGGGGCATCGGGGATTGAACCGGCACCCGACCGGCATATCCAGAGGGCTGGGGACAATCCCAGGTATTTCCTGAAGATATCGCCCTGTTTTATCCTTTCTTCCGATTACCGGGATGGAACCGAGCAGCCCTTTTGTATAAGGGTGACGAGGATCTTTGAAGAGTTCCTGGATCGGCGCTTCCTCAACGATTTTTCCGGCATACATGACGATGACGCGGCTGGCCATTTCGGCGATGATCCCCAGATTGTGGGTTATCAGGACGATGGCTGTCTTGAACTCTTCCTTGAGGTGAACCATCAGATTCATAATTTGGGCCTGAATGGTGACGTCTAGGGCCGTCGTCGGCTCATCGGCCATGATCAGTTTGGGATTGCACGAGAGCGCCATGGCGATCACGGCGCGTTGACGCATCCCTCCGGAAAGCCTGTGAGGGTAATCCCGGGCACGGGTGTTGGGCCCGGGGATCTGGACCATTCTCAGCATCTCAACAGCCCATCTCCAGGCCTCTTGTCGCGTCATCCGTTTGTGATTTCTGGCTGCTTCTGCAATCTGTTCGCCGATGGTCAAAACCGGGTTCAGCGAAGTCATCGGCTCCTGAAAGATCATGGAAATATCCTTCCCTCTGATATTTCTCATCTCCTCGCTATTGAGCTCCAGAAGGTTCCTGTTTTCGAAACAAATTTTCCCGGTGATTTCCGCCGGCGGGCATCGGAGCAGTCGAAGAACCGAGAGCGCGGTCACGCTTTTCCCGCAGCCGCTTTCTCCGACAAGACCCAGCGTTTCTCCGGGATAGACGTCAAACTGGATGTCGTCAACTGCATTCACCACTCCATCGAGAGTATGAAAGCAGGTTTTTAAATCCGTTATGGATAAAAGGGGTTTGGTCTGGGAGCTCATATTTTGAATCTCGGGTCAAGGGCGTCCCGAAGTCCGTCACCCAGAAGATTGAAACTGAGAACCGCCAGAAAGATGGCGATGCCGGGAAATGTCGCCACATGGGGCGCGTTGAAGATATAAGCTCTTGCCGATCCGAGCATGGCGCCCCATTCGGGTGTCGGGGGCTGGACGCCTATCCCCAAAAAGCCGAGGCCGGCGGCAAAAAGGATGGCTGTTCCCATCCCCAGGCTTGTCTGAACGGTAATAGGAACCATCACATTCGGTAGAATGTGCCGGAACAGGATGGCCGCATCCCGTGTGCCGACGGCCCTCGCCGCTTCGACATAGGTCTCCTCTCTAATCGCCAGCACGCATCCCCTCACCAATCGGATATAAATGGGGACCATGCTGATCCCGATGGATGTAATGGTATTTTTCAGGCCGACCCCGAGTACGGCCACGAGGGCAAGGGCGAGGAGAAACCCCGGAAAGGCAAGCAGCATATCGGTTACCCTCTGGATGCCAAAATCGATCTTCCCTCCGTAATATCCGGAAATAAGGCCCAGCGGCACGCCGATGAGCAACCCGACCATGATGACTCCGACGGCAATGACAAGAGAGACTCTTGAACCGTGTATGATTCTACCCAGGATGGTTCGGCCTAATTCGTCGGTTCCCAGGGGGTGTTCGAGAGACGGCGGTTCCAGCGATCTAATGAGATTAGGCGCTGATGGACTTCCGGGATATAGCACCGGAGCCAGAAGCGCACTCAGGAAATAGATAACGATCAGGGTGCTTCCGAACAGAGCGGTCTTGTTTCGATTCAGCTTGACCCATATCCGCCTGAACCGGTTATCCTGATCTTTCAGTCCTTTTTTATTCACTTCCCATTTTCTCTTTGCTCAGTCATATCGAATCCGCGGGTCCACAAAGGCGTAGATGAGATCAACGGCCAGATTGACCAGGGTATAGAGCAGGCCGAAAATGAGGATCGTCCCCTGAATCATGGAGTAGTCTCTGGCGAGGATGGAATCCACGATCAGTCTCCCCAGTCCCGGCCAGGCAAAGACCGTTTCCGTCAGGACGGCGCCGCCGAGAAGAAGCCCGAACTGAAGGCCGACAACCGTGATGATCGGAATGAGGGCATTCCTCAACGCGTGCTTGATGATGATTGTTTTTTCCGTGAGCCCCTTTGAGCGGGCGGTCGTGGTATAGTCCTGGGACAGGGCTTCCAGCATGGTGGCGCGGGTCATCCGGGCAATAAACGCCACGACAAACGAGGCCAGGGTGATGGAGGGGAGGATCACATGTTGCCAGCCCCCGGTTCCGCCGGCGGGAAGCCATTTTAATATGACGGAGAAGACAACAACCAGCATCAGGCCGAGCCAGAATACAGGCATGGATATGCCGAATAGCGCGGCTATGGTGACAATGTAATCGATCCACGAATAAGGCCTGACTGCCGATAGGATGCCTGCGGGGATGCCGAACAAGCAGGCAAGCGATATGGCGGTCATGGCCAGAAGGATGGTATTGGGGAGCCGGGCCCAGATTTCCTGTATGACCGGGTTCTGGGTTCTGGCGGAAAGCCCGAGATCCAGTCGGGCCAAACGGCCCAGAAACGATGCATATTGAATGTGAATCGGTCGATCCAGTCCGAGTTGCTGACGGATGGTTTGAATTTCTTCCGGTGTGGCCATCTGGCCGGCCAGGACCTGGGCCGGATCGCCCGGCAGCATCCGGAGCATGAAAAACAAAAGAAGAGATATACCGATCAGAACAGGAATAGTGAACAGAAGCCGTTTGGCGACATAATGCAGCATTTTTCAACCGGATCGTCCGGCCGGATTCAAAAGGCGCCGGCCGGACGATCAATTAGGGTGCTATTTAATGGTGATGTAGGTTGGATAGAATTTTTCAGTACTGGTGACCACCATCCCTTTGATCTTGCTATGATAGGCGATGACGAAATTTTCAACATGCAGCCAGATCCAGGGAGAGTCGTTCCAGACCATCTCTGAAGCTTTTTTCAAAAGGGCATTCCGTTTGTCGGTATCCTGCTCCAGCCGGGAGGATTCAATTAATTTATCGTACTCCGGAGAGCTGTAATGGGCCGCCCCCAGTCCCTTTGGAGGGTTGACGCTCGAGTGGAATTGGCCGTAGAGGCCCATATCGGCATCCAGAACGAGCGGGCCCCATCCGAGTAAAAATACCTCAAGTTCGGATTCCTCGATCGGTTTTAAGAGTCCGGCCACATAGGTGGGCCAGTCATACGTCCTCAGTTCAGCTTTTACGCCGATAGCCTGCAGCATGGCCTGGATGGCTTCGGAGACCTGTTTGTCGAACAGATACCGGCCGCTCGGAGTGCGCATGCTGACCGTTTTGTTGAAATCGAAACCAGCCTGCTTGAGGAGTTGTTTGGCTTTTTCGGGATTGTACTCATATTGCTGATCCATCTTATGAAAGCCGAAAATCACAGGTGAAACCGGTCCTTCCATCGGCACGGCCGTATCGAAAAGGATCTTTTTCACGATCGCCTTTTTATCTACTGCATAGTTGAAGGCCTGACGGACCAGCTTATCCTTGGTGACCCCTTTCTTGCAGTTTAAACCCATGAAAATGGTCCGGGTGCTCAAGGGCATTTCGACGACGACATTCGGGTCAGCTTTCAGGGCCGCCACATTCGAGGGTGAAGGTTTGTAGCAAACATCGATCTGGCCTGCCCGGAGCATCGATTCCCGTGTTGCCGTCTCAGGGACGATCTTGAAGGTCAGTTTTTTTACGGTAGGTTTTTTACCGAAGTAATTATCGTTTCGAACCATGACGATACGATCCCCTTTTATCCATTCTTTCAGGATATAAGGGCCGGCGCCGACGGGGTTCTGGCGCACGTTGTCTCCATGCTTTTCAATGGCGGCAGGTGAAATGGGGCTCACGACGGAAAAAGAGAGGGTGGGACCGAACGGAGCAAAGGGATACTGGAGAACAATCTGCAGCGTATAGTCGTCGATGATTTTGACCTCTTTGATCATGGTTATGGCAAAACGAAGGGGGACTCTCATTTTCGGATCGAGTGCCCGGTCAAAGGTCAGTTTCATGG
>MGQD01000055.1:0-1811 GCA_001797695.1 Deltaproteobacteria bacterium RBG_13_49_15 | reverse complement strand
AAGGGGTGCCGTCGCTGAATTTGACGTCCTTTCGAAGTTTCAAAGTATAGGTCAAACCGTCTTTGGAAACCTCATAACCGGTTGCCAGGCGCGGCTCCAGTTTCATGTCCTGGGTCTGATAAAAGAGGGTGTCATAAATCAGCTCGCACATATTGAAAAATAACGACGTCGTTTGTTCTTGCGGATTCAGGGTGTCTGCGTCAACACCGATACCGATGGTCAATTCTTCGATATCGGCACGTGCCATGGTTGGTGAAAAGCAAAGACTGATGCCGAAAAACAGTAAAATTAAGGCAAAGACGCTAAGATTTGTCAAATTCCTCTTTTTCTCCATGGCACTCCTCCTCTAGTTAATTGTTGGTATCAAGCACCCTTTACCAGCTTCCCATCCTGCATGATCAGGGTGATCGCTTTCTTGTCAAGTAAAACCCCTATGTCCTCGAGAGGGTTTCCTTCAACGACGATAAGGTCTGCCAGCTTCCCTTCCTCAATCGTCCCGAGTTCGTGATCCAATCCCAGAACACCGGCCGCAATTCGCGTTCCGGATTCGATGGCTTCCAGCGGTGTAAAACCCTGGCCGACCAATAACTTCAACTCTCCAAGGTTTTCTCCGTGCAAATTGAACGGGGTCCCGGCATCGGTTCCCATGGCGATGATGACCCCTTTCTCTTTGGCGATGCGGATGCTTTGAAGGTGATGAGGCTTCACCTTGATCGTTTTTTCCACGGCAAATGGAGGGATGCCCGATTCGATCCCTTTGATCTCAATGTTAAAAAGCGCCGAGAGGGTCGGAATGAAGGGGATATGTCGTTCGGCCATCATGGCTGCCGCTTCCTCGTTCAGATAAACACCGTGTTCGATGCTGTCGATCCCCGCCCGGAGGGCATTTAGAATTCCTTTGGTCCCCATGGCATGCGTCGCTGTTTTCTTTCCCGCCTTGTGGGCTTCTTCAATGCCAGCCCGAAGCTCCTCTTCCGTTAATTGTTCGCTTCCGGGTTCCACGGAGGGTGTCAGGACGCCTCCAGTTGCCATGAATTTGACAATATCTGCACCTTTTTTAATCTGTTCCCTGGCGGCTTTTCTCACTTCGTCCGGGCCGTTGGCCTCACGGCCGAACTGCCAGCCGTGACCGCCTGTCATACAGATCATCTGCGCGCTGACCAACATCCTTGGGCCCTGAATTAACCCGGACTGAATGGCCTGTTTGATTCCGAGATCAATGCCGTCCTTTCCGCCCAGATCCCTCACTGTGGTAATCCCTCCCATCAGGGTCTGTTTTGCAAAATTGGCAGCTTTTAGAGCTGTGATGGTCTGCGGCTCCGACAACATGACGCGTAACGGATCAGGGCTTCCATCGGTACAGAGATGGACATGGCAATCGATAAAGCCGGGCAGAAGCGTTCGCCCTTCAAGCGGTATCATCCTGGCGTCGGAAGGGATCATGGATCCGTTCTCACCCACCTTTGTGATGCGATTTCCCTCAACAATAACCGTTCCGTGTTCGATAACCTTCCTGTCACCTGTTATTATGGTGCCATCCACAAAGGCGATCTTCATTTTACCCTCTTGAAATGAATTTGGAAAAAATAGTAACTTAAATTCTTAATACTTTGGCTTTGATCAAGTCAATACAAAATAATATAACAGGATTCGAGTCCTTTATTGTTCCCATTATCAAAAGAGATTATGCTGAAAATAAAACGACAATCCTGAATTGAACTTGGGATATCGGGAGATTGCCCTATGGAAGAGATTAGAAAATATGTTTTGCAGCAAAAGGATCAGGTTATCGAAACACGGCGCGCGCTTCA
>MGQD01000054.1 GCA_001797695.1 Deltaproteobacteria bacterium RBG_13_49_15 | reverse complement strand
ATGATGCCCCTGTTTTTATGTTTTTGTCGCTTAAAAAAGGACCTTTCAACATCGCCTTGCACGACCGACAAATACGATTGGATTGTATCGCGATTCCGTACGAATAGTCCGTCGAGCATCTCATGCAGTTCTTCCGTAAAACCTTCCGGCAAATTTAAGCCTTCGGTATCCGGTGTGGTCTGAAGAAGGCGAGATATCAGCCATTCCGTTTTTCGGGATAAAGGAATCGACGATCCGATCTGGTAGTTGCAGATGAGCCCGGCGAGCTGATCCTGGTAGGTATCCAGCAGGTACTTCATGTCCCAAAAGATCGCCCCGTTCGGGTCGCTGGATACCGGCTCGAGGGTGTTGAAATCCGAGAGCATGTCAAAATGACTGGAGATTTCGCTTAAAGAAAAATTGGAACGGCTGTGTATTTTTTCGACGACGTTATTGAGAAAAGCATACGACGAAAGGCTCATAAAAAATACAAATGATTCCCCGATTTTTAAAAAACTTTGAAGTTTAGGGTCCTCGGTTAACAGGCGGAGGTAATGGCTTTCGATTTGATCAGAGGTTAACTGCTTTTGAGGGTTAAGGGCAGGAACCTTTGTTAGTAGGGCGGACAGTGAAGGGACCACGCAGGTGATGTCAGGAAGGGCATATGCAGCGATCCGCCTCTCGGACTGAATGGCTCGAATGTATTCGTCAAGTTCTGTAATCGGATACGGAGGTATTTTGAGAACGAGGAGATCGTCGTAAGTCACCCTGAAACAGGTACTTTTATTGGCGACATTGGCTCCGAGCTTACCGATAGCGATTCGCCGGGACTTCCAGGCGCTCTGATGAAAAACACGCAGCGTGTAAACATGATCCTGACTCGCTGATCCATCGGCGATGGGCGCCGATTCGATCTGGGCCTGAGCGCTCGGCGCTGCTCCGAGTTGAGCTTTAAAAATTCTTATAAAAAACCATAAAAAGGGATCAAACCCCTGGGCCGCTTGTTTTTTTTGCGATATTCCTTTATTAAACCGATTCATTACAGTGCCTTTCTTTAACTCATACACGGATTTGGATTTCATATCAAGCATCGTGACATTGTTGGATCAATAGAATCATTAAAAGGAGTTCCTAATGCCGGTTATCAGGCTTGAGTCAAATGGTGAATTCGTGAACGAATATCTCCTTGAAAAAGGAAGATCATTGTCTATCGGCCGGGGTGAAGACAACGACATCGCTATCCATGGCACGGCCGTTTCCCGCCATCACGCCGGAATTGAATCGGAAGGGGATGCCTTTTTCCTAACCGATTACCAGAGCAGGAACGGAACGTTCGTGAATCAGCAGTTAGTGATCTTTCGCCGGCTCAGTCATGGGGATATCATTACTATCGGGAATCAGAATATGGTCTTCTCCTATCGTGAAGGAGAGGTTCAGCCTGAAGAGACTGTCAATGAAATATTCGATATGACCATGCCCATCGATACAAAGGATCACCGGGCGCTTCTCGCGAAAGGGGTTGCCGATATGGCAGCCGGCGGGCTTAAAAAGCAATCGAAGGCGGTACTGGCTTTCATTTCCGGTGGAACCGGGGAGGTGATTCTTGAAAAAGAGGTGATCCATATCGGAAAAGATCCTTCTTCGGATATCATCGTAAAAGGGATGATGATCGGTAGAGTTGCGGCTGTGATACGAAAAACCCCCAAAGGGTATTCCATAAGTCCGGCAGAAGGGTTATCCAAACCAAAGATCAATTATAAAGTGTTGAGATCTGAAACCGAGCTTAATGAATTCGATGTCATTGATGTAGGGCCGGTTAAACTGCAGTTTCAGTTCAAAAAAACATAACCCATTAAACCCTTGAGCCTTATATCGGAACAGAGAGGTAGTGATGGCGGCTCCTGATATGGAAAAACAAACCGGAAAAACAAAGGCCATCCGTTTTCAGACAAAACAGAAGGCGCTGTTATTTTCTCTTTTTGTTTCAGCTCTTGCAGTCCTTGCTGTTGCGGCGGGATTGGATCGAAGTTTTTCTTTTTTTCTTGTTCCGGGCGGCCTGATCCTGCTGATAACATGTATTTTCTTTTTTCATCGATGGCTTGTGATTCCCTCAGAGAAACTGGTGAATTACATTATCTTAAAAAACCGGGACCTGGCGGCCGAAGCGGATCGGAGGGTGCCGGATCAATGGCGTCCATGGTTTAATGTCGTAGCGGCGCTTTTCCAGAAGGAAGGAGAACTCAGACAGGAAGTTGAGAAAAAAACCCTGGAGCTTGAGGAAAAGATTAACCTGATCCGTCGATTTTCATGGGTATTCGAGAGGAATGAAGAACTGACCCTGGAAGTGGAAAAGAAAAACAGGGAGCTCGAAATCGCGATTGAGAAATACAAACAGACGGCTGAAGAACTCAGAACACACCGGGATCATCTGGAAGAGATGATTAAAGAGCGGACATCCGAACTCTCATGGACCAATGAACAACTGAAAGAAATGATTGCCAAAGCCAACGAGATGGCCGAAAAAGCGAATGCCGCCAATCAGGCAAAGACCCAGTTCTTAGCCAACATGAGTCATGAAATCCGGACACCCCTAAACGCCATTATCGGTTTTTCCGATATGATGCTGGAAACCGATCTGAATGAAGATCAGCTCGACTACATCCGGACGACCCGAAAAAGCAGCGAGGCGCTATATGGCCTTTTGAACAATATTTTGGATTTTTCGAAAATCGAGGCCGGTGAACTGGATTTCGAAGCCGTCGATTTTGATCCGGAATTACTCGCATTTGACGTGTGCGAATTAGTTCGGCCTCGAATTGGGAACAAACCTGTGGAAGTAATATGCCGGATCGGAGACAACGTGCCGCCTTATGTGGTGGGTGATCCGGGCCGCTTCAGGCAGGTATTGACAAATCTGATGGGAAATGCCGCCAAATTTACGAAGTCCGGCGAAATTGAACTGTCCCTGGACGTTGAAAAGGAAGAAAAGAATCGTGTGAAGCTTCACGCAATGATCCGGGATACGGGGATCGGAATTGCCCAGGAGAAATTCGAGGTGATCTTCAATCCTTTTCAGCAGGCGGACGGTTCGATGACGAGGGAGTACGGCGGGACCGGACTCGGACTCTCCATCTCCCGGCAGATCGCAAGGTTGATGGGCGGCGATGTCTGGGCGCAAAACCGTGAGGGAGAGGGAAGCGAATTTCACTTTACATCCTGGTTAACGATTTCAGAGCGTGGATCAATCGGGCGTTATGTGCCGATTTCCTTATACGGCAAACGGGTTTTAGTATTTGATGATAACTCGAATCACTTGGAGGTTCTTTCCCGTTCACTGGCTTCAGCCGGAATGGAGGTTTCGTCCTTAAGCGAAGATTCGAATATCATAACGGTTATCAAAGAAACGGCATTTTCGGGTCGCCCTTTTGACCTGGCGATTCTGGATCAAAGAATTTCCGCTTCGAAAGGTTATGAAATTGCTAGCTTGATCCGGGGTCTTGGAAATCCTTTTTCGGCCCTTCCGTTGATTGCACTCTCTTCTTCCATGGAAAGAGAAGCCGGACAGTGTCGGGCAGCAGGTTTTGACGGGTATTTATCCAAACCGTTTCCTATGAACCGGTTGTTTCAAATGGCGGAACAGCTTTTGGGAAGAGAGAAGGAAAGCCTACCGGGAGAGAGGCTGGTTACCAAACACTCGGTGTCCGAGGAAATGAAACGATCGGTCCGTATTTTGTTGGCCGAAGACAATCCGGTGAATCAAAAGCTGGCAAAAATGATGCTAACCAAGGCCGGCTACCAGGTTGATCTGGCCGATAACGGCCGGGAAGCGCTGCAACGATACACGGTTGCACCAATGGATTTCGACTTGATTTTTATGGATATCCAGATGCCCGAGATGGATGGGATAGAAGCGACCTTGCAAATACGTCAGGCGGAAATCCGAATGGATTTACTACTCAAGCCGCGTATCCCCATTGTTGCGATTACCGCTCATGCCATGAAAGGAGATCGTGAAAAATGCCTTGAAGCCGGCATGGACGACTATATTACCAAGCCCATCAAGCGGGAAATTGTCCTGGAGATGGTCAAAAAATGGGTTTCCGGGGGACATTTCACAGAAAGCCGGATTATTCCCGGAAGCAAACCTGGTTGATTCCACCTTACTTTGCTGAAAATAAAATCCCTGCACGTCACCCGGTTCTTCCAACGCTTTTAAAAAGCGCTTGTTAGGCATCACAATCCATTATTCACGGGGTCTTTTTAAGATCGTCATTTCTCAGATTCTCCTGTTTTTAACTCCAATCTAAATGGAGCGATTGTTAAATAGAATTCACTTTGTTTAAAAAAAGCTTGACATGGTATTAGAAAGCCATTATCTAACGATCGTTCGGTAGACTACCGAACGATCGTTATAATTACGGAGGGTGATAATATGCCAAATATGAAAGATACCATTAAAACGGTTGCAATCGATCTCTTTTATAAAAAAAGTTATTTTGCTTCAGGGATAAGCGATATCGCGCGCCTGGCAGGTATTCAAAAATCCAGCATTTACTATCATTACTCGAACAAGGAGGACATTCTTTTCGACATTCTCAATACAACCATGCTTGACTTAAACTCAAGTCTAAATCAGAGGCTTGAGGGATTGAAAACCGCTGAGGAGAAAATTCAGGCGGCGATCGAAAGCCACATTTTATTTCATATTGAAAGACAGAAGGAGGTTATCATTGCCGACAGCGAATTGCGCGGGCTAAGCATTGAAAATTACAAAACCATAACCAAAATGCGCGATGATTATGAGGGCAAGTTCCAGAAAATTTTAAAAAAAGGAATAGACGACGGATCCTTTATTAAAACGGATTATAAAATTATCTCATACGGAATTTTAACAATGTGTACAGCCGTATGTCTATGGTTCGATCAAAAAGGGAGACTTTCAAAGGATGAAATTGCAAGAATCTACAAGGGATTTCTTATAAACGGACTGAAAAAAAGCCATCGGTCCAACTCGCGTCATCAAGAATAAGAAAGGAGGTGATAATAGTCGATAGGGAACCTAAGGTAGGAGGACAAATCGCTTCAATTTATAATCGGAAGGGAGGAAGAATATGATCGGTTTATTTCGAATAAAAAGCATTTCGAATATTGTTTGTCTGGTTGCAATAGCGGCTTTGGGTATAGTGTTTGCTCCGTGGGAGGTTGAGGCAAAAAGTTATCAATGGAAAATCAGTCAAGGAATAGCGGAAGACCATCCTGCTGCGGCACGGTGCAAGCAGTTCGCTAAACTTTTAGAAGAGAAATCTAAAAATCGAATAAAAATGAACTATTTTCCTTCAGGCGCCCTGGGCGACTGGATGGAGCAAATTGAAGCCAACCGCATGGGAACCTTGGAGTTCGGGCTGAATGCCGGATCGACATCCTATGACCCTCGTACGAATTTGATATTTATGCCATATCTTTTTGCTACTTGGGACGAGGCAAGAGCAGGTATCGGATCTAAAGGTTGGCTTACCCCCATTTTTGATGAACTTTATTCTTCTATCGGGCTCAAGGTCCTCGGTATCTATTTAAATGCATGGGACGGAATGGCTTTCACCAAGAGAGTAGACAAAGTTGTCAAAGTCCCTGTTGATTTCAAAGGGATCAAAATGCGTGTACCTCCTATAAGGATTTTTGAAGTTTATATCCCGACCCTTGGATTTATTTCAACACCAATTCCGTATTCTGAAACCTTTACAGCTCTTCAGACAGGAATCGTCGATGCCCGGTCGGCATGTCCTGCGGTCGAAGCGTATGTAATGCGTGATGCATTAAATTACTGGGTCGCCACAAGGGATGCTTTTGAATACTGGTTTCTCACGATAAATAAGAAGCTGTGGGATGGTCTTTCAGCGGAAGATCATAAGCTGCTGACCGAAGCGGCTGACATTGTGATGAATGATCAAGCCCTGGCAGCTGAAAAAGATGAAGTCGATTTTAAGAAAAAACTCGAGGCGGCTGGGGTAAAGGTTCATGAAGTCGCCAAAGAAGAATGGGAGACATCTGCAAAAGTAGTCAGGGAAAAAGCCTGGCCAAAAATCCAGGAAGAACTTCTAGGTTCCGTTTTAATGGATAAGGTTAAAAAACATGCGACAAAAATCAGCAAGTAAGCGGCTTTGCACTTAAAAAAAGCAACCTATTCAATAACTTCATTTGGGGAGGGGCTTTCAGAGCCTCTCCCCAAAAGCATTGAGGAAAATTGCTATGGATTGGAGAAGATGTGGGTCGCGTTGTGCTGGAATTGATACTTATATAGAAAAGGGTTGTTCAATACTCATCGTCATTGGCGGAGCGCTCATAGCATTAACAGTCGTATTGCAGGTGCTGCTTCGGTATGTTTTCAAGGCTCCCCTCTTCGGCCTTGAGGAGTTATCAAGATTGATTGCTGTGTGGGTATATTTTTTGGGAGCGATTTTTGGAACAAAACTGGATTCTCACGTCCAGGGAGATGTTGTCGAAAGGCTGTTTAATACGGTCAGAGGAAGGGCTTTTGTCAAAACAGCAACATGGTTTTTGAGCCTTATCGTATGTTTACTGTTTCTTTACCATTCAACAAAATATTGTTTTTGGCTGTATGGAACCGGCGAAAGGACAACGGGATTATGGTGGCCGAGAATAACGAGCGTCGGCAGCATGTTTTTCGGTGCTGTATTTATGACGGTTTACAGCATTGCAAATGTTCTCAAATTTTTTAATGCTGCCATTCGTAATCCTGACAGGGGACCTGGGGGTGCAGAATGACATTAGTTGCAATCATCATGGTTTTGGTTGTAATTGTTATGCTTATAGGCGTTCCAGTCGGCCTTGCCTTCGGTTTCGGAGGGTTTATTCTCCTTTTTCTGACAGGACTGGATCCAAGGTTTGCAATCCCTGCGGCCTTTCGAAATCTCGAATCCTACACATTACTGGCCCTGCCTCTCTTTATCATGGCGGGAGGGCTAATGAGAGATGCTGACATCTCCAGGCGCCTGATCGCATTCTCCATGTCATTTTTAGGAAGGATCAGGGGAGGTTTGGGCATGGTCTGCGTGGTCAGTTGCACAATCTTTGGCGCCATTTCAGGATCTGCATCTGCTGCTATTGCTGCAATAGGTTCGGTCATAATTCCGGAGATGGTTAATCAGGGTTATCCGAGAGGATATTCAACCGGACTGGTGGCTGCGTCTTCCATGCTGGCGTTGCTTATCCCGCCCAGCATCCCTATGATCGTTTTTGCCATGACCGCTCAGATTTCAATTCTAGCTGGCTTTTTGAGCACACTTGTACCTGGCCTGCTCATGATGACGGCTTACTGCGCCATTAATTTTTTTATGACCCGGAAAATGAAAAATATTCAACTGGCTCCCCACATCCCTCTGAAAGATAGCGTCAGAGCCATAGGAAATTCCACTCGCCATGCAGGATGGGCACTATTTATGCCGGTTCTCGTTTTAGGAGGAATCTACGGAGGGGTTTTTACTCCAACTGAGGCTGCGGCGATGTCCGCCTTCTATGCGGTAGTGGTCGGATTCGGATTCTATAGAACCATGCGGTTTCGGAGCATGTGCTTGAATATTAAAAACTCCATGATCACATCCGGAGTGGTTATGATCCTTCTCTTTTTCATCCTCATGGTCAGCCGTATTCTGGTTACTTATCAAGTTCCCCAACAATTGACGAATCTTATCTTCGCGTTTACAAAAAACAAATATATTGTTTTATTGATGCTTAATGTGATTTTACTTCTGATGGGAATGCTTGTGGATGACGTATCAGGGAACATCCTTTCAGCGGCGATTCTGCTGCCGATCGCCAAATCCGTCGGGATCGACCCTATTCATTTTGCAGCTATTTCCGTAACCAATCTATCCCTGGGAAATATTACACCCCCTTGTGCGCCCATGCTTTACCTGGCAGGCCTCATCGGTGGAAATCTGCCGTTGAATGAATATATCAAACCGGCTGCCTATTTTATGATTTTTGGGGCATTACCGGTTATTCTGGCGGTAACATATGTTCCGGAGTTTGCTCTGGTTCTTGTGAACCTGGTACTAAGGTGAATATAAAGGAGGAGTAGAGACGTGGAGAAGACCGTATTATACAAAAGGCAGCAAAATGTTGGGATTATCACCTTAAACAGGCCGCATCGGCTTAACGCAATAAGCGAAACGCTTCTAAAGGACCTGATTGAACAACTCAAGATTGCCGGAGATGATGAAAAGGCCGTTTCAATTATTCTGACCGGAGCTGGAAAGTCATTTTGCGCCGGAGAGGATTTGAAGGAAACATCGGCAGGAAAAACGATGGGACAATGGTTAAGAGAGATCGATGGATTGCAAGAGACCCAAAGAACCATTATGAAGCTCGGCAAGCCGATCATTGCAGCGGTTAACGGGTATGCCGTGGGCGGGGGGCTGGAGTTTGCTTTAAGTTGTGATATCAGGATTGCAGCCAATAATGCGAAATTCGGTTTTCCCGAGACAAGTGTCGGACTGACCGTCACGAATTCCGGCACCAAATTAATTGCACAAATCGTCGGTTTAGGAAAAGCAAAAGAATTGGTCCTTGCAGGAGATATTATTGGAGCAAAAGAAGCTTTAAGAATCGGGCTTGTGAATAAGGTCGTCCCTATTAAGGATCTCATGGGCGAAACACTCCGGATATGCAAAAAGCTGGCAGAGAAATCCCCGCTTTCGCTCAGACTGACGCGCATTGCCATTGATCAGGGACTCCATTCGAGCTTCGAACAGATCCTGGAAATAGAAGCCAATCACATGTTGTTATGCGTGGCTTCCGGGAGTCAGAAAGAATTTGTCGAAAAGAAACTTCGGAAGATGAAAAAAAATTAAAGCATATTCGCTCATTCCCGGCATAATCACTTAGGGCTCAAAAAATCCTCTTTTTCAGTTTAGGCTTATTTTACGAGGAGGCATCCATGTTGACAGGCAAAACCTATGAAGAGGTTTATCACAATTTCAGATGGGATATTCCCGAATATTATAATATCGGAGTTGATGTCGCCGATAAGTGGGCGAATGAGAAATACCGTTTGGCATTAATATACATAGACAGTGAAGGGAAAGAGCACAAATACACATTTTGGGAATTGAAAAACCTATCGAATCAGCTTGCGAACGCACTTAGAGCACAAGAGGTCGGGATAAAAGATAGAGTGGGCATCCTGCTGCCGCCTTGCCCGGAGGCATTGATTTCACATGTCGCAATTTACAAGCTTGGCGCAATTGCCGTGCCTCTTTTAACACTTTTTGGCCCGGATGCCATCGAATTTCGCCTTGGTAACAGCGAAGCAAAATCAGTGATAACCGATATGGAAAATCTTCCCAAAATTCTCGATATGAAATATCGACTTCCTTCTTTGGAGTGTATTGTGGTTTCGGGTTCAAGAGGGGAAGAAAAAGCAATCGATTTCTGGGGCGCGATAGATAAAGGAAGCCGATATTTCGACCCCGTACGGACTAAACCTGAAGATCCCGCACTGATTATCTATACTTCCGGGACTACCGGTCAGCCTAAAGGAACCCTTCATGGGCATCAACTGTTATTGGGTATTTTGCCGGGGTTCGAATTCTATCACAACCTGTTCCCCAAAGAAGGGGATTTATTGTGGACACCTCTTGATTGGGCATACATCGGTGGATCTTACGATGCTTTGTTTCCCACCTTGCATCATGGAATTCCCATGCTGGCGTACAGAGCGAGAAAATTCGATCCCGAGGAAGCTTTTTATTATATCGCTAAATACGGTGTCAGAAACCTAATGGCTGTTCCAACCGTATTACGGATGATGAGACATGCCGTCGGCAATCCTAAGGAAAAATTCGATTTTAATTTAAGGTCAATAACAGTCGGCGGTGAAACGCTTGGAGAAGAGCTTTCGGAATGGTGCAGAACGCAACTGGGCGTTCAGTTGAATGAACAATACGGCCAAACCGAATGTGATCTGGTCGTCGGGTTTTGTGCGGAGATAATGGATATTGTGCCCGGATTGATTGGTAAGGCTGTCCCGGGACATAAGGTTGAGGTTATCAATGAAATCGGTGAGGTCCTTAGGCCGGATGAACTTGGTGAAATTGCAGTCAAACGCCCTGATCCCGTCATGTTTCTGGAGTATTGGAAAAACTCGAAGGCCACCGAATCGAAATTCGTTGCCGATTGGATGCGCACGGGAGACTTCGGCGCCAAAGATAAAGAAGGATATTTTCGTTTTACCGGGAGGCAGGATGATATTATCGAAAGCGGGGGTTTCAGGATCGGTCCGGGAGAAATCGAAGATTGTCTGATGAAACACGAGGCGGTCGCATTGGTTGGTGTGATCGGTGTGCCGGATGAGATCAGGGGTGAAATCGTCAAAGCATTTATTGTGCCTAAAGAGGGGGTTCAGGTGGGCAAAGCGCTTGAGGAAAGCATCCAAAAATATGTGAAAAGCAGGCTTGAAGCCCATGCATATCCCCGGGAAATCGAGTTCTTGAAGGATATGCCAAAAACAAAGTCGGGTAAAATTCTCAGAAGCGAGCTCCGAAAAATCCATATGGCGAAAAAGGCGCTTGGAAGTACATGATTTATAGATCGCGATTTTTCGATAAAATTACTTTTTGATATAGGAAGTAGTATCAATTTTTGAAAACAGGAGGAAACCCGCATGAGTAAACGTGTTGGAATCGTGGGGGCGGCGGTTACGCCGTTTAAAGGTACATGGCGTGAAAAGACGTATTATGAACTTGCTCAAATGGCTACCAGAGAGGCCGTAAAAGATGCCCGGATGTCCATTAATGATGTGGATTCCGCATTTTATGGGATTTACAACGATATCTTCGAAAGGACGGCCATACCGGAGCATGCCATCCATGGCCTCTGCGGTATGCAGAATAAGTTCGGAATACGCATCACTACAGGAGGGGCGACAGGCGCCTACACCATGTCTGCAGCCCATGCCTATATTGCTGCCGGGAGGTTTAAAACAGCCCTTGTTCTGGGAGTGGAAAAGGCCACGGATTGTTTTGATTTTTCTTCCATGTCCGCCACTCCTGAAGTCATCAAGTCGATCGGTTGGTCCGGAGACAGCTTTTTCGAACAATCGATCGGCTGGTCGGCCTCCGATAGTTATGCCGAAGTGGTGCTCGCATATATGGATGAACATCCAGGCGACCTGAAGCCGGAGATCACCGCACAAATTGCCTCACTGTTGAGCAGGCAAGTAAAGGGGAACACTTATGCCCAGAGGCAGTTCGATCAGGTGACACCGGAAGAGGTGCTCAACTCTCGCCTCATCGTCTATCCCTTCAGAGAACTTGAAATCTGCGTTTACAGCGAAGGAGCAGCAGCGCTGATCATGGCTGAAGAGGAGACGGCAATGGAAATATCAAGAA
>MGQD01000053.1:5009-7418 GCA_001797695.1 Deltaproteobacteria bacterium RBG_13_49_15 | reverse complement strand
GAATTGATTTGCAAAACGGTTAGAGACGGAAAAGAGTGCCCTTTTATGAACGCAAAGGGATGCTCTTTCAACGGCGGGATTTGCCATGAGATCGTGGAGCGATGCAAAGGCTGCAATCGCAGCGTCGAGTACTCATCGACCTGGTATTGCACTGCATATCCGAATCCTCCTCAAAGATGGAAAAACGGAAACTGCAATATGGCTTCTCACGTGGCTACTGTTGCAGCTCCGGAAACCAAGATAAAAGTGAATCCGCTAAAGGCATCCAAACGGGCTGCGAAGTAATTCTTTGCGATCTTAAGGTGAACCCCGCCTCATGTCGAGGCGGGGTTTTTTCTTTCTTTTTTCAAAGTTCTTTTCCCTTGACATTTTTTCATTTCGGGCGATAAGACATCCGAAAATCCGCTGTATATCCATTTTGTGTGCGGGCGCAGAACCTGTTTTAAAGGAGAATCCTCAATGAACCCGATTGCCCAGGGACTCAACCAAATCATCGGCGTTGGAAATCCCCATCTGATGGAAATGATGTCGGATTTGGGGAAACAGCTCTTTTTTCCCAAGGGGATTCTCAGCCAAGGCGCCGAGGCAAAGGAAAAGGCGTTTAAAATGAACGCCACCATCGGAATCGCAACGGAGCGTCACCGGACCATGCATTTTGCCTCCATTATGGATCATATTGAAGGGATCGCTCCGGAAGAATCGTTGAACTATGCTCCTTCTTCAGGCATGCTGTCTTTGAGAAAAGCATGGCAAAACGCACTTTTTGATAAAAACCCCTCACTGGCCGGATATAAGATCAGTCTTCCCGTCGTGACCTGCGGAGTCACCCACGCGGCCAGCACTTTTGCCGACCTGTGGATCAACCCGAACGATGCGATGGTGCTTCCGGATAAAATGTGGGGAAACTATGCGATGATTTTCTCCATCAGAAAAGGGACCCGCTTGAGCCACTATCCCCTCTTTACGGAAAAAGGGGAGTTTAATGTCGAGGCATTTGAAAAGCAACTTCGAAAGGAGTCTGAAGCATCGGGCAAGGTGACCGCATTGCTGAATTTTCCCAACAATCCGACCGGATATTCTCCCACCGTAGCCGAGGCGGACAAAATAATTCGGGTGTTGATCAAACTGGCCGAAGAAGGAATAAACGTCATTGCTGTATGCGACGACTCCTATTTCGGGTTGTTTTATGGCGAAGAGGTATTCAAAGAATCGATATTCGTTCGACTGGTTAACCGGCATTCCCGAGTGCTTGCCGTCAAATTGGACGGAGCCACAAAGGAGAATTTCGTTTGGGGGTTAAGAGTCGGGTTTATCACCTACGGGTGTCAGGCTCAGGGAGATCCTTTGAAAGTATATGAAGCCCTGGAGAAAAAGACGGCCGGGTGTATCCGCGGAAACATCTCAAACGCTTCCCATTTGAGCCAAAGCGTCATCCTGAAATCGATGAATGACGAACGATATGAGAGGGAAAAAAAGGAAAAATTTGAAATCCTCAAAAAGAGAGCCGAACGGGTTCGGGAGGTCCTTGGGAATAAACGGTATCATGAGGCTTGGGATGCATACCCTTTTAATTCCGGATATTTTATGTGTATCCGGCTTAAATCCGTGGATGCCGAAACGCTGCGGCTGCACCTTCTTAATAAATATGGCGTGGGATTGATTTCCATCGGCGCCAAAGATCTAAGGATTGCCTTTTCCTGCTTGGAAGAGGCCGAGATTCCAGAACTTTTCGATCTCGTCCTTCAGGGGGTCAACGATTTGACCGGTCTGCTTCCCGCAAGCCCAGCCTTTTAATAAGCCTAAGGCTTATTAAGACGGGGTCAAGGGAAGCTATCAAAAATAGACATTTTCCTTACCGGGAAGCCCCGCTCTTCAGAGCGGGGAGCTTCACAAGGCACCGCTCTTAGTGAGTATTTCCAATGGCTTAACAAGTGGATTAGAATCGTTAATATTTGACCTCTTTTAAAAAGAGTCCGTGGGGAGGAGCGGTAGGGCCGGCACGGGTGCGATCTTTTAAAAGGAGGATTTCTTTCACTCGATCCGGTTCGATTTTTCCAATCCCGACGAATACCAAAGTCCCTACCAGGTTCCGAACCATATTTTTCAAAAAGCCGTCTGCTTCGATCTCAAAAAAAAGATGTCCATCATGCTTTAAGAACAGATCAGCTTTCATGACCGTCCGAACGGTACTGGCTCTCGGGCTTCCGGCGCCTTCAAACGCCTTGAAGTCGTGGGTTCCGATAATATGACGGATGGCTGATTGAACGGCATCGATGTTCAGTTTGCGATGGATAAACCACTCGTATTGCCTGCCCACGGCAGCTCCGACAGAACGGCTAAGAATCCGATACTGATAAGTTTTTGTCTTGGCGTCATATCGAGCGTGGAACCCTTGTTCGGTAAAAGAGC
>MGQD01000053.1:0-4797 GCA_001797695.1 Deltaproteobacteria bacterium RBG_13_49_15 | reverse complement strand
CTTTTTCCGAAAATGCTCAAATCTCGCTCGCAAAAGACTTTTTACGAAGCCATCAAGTTTGAATGTTCATTAAATGGTGGTCATGAAATATTAAAAAAAATATTCATCTTAAACAAAAAGCGTTTTATAGTGCACAAATGCTTTAGAGAAATCAAGAGGATTTGACGGTCTTAGATATCAGGTCTGAAACAAGCCGATTTTCTTGTCATTGACAAAAGGGATCTCTTTGTTCCATAAATCGAACTTGATTGATTTGCAAAACATTGGAAGGATAAAAAGATGAAAATCCGACTTCCCGGCGGTTTTCAAGCCTCTGGAATCATTTCCGGAATAAAAAAGAATGGAAAAAAGGACTTAGGGCTGATCTATTCCAATATTCCGGCCCATGCCGCTGGAGTTTTCACCGCCAACTGCGTCCAGGCGGCCCCTGTTCTTCTGGACAAGGAACGAATCCGAACCGGCCGTTGTCAGGCGATCCTCGCAAACAGCGGATGCGCCAATTGCTGCACCGGAGACCAGGGCCTTGACGATGCAAAAAAAACAGCCTCATGGATAGCTTCCGGTTTAACGATACCTGAAGGACTCGTTCTTGTTGCATCAACCGGCGTGATTGGTGAATATCTGCCTGTCGGTAAAATTGAATCGGCGGTTCCGAATCTGATCGATTCTCTTTCTTCCGGAGGGGTGTTCGATTTCGCAGAGGCGATCATGACTACCGATACGGTCCCCAAAGTCGTGTCAAGGAGAGGTGAAATTAACGGCAAATCGTATACGATTACCGGAATCGCCAAGGGGGCGGGAATGATCCACCCCAACATGGCGACACTTCTCTGCTTTCTCTGTACGGATATTAAGACGACATCCGGGGTATTGCACCGGATGTTGTCAAAATCGATCCGACGGTCCCTCAACCGGATCACTGTGGACGGAGATACCTCAACCAATGATACCGCCCTGATCCTGGCAAACGGTTTTTCAGGAGTATCCGTTGAAACCAGGGATGAAGAGGAGTTGTTTCAAAACAGATTGGATGATGTTTTGCTTCAGTTGGCCAAAGAACTGGTCAGGGATGCCGAAGGAGCGACGAAGGCCGTAGAGATCATCGTAAGGGGATCGGAATCAGATGATAAGGCACGCCGCGTGGCGGATACGATTGCCGGTTCAAACCTCGTAAAAACAGCCCTTTTCGGCGAGGATGCAAATTGGGGAAGGATCATCGCCGCTGCCGGCCGTTCAGGCGTCTCCATTGATCCGGATAAAACGGATATTTATTTTGATGACGTTCTGATGGTGAAGAACGGATGCGGATGCGGCAAAGACGCGGAAGCCAGAGCGACATATGTGTTGAAGAAACCGGAGTTTCGGGTCATCATCCATCTGGGAAAAGGGGAAGGTTCGGCATCGGTTCTCACCTGCGATCTGTCCATCGACTACGTTAAAATCAACGCCAATTACCGGTCGTAACGGCTTTTTTCACCCGATACCGGGTTTTTTCATTGTCTTACAATACCGAAATGCAACAGATAAGACTGCAAAAATATCTCTCGCATGCCGGAATCTGTTCCCGCAGAACCGGTGAAATCTACATTGCCGAAGGGCGTGTATCGGTAAACGGCAAGGTTGTATCAACCCTCGGAATGAAAGTGGAGCCCGGAAAAGATCGGGTTGAGATCGATGGAAAGCCTGTTGATCTCACTGAAATGCCGATCTACATCGCATTGAACAAACCCAGAGGGTATGTCACAAGCTGCAAACATGAAGGGAAACGGATTGTGCTTGAGCTTGTGGATCTGCATGCCCGGATCTATCCTGTCGGTCGGCTGGATAAGGCTTCGACAGGACTTCTTCTTTTAACCAACGATGGAGAGCTCCACCACCACCTGGCCCATCCTTCTTTTGACCATGAAAAGGAGTATGAGGTTGAAGTGGCCAAACCGATTCCGGACGACGCACTGAAGAAAATGGAAAAAGGGATTTCCATTTTGGGAACACAGACGCGCCCGGCAGCGATCAAGCGATTGTCTCCAACATCTTTTCGGATCGTGTTAAAGGAAGGGCGCAATCGTCAGATCCGGCGGATGGTAAAAGAGGTGGACAACGCCGTTGAACATCTCAAGCGGATTCGAATCGCCAATATCCGACTGGGAGCGCTTGCGGAAGGAGAATGGCGACATTTGACAGTAAAAGAAAAGGATGGCTTATTGAAAAGAATTAATAGATAAAGAACGTGATTTGATTCCGGTTTCATGTTAAAAAGCCGGCAATTCGGGTAAAGAGCTATATCCAACTTTACAGATCGCTCTTGAACCGAAACAGGGAGCTTCAAATCGATTTGTGACGGAGAAAAAAAGTATGGTCACCTTTGAATCTTTGGTTGATCGAAGCGATAGATTGGCTGTTGTCGGGCTGGGTTACGTCGGTCTTCCTCTTGCGGTTCAGCTTTCTGAACACTTTGAAGTGGTAGGCTATGATCTGAAAGTGGACCGGGTTTCAGAACTTCGATCCGGGCGCGATCGAACTCTGGAAGTTCCGGACGAAGAACTTAAAAAAGCCAGTGTCTTATTTACGAGCAATGAAGAGGACCTGTCAAAATGCCGTTTGATCATCGTTGCTGTTCCTACTCCCATCGATAAATACCGGATTCCGGACTTGAGTCCCCTTCGGAATGCTTCCATTGCAGTGGGGCGGTGGATGGTAAAAGGGAGTTGTGTGGTCTACGAGTCGACGGTATACCCAGGAGCAACCGAGGAGGTTTGCGTTCCGATTTTGGAGACGGAATCCGGATTTAAACTTGGGACTGATTTCACAGTGGGGTATTCCCCTGAACGGATCAATCCGGGAGATCGTCTGCACCGCCTGGAAAATATTGTCAAGATCGTATCCGGATTCGATGATCAGACGGCCCGATTTTTATCGCGGGTTTATGGAAAAGTGGTCAAGGCCGGAATCCATGTGGCATCCTCCATTAAAGTTGCCGAGGCGGCAAAAGTCATCGAAAATACTCAAAGGGACCTGAATATCGCCTTAATGAACGAACTGGCCATGATTTTCGACATCATGGGGATCGATACTCATGAAGTTCTCGATGCGGCCGGAACCAAATGGAATTTTCTCAAGTTTTTTCCAGGACTTGTCGGCGGACATTGCATCGGTGTTGATCCGTATTATCTGACATTCAAGGCCGAGTCTTTGGGATATCATCCGGAAATGATCCTCTCCGGCCGGCGGATCAACGACAATATGGGAAAATACATTGCGGAGCGGACGGTCAAACTTCTTATCGCTGAAGGACGGCTGGTTCGCGGATCAGCGGTCGCCGTTCTCGGGATTACCTTTAAAGAAAATGTTCCGGATATTCGAAACACGAGAGTCGTGGATATCATCCGCGAGTTGAAGGACTACGGCATCCGGGTTCTTGTCCACGATCCGCTGGCCGACCGGGAGGAAGCCAGTCGGTATTATAATATCACTCTTGAAGACTGGGAGCAGATGGCGGGAGTGGACGCCGTAATCATGGCGGTTGTTCATGATGAGTATCGGCAAATGGGATTGCAGCAGATTGCCGGGTTGTGTTCCAACAGCACCCCTCTAATGGTGGATGTCAAAGGGGGTTTTAATCCGTCAGAAGCGAAACGGCACTCCATAATCTACTGGCGTCTTTAACAAAGGAGAACCATTTGACAATCGAAGCGGTTTTAGTGGAGGTCGCACAGGGCGCCTGGAACGGCGGCAAAGTGGTCGACAACTCCATATTTGAAAATAAAGGGATGTTTTTTAAAGGGAACATTCCGGTTACCAACAAAACCATCGAAGAACGGGTCGGCGTCCGAACAAGAGTTGCCGCATTTCCCGAAGAACGGATCGGCGTTTCCGCCGTTGAAAATTTATTGGAAACCTCGGATATTGACCCTTCAAAAATCCGCCTGGTCATCGGTGCGACCAATGTGGGAGAGGATAAATATGATCCCGGCCCGCTGATAAAGCATCCATTCGATGTCCTGCGATTGCATTCTCCAAATGCGCTTGTCTTTGACCTTTATGCAGGATGCCCCGGCTACAATGTGGCGGTGGAACTTGATTTCATGCTCTCGTTGAGCGGGTTTCTGAAAGCCGGGGATATCACCGTCATTGTCGGTGCTGAAAACATTCATCGGGCCCAGGCATTTCGGCCTCATGACACGGCGGCCATTATTTTCGGAGACGATGCACTGGCAACCGCCTTTGAAACCAGGGTTCATTTAGAGCCGAAGGGGAAGTGCGAATCCATTCAGGCCCCGGCATTTTCCGTTGAAAGAGATTTATTATCTGAAATTGCCGGTAAGATATTTTCACTTGTCGGAACCGACAGGATCGACGGGATGATCGTGGACAATCAGCTGGGAAAACTGGAACACCGGTTACCTGCGCTTGCCGCAAGGGTCCAGCATCATCTGGTGGAGCGGATCTATCCCGATCAGGCCAAACAAGGGGCTTTCCAGCGGTTTAAGGACGCGCTGGGTTTTTACGATCGTTATGTGAAGTCGTTTGCTTTTGATATCATGACCCTGGAAGGGGACCCGGAAGTCGTTCAACATATCGCTAAAGCGTATGTCAAATCCGGAAAATATAAAACGGTCGTTTCCATTTTCTTATCCAGGGATATGGAAGTGAAGATTGCGCTGCACAGCGGGTCGGGGTTTGTCTTTGAGCCACCCGCAAAGGGTGTGGTCGATACCTTGACACAGACGCATGGATGTTTTGCCGATTACATCCGGGTTATCCGGGAGAAGAGCGATGTATTTGGAAAGATGGATGGGA
>MGQD01000052.1:12027-13463 GCA_001797695.1 Deltaproteobacteria bacterium RBG_13_49_15 | reverse complement strand
AACCAGAAGCAGATGTACAATTTCGATCAGGTGCTCTCCCGTATGGTGGACGGAAGCGAACATATGGAGTTCAGATCCGGATACGGGCCGGAGGTTTACACCGGACTATGCAAAATCGATGGGTATCTAATCGGAATCATCGGCAACCGCCAGGGATACCTCGGGGAAGACTATCCGGAATACGCCCCATATGCCGGCATCGGCGGCAAGCTGTATCGGCAAGGTTTGATCAAACTCAATGAATTCGTAACCCAGTGCGGCAGGGACCGGATCCCCATCATCTGGTTTCAGGATACCACCGGGATCGACGTGGGAGACATCGCCGAAAAAGCCGAGTTGCTGGGTTTGGGCCAGGCACTCATTTACTCTATTCAGCAAACAGAAGTCCCGCAGATGCTTGTTCTCCTGAGAAAAGGGACCGCTGCAGCCCATTACATCATGGGGGGGCCGACCGCCAATCGGCACAATGCGTTTACCCTGGGGATTCCCACCACTGAAATCTACGTGATGCACGGAGAAACAGCCGCCGCAGCCAGTTTTTCCAGACGTCTGGTCAAGGATCAAAAGGCGGGAAAACCTCTCGAGCCTGTAATTGAAAAAATGAATCAGATGGTTAAGGAATATTACGACTATTCCCGGCCCGTTTATTGCGCCATAAAAGGGTTTGTCGATGAAACCGTCCCCATGACGGAGATCCGAAGCTATCTGAAGGCGTTTGCCGGGGCTGCTTATCAGAACCCCAGATCCATCTGTCCCCAGCATCAGATGCTTTTGCCCAGGCTTATTAAAGGATAATATGTTTTCGGGCGGGTTTTGCCGCGATGGCAACCCACCCTTCCTTTTGCAGCATTTCCAAAATGTCAAATCCGGTTTGGGCCATTTTTTTTTCCACCCTGTGCGTGTTTTTGTCGATCATGCCCGAACAGATGAATGTACCGCCGGGATTCAAGACCTTTGGGATACCGCCCAGGAGAGAAATGATCACTTCCGTTAGAATATTGGCTGCAATCAGATCAAAAGTCTGAGAAATATTTTCCACCAGATTTCCGGTTTTAACCTGAAAAATCGTTTTTGCGATCCGGTTGAGAATCAGGTTTTTTTCGGCAACCGCAACCGCCAGTTCATCCTTATCCACCCCCACCAGACGCCCTGCTCCAAGACTTGCCGCTGCAACCATGAGAATTCCGGAGCCGGTCCCGACATCCAAAAAAGCATCTCCTTTTTGAATATATTTTTCAATGAGCTCCAGGCATAAAACCGTTGTGGGATGACTCCCGGTGCCGAAAGCCATTCCAGGGTCGATCTTCAAAATCATATCACCGGGAAGGGCTTTGAAGCGGCGCCAGGTGGGCTTGATCACCACATGTTTTCCGACCCGAATCGGCCAAAAATATTGTTTCCATGCATCAGCCCACCCGACTTCGCTAATCCGGCGA
>MGQD01000052.1:11797-11906 GCA_001797695.1 Deltaproteobacteria bacterium RBG_13_49_15 | reverse complement strand
CTGAAATTGGAACGGCATCCTCCGCCCACTCGTCTTCCGTTGTCATCGTCCCGTCATAAATTGCGACCCCTTTGATCCCTATTTCGTAAAAAACATTCGAGATGAGTTC
>MGQD01000052.1:10887-11527 GCA_001797695.1 Deltaproteobacteria bacterium RBG_13_49_15 | reverse complement strand
TGATGGAAACGAATCGATCTCCCGACAGTGCCGCATCGATGCTGGTGATCACATCCGCAAACCGGTATCCCCTCGGACGGAAATAGGCATTGTAGCATTTATCCTGAAAGCTGTTGACGCTGACGCGGATCCCGTCAAGGCCGGCGTCAAGGAGCCTTTCCAAAACGTGAGGCCGGCTGGCATTGGTATTTAAATTGATGGTGCCGCGACCGGTTTCGGTGCGGATCATCCGGATGGCCGGTCCGATGGCATGAGCTGCCAGAAGCGGCTCCCCCTCGCATCCCTGCCCAAAGCTGATCACCGCGTTTCTGACGCGGCGGATATGAAACAACGCCACTTCCGCAATTTCCTCCGGCGAGGGGACAAAGGTGATCCGCTCCTGAGTGCACGGGATGTTACCCTTCTTTTGAAAAGAGATGCACCCCAAACAACGGGCATTGCATGTTGTGGATGTGGGGAGCGGTGCTTCGTATCTCCCCAGAAAAAAATTTTTTCCGGCAGGACATCCATAAACCAGAGCGCATCTTTCCAAGTGTTCCCTCAACCGGTTTTTCGGGAGAGTTTTGCGGATCTTTTTAACTCCGGTGCGCACATCGGCCATGTTCATGAGCCTCAGATCCTGGCGGCGCTCCCGGTCAAC
>MGQD01000052.1:10617-10728 GCA_001797695.1 Deltaproteobacteria bacterium RBG_13_49_15 | reverse complement strand
CCACGACGGCCGTTAACATTTCTTTTTTCATTTCAGGCTATTTCCACAGTAACCTGAAGGAGTGAAATCAACATTTCGCGTATTTATAAGGGCGGGATTTTTTACTGAAGG
>MGQD01000052.1:9960-10462 GCA_001797695.1 Deltaproteobacteria bacterium RBG_13_49_15 | reverse complement strand
CGCTATTTTTTCATTCATTCCGATATGAGCCAGCTCCGGGTCCGTATAGGTACACCAGGGCAAAAATGAATAATCCACTTTTTTCGGTAAACGAAAAACCGCATTGGAAATCACTATCCCGCCTTCATATCCCGCTGCATGCGTAAATTGAAAGTCGCCGTTCACATCTCCTGCAGCATAAATATGCTTGACCGTGGTTCGCAATCGGTTGTCCACATTGATCCCCCATTTGTCGAACTCCACACCGATCGCATCAAGCCCCAAACCCTCAATATTCGGCTGTCTTCCCAAAGCCAAGAGGATGGTATCCCCGCATAACCGCACGGTCTCTTTTTCTCTATTTGAAAAAACGACTTCTTTCCGGCTTCCCAAATCCTTAACTTCTACCACCTGGGAATTCAGATAAAAATTCACACCTTCGGATCGAAGAATGTCCATGAGGGCATCAGACATATCCTTGTCTTCCTTGTTCAGGATCTGAGGTCCGTGATCAATGACGGTA
>MGQD01000052.1:9593-9779 GCA_001797695.1 Deltaproteobacteria bacterium RBG_13_49_15 | reverse complement strand
ATCATATATCGCCATGTGATTTTCCTTATTTAATCTTTCCAAGAAGCGCGCCGGCGATGGTATTTTTCTGGATCTCCCTCGTTCCTTCATAGATCTCGGTTATCTTTGCATCCCGATAAAACCGTTCCACTTCGTATTCTGCCATATACCCATATCCCCCTAACATCTGAATCGCTTCGTCCGCAA
>MGQD01000052.1:7521-9582 GCA_001797695.1 Deltaproteobacteria bacterium RBG_13_49_15 | reverse complement strand
GTTCGACCGGCATACATTTTCGCCATGGAAGTCAGAAGAGGGTCGATCCGGCCTTGATCATAGTTCCATGCTGCCTTGTAGGTAATTAGCCGGGCCAATTCGATCTTGGTGGCCATATCGGCAAGTTTATGCTGGGTAATCTGGAATTGGGCGATTTTTTTCCCGAACTGCTCCCGCTTTTTCACATAATCGATAGCCCGATCAAAAGCTCCCTGGGCGATTCCAAGGGCCTGTGCGGCAATCAGAATCCGGCTTTCATCAAAGAATTCGAGGACCTGATAAAACCCTTTCCCTTCTTTTCCGATCATGTTGGTGATGGGAACACGGACATTTTTAAAATTGACTTCTGCCGTAGCCATCATGTGGATTCCCATCTTATCTCCGACACTGACGGTTGAAACTCCCTTCCGGTCCGCCTCCACCAATATCATGCTGATCCCTCGGTAGGTCGGTTTTGATTCCGTATCGGTCTGGCAGAGGACCGTATAAAAAGAAGCGAGACCGCCATTGGTAATAAACGTCTTTGTGCCATTGATGACCCATTCATCGGCGTCCTTTACGGCGGCGGTTTCCATGAGAGTGATATCGGATCCGTGGTTCGGTTCGGTAAACGCCCCCCCTGAAAGGGCTTTCCCCTCCGCAATCTGAGGAAGAAGGCGCTTTTTCATCTCTTCGCTTCCAAATCGCAAAATGCACTCGGATGCAAAACCGGCTAAAATGACCGCGCTTCCGATGGTGGAATCTCTTCTGCAGAAAGCTTCGGCTACAAGAATATTTTCCAAAACCCCCAGCCCCTGGCCGGAGTAGGCCTCCGGAAAATGAATCCCGATAAAGCCCAGCTCCGCGGCTTTTTCCCATATTTTTTTAGGAAATTCATGTTTTTTATCCAACTCCAGAGCCAACTCCTTATCAAATTCGCCTTTGGCAAACTCGGTGGCCGCTTTTCGGATCTCCTTTTGTGATTTGGTCAGCTCAAAATCCATCTGGTTACCCCTTTCTATTTCATAAGAAATTCGATTTTCGACGCTTTTTTTCTGAAAAGCACGTATCATAGTGCCTTACCCAATGCAAGGCGTTTAACTGCCCAACCAATTAGGATAAAACGGAAAAGTTACTTGACTGTTTTAGTCAGTTATCCTAATAAAACTGTTTAATTTGACGGAAATGGCCTGAAAAGGAAATTAAACCGACATGAAGAAAGGAGAACGCCCGCCATGTCGTTTTCAATCGCTCTGGCCGGAAAAGGGGGTACCGGAAAAACCACCCTTGCCGGCCTTCTCATCAAATACCTGATCAGCCGCGGAAAAAAACCGGTTCTGGCTGTTGATGCGGATTCCAACGCCAATCTGAACGAGGTTTTGGGAGTTAACGTCATCGACACGCTTGGAAATGCACGGGAAGAAATGAAAAAAGGACACGTCCCCTCCGGGATGACCAAGGATGTATTTATGTCCATGAAACTTGGGCAGGCCGTTGTTGAGGCCGACGGATTCGACCTGATCGTGATGGGGCAGCCCGAAGGTCCCGGATGTTATTGCGCCGCCAATTCCCTTTTGGCCGGATTTCTCGAAAAGTTGACCGGTAACTATCCTTACATCGTGATGGATAATGAAGCTGGAATGGAGCATATCAGCCGGTTGACCACAAAAAATGTGGATATCCTCCTGATCGTCTCGGACCCCTCACGAAGAGGCCTTCAGGCTGCCGCCCGGATAAATATGCTGGCAAAAAGCTTGAATATCGGAGTTGGGAAGAGCTGCCTGATTATCAACCAGGTCAAGGAACCTCTTGATGAAGGCCTCCTCGGCATCATTAAAGAGGACGGCCTCTCTTTGGCAGGAACCGTTCCCGAGGACAATACTGTTTATGAATACGATCTTCACGGCAAACCCACGATTTCGCTTCCGGAAATCAGCAGTGCGGTAAAGGCGGCGTTTTCGATTTTCGATTCCATTTTAAATTAACTTCTGCTAGCGTGAACAGTATGAAAAAAACCGCTTTTCTATATGATGAACGATTCCTACTGCATGAAACCAGCTCATGTCACCCTGAAGTGCCGGA
>MGQD01000052.1:0-7502 GCA_001797695.1 Deltaproteobacteria bacterium RBG_13_49_15 | reverse complement strand
AAAGGGGTTCAAGAAGCCGGGCTTTTCGGAAAACTTGTCCTTTTGAAAGCAACCCGGGCGGACCTAAAATGGATTGAAACCGTTCATGACAAAACCTACATCGACCGCTTCAATGATGCCTGTATGACCGGGCTCAAAGTCTTCGATTGCCCGGACAACCAGATGTGCGCCAACACCTATGAGATCGCCCTTCTTGCTGCCGGAGGAGTTATTGAGGCGGCAAGCCTGATTATGAAAGGTGAAATCAACAATGCCTTTTGCGCCGTGAGGCCTCCGGGTCACCATGCTGTTCGATCCAATGCCATGGGTTTTTGCTATTTCAACAATGTGGCGATTGTCGCCAGGTATTTGCAAATAGAGTGGGGGATCGAAAGGGTCGGAATCGTCGATTTCGACGTCCATCACGGGAATGGAACGCAGGAAATCTTTGAAGGAGATCCGACCGTTTTTTACTACTCCATTCATCAGCACCCGTCATTCGCTTATCCCGGAACAGGGCGTGAATTCGAGAGAGGGGTCGGAAAAGGGCTTGGATACACCAAGAACTCGCCGGTTTTGCCGGGTCAGGGGGATGAGGAGTACAAGCGGCTCCTGGAAAGAGACCTAATGCCGTCTTTTGAATCTTTTAAACCCGAATTCATCATCATCTCAGCCGGATTCGATGCCCATATCGATGATGATATGTCGGATATCCGCCTTTCAACCGATGGTTTTTCATGGATCACCGAACGGATTGTGGAGATGGCTGCAACATACTCCAAGGATCGGCTCCTTTCGGTTCTCGAAGGGGGATATGCGCTGCATCGCCTTGGCGAGCTCGCCAAAAACCACCTTACCATATTGTTAAACGGAGGAACCCATGTTCGTTAGCGAATCGATGGCCAAAAAAGTCATCACCATTGACCAGGAATCGAATATTCTTTTCGCCAGAGAACTAATGAAACAGAATCAGATCCGGCATCTTCCGGTAGTGGAAAAAAATGGCCGCCTCATCGGCATTATCACCGATCGGGATCTCCGAAGCGCCTTGCCATCCCTTTTATTATATGACAGCCGGGAAGAAAAAGAAAAACTTTCCAGGATAAAAGTCAAAGACATCATGACCAAAGATCCGATAACCGTCCTTCCGACCTATACCATTCAGGATGTTCTCCTCCTTATCCAAAAAGCACGCGTCGGGGCCCTCCCGGTTGTGAATGAAAACGGCATTCTTAAGGGGATCATCGGAGTGCGGGACATGCTTCGGGCCTTTATTAATGTTCTAGGAATCGGCGAACCGGGAACCCTCCTCTGCATCCTTGTGGAGGACCGGATCGGTACGATGAAACGGATCGTGGACGCCATCACCGAAGAAGGCATCTCTTTCGGAAGCATTCTGGTTGCCAGATACTGGGACAAGGGGAAGCGGGCGGTTTTCCCTTACCTTCTGACCCAGGATGTCAGTCGTGTGAAAAAGAAACTGCAACAGAAGGGTTTTACATTATTGGATCCCATGGAGTGGTATCTCGACCAGCTTCCAGGAAATGAATGATCCATCACCCCATATGATCTCAAACCGGGTATCTTCCGCATCCCCGTATCAGGATCTTTACATTTACCACCTCGAGGGGACCCTGGCTCGGAGTACCGTCATTTGTGATGACCGATTTCTTGGCAACTGGGAAGAGGACCGGTTCTCTTTTCTATTTTTTTCAGAACCGTCTGAAGACGCCATCAACGCCCTTCTCAAATCCCAGCAACACCTCGCCCTGTTGGATCGATTTCAGTTCCCCTATCAGGAATGGCAGGGGAGCGAACTGCCTCCGTTTCGAATTGGCCGATTGAATATTATTTTTCCATGGATGGAGACAAAACCGCAAGGCAATTCCATTCCTCCGATCGTATTGGATCCAGGCGTCGTCTTTGGATCCGGCACCCATCCCACGACAAGGGATTGCTTGAAGGCTCTTGATTTTCTGCTTTATGAAGAGAGGATCGAATCGGCAATCGATCTGGGGACGGGATCCGGACTTCTGGCGCTAGGCGCGGCACGATTAGGAGTAGATAAAATCATAGCCATCGACAATAATCCGTTGTCGGTTATCACCGCCCGAAAAAACGTCGCTGCCAACAAAATGGAGGGCGCCATCCTGGTGGTTCGTGGGCGCGCAGAGGATTTTATTGACTGTGCTTTGGATTTGGTGATAGCAAATATCCACTTTGATGTAATGAAACGCCTGCTCCGGTCGGAAGGCTTTTTTCAAAAGAAATGGTTTATCATTTCCGGGCTTCTAAAAGGTGAAGCCCGGGCGGTAGCGGAAGGATTGTTTTCCCACCATGCCGAAATCATTGAGTCATGGATTCACGAAGGCATGTGGCATACGTATCTCGGAAAAAACGGGTCCAAGTCATTCCAGTTTCATTTCAACAAGGGGAAGGGGTAGCATATGTGGATCAAGTGCTGGGGTTCCCGTGGCTCCACTCCCGTTTCAGGGCCGGAATACCTTAAATACGGCGGAGACACGACCTGCCTGGAAATCCGGACAAAAAGCGATCACATCATCATCATCGACCTTGGAACCGGCGTTCGAAGGCTGGGAAACAGCCTGGTAGATTCGAATCGCTTCGAATACCATTTCCTCTTAACACACGGTCATTGGGATCACATTCAAGGATTCCCGTTTTTCAAACCCAATCTCTACAAAAAATCCCGTTTCATAATGCATAGCGGCCCTTTTCACAAAGATTATTTTAAAAAAATGCTCTCGAAAATCCTTTCTCCTCCCAATTTTCCATTAAAATGTTCGGATATCGTCGCAAAAATGATATTTATTAAAGATCCGTCCGATCATTTCGAGATCGGATCCCTCACGATTATCCCTTTCCCCTTAAGCCATCCGAACACCGGAAGCGGTTATAAATTCATTGAAGACGGCAAGACCTTTGTTTTCCTGACGGACAATGAACTGGGATATGTCCATCCTGGAGGCCTCCCGTTCGAGGAGTATCTGAAATTTTCAATGAACGCTGAATTCCTCGTTCACGATGCCGAATATACACCGGAGGAATATGAAACGACCATCCGGTGGGGGCATTCTTCCTATACGGACGTTCTGGGACTTGGGATAAAAGCCAATATTAAAAAACTCGGGCTCTTTCATTTAAACCAAGAGCGATCCGACCGGCAGATGGATCAAATTATTGAGGACTGCAGGCTCACCATCTCCAAAAACCGGAACTTTCTGGAATGCGTTGCCGTAGGTTCCGATATGGAATTTGAGATTTAGTATCATTGTCAGACTGTCCCCGGGCGGCTTCACCTATGGATAAAATCATCAGACAAGCGGTAGAAGATCTGGCCAAATCAAAGAAAGCCATCGCCTTGACCGGCGCCGGTATCTCGGTTGAAAGCAACATCCCGCCCTTCCGAGGCAAAGGCGGGATATGGGAAAAATTCGATCCGATGGAGTATGCCCATATCGATGCCTTTTTAAAAGACCCCGTTAAAGTGTGGAACGCCCTTTTAAAAGACATGAAAGAGATCATCGACAATGCCAGGCCTAATGATGGTCACCTTGGATTAGCCAGACTCGAGCAGATGGGGATTCTTAAAACGGTCATTACTCAAAACGTGGATGGATTGCACCAGATGGCGGGGAATACGGACGTCATTGAATTTCATGGAAATTTTGCCTGGCATTATTGCATGGAGTGCAATAACCGGATCAAAACGAAAGATGTGGATCTTTCGGACATTCCTCCTAGATGCGCATGCGGCGGTATTTACCGGCCTGAATGCGTTTTTTTTGGAGAAATGATCCCGCCCTTAAATCTCATGCGCTCCCGGCAGGTCTCATCAACATGCGATCTGATGCTCGTTATTGGGACTTCGGCAATCGTTCAGCCGGCGGCATTAATGCCTATCATTGCAAAACAGAGCGGCGCCAAAGTGATCGAAATCAATCCTGAACAGACCCCGCTGACCGGTTCCGTCAGCGATTATATTATCACAAGCAAGGCGGGAGAAGCCATAAACCGGATTATGGCTGAACTCCAAACGCTTCTGTAATCGGGCATGCCGAAGATGGAAGCGAAAAGCACCTGGGTAAAAACCATATTCCTTTCCCCGCCTACATGATTCAATCTCATCCATCTTATGAGGCCTGATGAACGCAGTCTTTCTAATCATTGTCGTCATCGCTTTTGGTTTCGGAGCATTTTACCAGATCCAGGGAACACTTGCTCCAGGCAATATCTCCTATATGGAGTTTCTTTCAAAGGGAATTGTGGAATCGGCTTCCGGCGCCGTTGAACTGGCCATCGGGCTTGTCGGCGTCATGACCCTTTTTCTGGGATTGATGAAAGTGGCGGAAGCCGGCGGCATGCTCACCATCCTGGCGCGTTTTATTCGACCGCTGATGGTCCGTTTATTTCCTGATGTTCCTTCCGAACATCCGGCCATGGGAGCCATGATCTTAAATCTGTCGGCAAATGTGCTAGGGTTGGGAAACGCCGCCACCCCTTTCGGAATCCGGGCCATGCAGGAATTGGATAAACTCAATACCAAACCTGGTACCGCCACCAATGCCATGGTCCTTTTTTTAGCCATCAACACCTCCAGCGTAACCCTGCTTCCCACCGGAGTGATCGCGTTGCGTGCATCAGCCGGCTCCGCAGACCCTGCCGGCATCCTTCCCACAACCCTTTTTGCTACCGCCGGCTCGACCTTGATAGCGATCCTTTCTGCCAAAATCTACGCGCGTTTTTTTCGACTCGAGCCCTCCTCTCCCGTCATTGAAAAAGAAAAAGCGCCATCCGATGATGCGGTAGCATCAGAAGCATCCATCGGCGCATACCCATTGTGGGTCAGTGCGGTAGGTCTCTTTTCCATTTTGGCGTTTATCCCATTGTCTGTTCTTTACGGTAAGGTCATCTCTCACTGGATCATTCCCTTTTTAATGGCTGGCTTTTTGGTTTTCGGGTTTATTCGAAAGGTCAGAATTTATGAAATCTTTGTGGAAGGGGCCAAAGAAGGATTCCAGGTGGCGCTCCGGATTATCCCTTATCTTGTCGCCATCCTGGTCGCCGTAGGGATGTTTCGCGCCAGCGGCGCCATGAATGCCCTTGTCGGATGGCTGGGACCCTTGACCGAAAAGGTCGGACTTCCGGCGCAGGCCCTTCCTATGGCCCTGATGCGGCCGCTCTCCGGTTCGGGCGCCTATGCCATTCTGGCTTCGACCATTCAGGATCCAACCATCGGCCCGGACAGCTATACCGGTTATCTGGTTTCCACATTGCAAGGGTGCACCGAGACCACTTTTTATATTCTGGCGGTTTATTTCGGTGCTGTTCAGATCAAGCGCATCCGGCATACGCTGGCAGCAGGGCTCACAGCGGATGCAGCCGGTGTGATTTTTTCCATCATCGCCTGCAGTTGGCTATTTCGTTGATCCACCGGATCGATTGCTGCTTATAGAATCTTTTCCCCGTATCAGGAAAAGGGTGACAAAGCGGGGATCCAGGTTGCTTTCGGCAATATTCTGGAATTCACTTTCAACTTCATTAAACAGATCTTCCAGAGTGCTTCCCACATCAGAGAGAATCGTCGCTTTTTCAAGCCCCGTCCGACCGACAAGCCAGTCAAGGAAAGCCTCTTTAACGGGACCTTTAATCCGGCGGGGTATCCCTTTAGGCTCCCACAGCTCCTTAAAAAACCTGAGGAATTCATTCAACTCAAGAAGGGCAACGGCTCCACCCGTTGCCCCGACATCGACGAGCGTTAAATAATTTCTGGCCCAGTTCGTCAGAGTGAAATTTTTATAATTGAAAAAATCCAAGGCAGACAATGACGATGCACCGATGTTTAAAAGAGAGAGAAGGTGATCGAAACGGATAATATCCTCGAGCTTCCTCTCCGTCTGCTTCACTTCATCCAGAGAAGTAAATTCCCTATACAACACGCCGGTCTGATAGTTATCATAAAAAAGCGGCTTTCTGACGAAAAGCCCTCCAAGTATCCCCAGCCATTGCTCCCCCCAAAACGTCAGGGATAAGTTTTGGCTTTGAAACCATGACTCTTTTCGCCATGCTTCGGCTCGCCATTTCAATTTCAATGCTTCGCCGAAACCGATCCTGAAAATATCTGCGAGCGCATACCGGGCAACCAAAGCAGCGGTCCGGTTCGGATCCGGCTTTCTTTTACCGTTTTCCCCCAGCCGTTCGAGGCCGATGCTCAAATAGCCACAGGCCTTTTTCACCACTTTTTTCAGCGCCTCCCTGTCTCGAATCACCTGCTGATCCGCTGAAATAATCTGGTTGCAAAGGGATGCCAATTCCGTTTGAATCTGCATATATATCTCATCCGTCGAAATCAACTCCAGAGACCGGGAAAATACGCTGTCTTCTTTAAGAACGTTCGTATGAAAAAGAGGGACCGGAAGCATCAGTTCCCGCGCATGCTTAACAATATATTTTGGACGTCTTTTCTCCATATCCTTCAGCTTAAGCGGCTGATAGACAGCGATCGCTTCATCAAAGGGAAGGAATCCTTTTTCAGCCATCCGGACATTCCGTAATCGGAAAAGCTCTTCTTCAGATTCCGCGGGTATGACATGGGCGGCTTCAAAAAGAAGATGTTGATATTGAATGTGGTCATGATCCGCCAGTCGTCTTAAAAACCGTGTCAACACATCGCTCCGAAGTTCCTCATTCCGGGGCCTTGCAGGCGGTTCAAGCGAATTGGAAACAAACCGAACATAATAAACATCATCAACGGTGACGTACTCATCTCCGAAAATGCCGGGATCCTGGTCATGTTCCCGGATTTTAAGCTCGATGTTGTTAAAGAGGTATAATCGGAAAAACTCGATCTTCTCCTTAAGCGCCCATTGGATCAATCGGTTGGAGTCGGCTCTCATGAGAAGGTCGACCCATCGGGTAATCGACTCGTTGATGACTTTATCCTTTTCCCAGGTTTCGATATCGAGAATAAATTCCCACTGTCGATCGGATGCCAATGATAAGAGTTCGAGAGAATCCTCCGGCCCGATTTCCTGAAGTAAAAAATAAAAATCCTCGTCTGAAAAGGAGTGCGCCAGGGGGACGGGATGAGAAGCATTCAGAATCCGTTCCATGGCTGCTTTCGGCTCAAGAGAGAGAATCTCCATCCGCTCCTTCCTGAGTCTTGCCAATCGCTTTTCATGCTCGTCTTTTAGTATGATCTCATCCATTATTCATTATTTCCATTAAACCAGTGGAAACAGGATCTCGCAAAATTGGGATTCCACCCAATATCCTGATAGTTACAATAAATCGAACCCCAAAAGGTCGGAGAAGCGGCAAGCACTTTTTGGCATCGCCGCTTCTTTTTTTTTGTAATTCAAAAGAGGCTGTTCCGTCAAAACGGATGGTCGGATTCAAATGCTTTGAGCTGAGCCGGTGTGACAACCGGTCCGTAGGCATTTCTCAGCGCCATCAGCCCGCCCTGTTGTTCGGCCAGAACCTCGAACAACTTCTTCGGTACG
>MGQD01000051.1:12506-13523 GCA_001797695.1 Deltaproteobacteria bacterium RBG_13_49_15 | reverse complement strand
ATCCCCTGGAACCGGATCCACCAGGAAAAGCAAAGCATCGGTAATCCCACTTATGTCAAAAAAATCAGAGATCTGTTGACCAGATCCATCGAAAACACCCGGTGGCGCCAGGAGGAATGCATCAACCTAATCCCTTCGGAACAGACCCCCTCCCCGCTTGTCAAGCTACTATCCATTTCAGATCCGGCCGGCAGATATGCCGAACATAAGCCGGTCCCGGCCTTTTCGGAAGCAGAGGTTTTTTATTATCAGGGAACCGATTTTATTTCTGAAGTGGAGAACCTGCTAAAAGAAGAACTGCGCCGGTACCTGGGATGCACCGAGGTTGAAACCCGACTGGTATCCGGACAAATGGCCAATGCCACGACTTTCAGCGCCATGGTGGACTATCTTAACCGGGTGGATCGAAAAAGCGAACAGCGCCGCATCCGAAAGGTGTTGAACAACCACATCATCAAGGGTGGGCACTTGAGCGCCCAGCCGATGGGCGCCCTTCGGGATTTTGTCATGCGCGACCCGAAAATGGAAAAACCGGCGGTGGTCAACTTTCCGGTCCTCCCCGATGATCCGTTTAAAATAGATGTAGCCGCCTGCCGGGATGTGATCGCCGAACACCGTCCGGAACTTATCGTTTTCGGAAAAAGTATGACCCTTTACAAGGAACCGGTAGCCGAGATCCGGGCCATCGTCGATGATCTGTCCCTTGATTGCGTGATCATGTACGACATGGCCCATGTCCTGGGCCTGGTGGGGCCGTTGTTCCAGGAGCCGTTTAAGGAGGGTGCGGACCTTGTCACCGGTTCAACCCATAAAACCTATTTCGGAACGCAGCGAGGGATTATCGCGTCCGATTACACGCTCGAAGATCCACGCTACAAACTTTGGGAAGCGATCCTGCGCCGGTCGTTTCCAGGGAGCACCAGCAATCACCATCTCGGAACGCTGATCGGGCTTTTGATGGCCGCTTATGAAATGAATGACTTTAAAGAATCATATCAAAAGCAGATCCTTGCAAAT
>MGQD01000051.1:7632-12306 GCA_001797695.1 Deltaproteobacteria bacterium RBG_13_49_15 | reverse complement strand
TTGCATAAACGAATCTGATGATCAAAAACGCAAACCGTTTCAGGACATTGAAAAAACAAACGACGCTCATCATTATCGGTATTTTCTTCATCCTGATGTCTGCGAGTGTTCTCTTGCTGGATATCCTACTTTACGCTAAAAGCCCTGCCGGAGAAGAAATCGAACCCAAAACGATCATCATTCACCCGGGAGAGCCTTTTAGCGGGTTGGTCCAACGGCTTTACAAAGAAGGGATTATTTCGAGCCGTTTCAAATTCACTCTTTATGCCCGAATGAACGGTTATGCCAAACGTATCAAAGCGGGCGAATATTCCTTCTTTCCCACCATGTCTCCCGAACAGCTCATCGATGTCATGATTTCCGGCAAGGTGGTTATGCATCGGATAACGATTCCGGAAGGATTTAACGCCAAACAGGTTGCCGAGGTTTTATCGAAAGCCGGTCTGGCTTCCATATTTGAATTCATGGAAGCGATTATGGACTCCGAATTTGCCAGCGAAAACGGGATTGATGCAAGTTCTCTGGAGGGATATCTTTTTCCGGATACCTATCACTTTTCCAAAATGACTCCCACCCGGAAAATCATTACCACCATGACGAACCGGCTTCAGTCGGTACTCAAACCAGCATGGAGTAAGGAAGCCGACCGGTTGGGATTTTCGATCCATCAGATCATCACGCTGGCTTCGATTATCGAGAAAGAAACCTCCATCGATTCTGAGAGGCCAATCATTGCATCGGTTTTTCATAATCGCCTTAAAAAACGGATGAAGCTCGAAAGCGATCCCACGGTCATTTATGGAATTTGGGGCTTCGACGGAAACATTAAAAAAAGACACCTTTCCGAACCAACCCCTTACAACACCTATCAGATCCATGGGCTTCCGCCGGGCCCCATTGCCAATCCCGGCGCCAGATCCATAGAAGCGGCGCTGTTTCCAGCTAAAACAGGATTCCTCTATTTTGTTTCAAAAAATGACGGCACCCATGAGTTTTCAGAAGACTTTGGCACTCATAAGCTCGCCGTTAAAAAATACCAAATGAGAAAGAAAAGTTGATGAATTCATGGACCTTATCGGATGAAATACTAGCCGGTCAGCGGCTCATGGTCGGCTTTGACGGGACAGGCCTTGACGCTGATTTAAGGTATCTGATTCAGACCGTTCATGTGGGAGGAATCATCCTGTTTTCGAAAAATATAAGGAGCCCCGAACAGATAAAAGAGTTGTGCGCAGACGCTCAACACTTCGCTAAGTCCTGCCGGCAACCCCCGCTCTTTATTGCCGTCGATCAGGAGGGAGGAGAGGTTGCCAGGCTAAAAGCGCCATTTTCGATTTTTCCCGGAAACTGTGCCATGAAGAACGAAATGGATGCGATCCGTTTCGCAGAAATAACAGCTTCCGAACTCAAAGATGTCGGCCTTAATATGAATATGGCTCCGGTCCTGGATGTAATCCCCGTCGGCATGACCGGTCTTATGACCAAACGCTCTTTCGGAAGCGACCCGCAACGGGTATCGAAAATGGGCGCCCTAATCATCGATCACTTCCAAAAAAACCGGATCATGGCGGTTGCCAAGCATTTCCCGGGGATCGGCCGTGCCGTGGCAGACCCCCACAAAGAAATTTCAAGCCTCAATATGGAACCGGAAGAGATGGATCAAACCGATCTTTTTCCTTTCAGAACCGCCGTATCCCATAGCGTTGCCGGTGTTATGCTTTCCCACCTGCTCTACCGGAAGGCAGACCCCGATTGGCCGGCAAGTCTTTCCGTCGCCATCGCATATGATCTTCTTCAGAGTAAAATGAAATATAAGGGGATCGTTTTAACAGATGATTTGGATATGGGAGCCATCGAAAAACACTTTGATTTGGATCTGATCGTGGACCGGTTGATTGATGCGGAAATCGATATCGCCTTGATCTGCCACCGGAGCGGTAAAATCGAACGAGCCTTCGAAGGATTCCTCACACGGTTAGGGCGTTCGGCGGAAATTCGACAGAAAGGAATTTCATCGGTTCGAAAAATATTAAACCTGAAAGCCGGTTTTCTGGAAAACGGGGTGGGGACTGCTGCTTCTTGAATAGACATCGTCGGTTAATCGGGATGCTTCCCCCCGCTGCAGGCGATGGTACCCTACATAAGCGATCATCGCCGCGTTGTCTCCGCACAGATCCAAAGGCGGGATGCAGACAGTCATTTTATTTTTTTTTGCTTCTGCCTCTACCGCTTCACGCAACCGGCGGTTTCCGGCCACACCTCCGACCAGAGCAAGATGACGGCATTCTTTCGCCGTTGCCGCCTGGATCAATTTGGTTGTCAACACTTCCACCACAGACTCCTGAAATCCGGCAGCAATATTGGCCGTCTCTTCCGCATATCCCGGATGGGTCCGGATATACCGGTTGACCGCTGTTTTAATACCGCTGAAGCTGAAATCAAACCGGGATTCGTCCATAAACGCTTTCGGGAAAGGAATTCGTTTCGGATCCCCGTTTTCAGACAATTGATCGATCGCCGGGCCGCCCGGATATCCAAGCTTCAGCATCTTAGCCACCTTGTCGAAAGCTTCTCCGGCGGCGTCGTCCCGTGTTCTTCCCATGATTTCGTATTGCAGGCGGGCCGTAACGTGATAAATGCCGGTATGCCCTCCGGAAGCGAGAAGGACGACAAACGGAAAAGAGGGAGGGTTTTCTGAAAGAAAGGCGCTGTGGATATGCCCCTCCAAATGGTCGACTCCCACCCATGGGACATTGAGGACATACGCGATCGATTTTGCAAAAGAAAATCCCACCAGAAGCGAACCGACCAAACCGGGTCCCCGGGTTACGGCCACCCCTTCGATATCCGTCAACCCGAGCCCGGCTTTATGAACAGCCTCGTTCATCACGCCGCCGATGGTTTCGATATGCTTTCTTGAGGCGAGCTCCGGGACTACCCCCCCAAAAGGGTGGTGAACGGCAACCTGGGATGCCACCACCGAAGATAAAATGGTTGATCCATCCTTCACCACCGCCACAGCCGTCTCATCGCAGGACGTCTCAATCCCTAAAACAATCACTGATCTCCTTACTAAACCGGCTTCTCTTCCATTTCCATGAACGATTCAGGAATCAAATGCCGAGATCCACATCATCGACGCAGACGGAAAAACGCCTTAAAAAAAGCCCCTGTGATTTGCAGAAACGCTTCACTTCCTCGATTCGGGTCGCTTCCGAGTTGGTAAACGAGACCAGCAACCCGTTTACCGGATATTTTTGAATAACCTTTTCCAGATCCCCGAAAGAGCCCAGGATGGGGTATCCCTGCAATTTCTTCCCGAGTTTTAGCGGATCGTCGTCGATAAAACCGATCGGCTTAATCTTTAGTTTTTGGTTGTTTAAAATTTCCCGCAACAGGATCTCTCCCCCCCGCCCTGCGCCATAAATCAGGATCAAATCACCGGAGAGGGTCTTCCGTTTCATCGTGTCTCTGATAAAACGGAAGGATCCGCGGGTCCCCAGGAGCAATCCGGTCATCAGAAACCAATCGATCACGAAAATCCCTTTTGAAAAGTCCTCGAACCGATAGATGAACGTGACCACGGCAATGGATAGAAGGGTGGCCATTCCCGATGCCCTGAGATAAACCAGAACATCTCTTGAGCTCATGTAACGCCAGATCCCCCGGTAGATGCCCAGGGTGAAAAAGGATAAAAACTTGCAGGCGATAACCGCGGGGAGAGATCTTAAAAAGACTTTAAAATAAACCGGAAAGGCATCGGCATCAAACCGGAGACGGTAGGAAAGATAATAGGAAAAAGCGATGATCCCGAAGTCCATGGCCACCAGCATGATCTGGCGCTTGTAGGTGAGTTCAACAAGGATGGGCGTAAAAGGTCGGTCCCGAAGCAGAGAGAATTCCTTCTCCGGATAAACCCTGAGTTGGGCCAAATAAATTCCCATCAGCAGGATTGAGAGGGCGACCGGAATGATCACCGCCGGTGAGGTCAGGGTGTCGCTTCTGAAAACAAATATCGCCGACACCCCTGAAACCGCTCCTATTCCATATAGAAACAGAACCGCCCCCCGTTCGGAAAGCCCCATCAACACCAGCCGGTGTGATGTGTGGTCTCTCCCTCCGATCGACGCTTTGCGTCCGCTCAGAATGCGGATCATCGTTACCAGAGTGGTGTCCAAAATGGGGACCATGAGGATCATGACTGGGACCGCATAAAGGGAGATCGGATTCCCGTTTACTGCCCCGGCGGCAAGGAGTGTGAGCATGGAAAGAGCAAAGCCGATCATCAGGCTTCCGCTGTCTCCCATGAAAATGGATGCCGGATTGAAATTGTAAATTAAAAATGCGGCAAGAGCGCCGGCGAAGATGAGGGTCATCTGCGTGAAATGGGGCGATTTCTGATAAAACAGAAAGGCCAGCGACACGGTTGCTACCAGACCCACTCCGGCACACAATCCATCCATATTGTCCAAAAGATTAAAGGCGTTGGTAATCCCCACGATCCAGACGATTGTTACCATGGTATCCAATGTCATGGAGGTAAACCAGTGCAATCGAAAACCTAAAAATGCGATGAACGAAGCTGTCATGAACTGACCGATCAATTTGGTATGGGGCTTGATGCGGAAAAAATCATCCGCAAGCCCCAGTAAAAAAAGAGCCGTCATCCCGATC
>MGQD01000051.1:1926-7616 GCA_001797695.1 Deltaproteobacteria bacterium RBG_13_49_15 | reverse complement strand
GCTGCGGGAGCAATTTTTGAAATGACGATCGATCCAGATGCGAAAAAACAGTGGAAAAATCGGAAAGGTAAAAAAGCGGAACAGCGATAGCCGCATAGATGGCCACACCGCCGAATAGCGCGGTCGGCTTTTTATGCCAGCGTTCCTTGGAAGGGTGGGCCAATAACCCATTCCGAACGGCAACATGCCGGGCAATGGGAGTCAGAACAAGGCATAACAAAAAAGATAGGACAAAAAGTGCGTATACCATCATTTCAATCGCCGGAAAAGGCCGGTCAGCGGGGGGTATCCGATCGCCGTCGCACCGTACCGGCGCCGCTTCCCTTGGATCCTCATCCCTGACAAAAACCTTGTTTAAGCTGACCTTTTTCGAGCCATTTCAGAAATCTTACAAACGGTTTTGATATTTTGTTGTAAAACCGAACGCCTTGTTCTCTGTTATCATCCATATTGTCTATACCCATTGAACCCGGCTGTTGGAGTCATCTCTTTTAACGATCTCTCCGATGACAAATCCGTTTTCATTCATGGCATTCAACCGCTCGATGGCATCCCGGACATTTTCCTCCGGCAAGATTGCCACCATGCCGATGCCGTTGTTGAAGGTCCGCATCATTTCCTCATCCGAAACATTACCCGATTCTTTTAAAAATTCAAATACCGGTGGTATTTTCCAGCTTCCTTTGTTTATGATAATCCCGCACGATTCAGGAATGATCCGTACGATGTTTCCCGTAATGCCGCCGCCGGTGATGTGCGCCAGCCCATGAATCGGATTGTCCTTTGCCAGCCTGAGAACACTTTTGACGTAAATTTTCGTGGGTGTTAACAGAATATCGCCGAGAGTCGAACCGAGTTCAGGCACCGTATCGTTTACGTTGAGTCTCAACAGGTCGAAACAGATTTTTCGAACGAGAGAAAAACCGTTGCTGTGAAGTCCGCTGGATGCGATTCCGACCAGGCGGTCTCCGACTTTGATTTCACTTCCGTCGATGATTTTCCGGTTGTCCACAATACCCACGGCAAACCCGGCAAGATCATATTCATTGCGCTGATAAAAACCCGGCATTTCCGCTGTTTCCCCGCCGATCAGAGCGCAGCCGGCTTCCGTGCATCCGTCGACTATCCCCTTGACGATCTGTACGGCCGTATCTGTCTTCAGGGCGCCCATTGCCAGATAATCCAAAAAAAACAGAGGCTTTGCCCCCTGAACCACCACATCGTTAACGCACATGGCCACCAGATCGATCCCAATAGTATCGTGTTTGTCCGTCATAAAGGCAATTTTAAGTTTGGTCCCCACCCCATCCGTGGAACTGACCAGAACCGGATTCGATATGTCCTGAAGCTTTAATGAAAAAAGACCCCCAAACCCGCCGATGCCGCCGATCACGCTGGAGCCGAAGGTGGGCTTTGCGATTTCCTTGATCCGATCCACAAACCGGTCGGCTTTGTTAATGTCAACACCTGCATCTGCATAGGTCAATGGTTTTATCATTGCGGTCTCCGGGAAGGGTCGTAAACCTGATTCGGTGGTCGTTCGTATCTTAAAACGCTAATCCCAATCCGATTAAAAGTCAAAACAATTTTTTTGACAATGGAAACACACTGTCGTAATTAAATAAATTTTATCCGGTGAAGTATCGGACGTGATGGCCTCTGCCTATGAGGATGCGTTTTTACAGGAGGCGGACAAGTCGCCGGAAATGAAGAAAATGCCTTAACGGGAATAAGGACAAGATCATGACCCGATTTGCACGACTGGATCGGCTTCCGCCATATGTCTTTGCCACCGTCAACCAGATCAAGATGGAGGCAAGGCATCAGGGTAAAGATATCATCGATATGGGTATGGGAAACCCGGATTTGGGGACCCCTCCCCATATCGTCGCAAAACTCATTGAAGCGGCTCAAAAATCCCACAATCACCGGTATTCCGCATCCATGGGGATCACCAAATTAAGAGGCGCCATATCAAACTGGTACAAACGCCGGTTTGACGTGGACGTCAACCCCGACACTGAAACCATCGTCACCATCGGAGTCTATGTATGGGGCAAGATTCCGGACAAATACGTTAAGTTGGGATCGGTGGAGTTCGCCAAGTTCATGATTCATCATGCCCATGTGGCTGTTTCGCCCGGCCTCGGATTCGGTGAATATGGGGACGAGTACGTCCGCTTTGCATTGATTGAAAACAACATGCGCATCAACCAGGCGGTCAGAGGAATCAAAAAAATCCTATAAGAGGTTTTAAATGAACATCATCCATGTCGGACTTCTCGGTTGCGGTACGGTGGGAACAGGGGTCGCCAGGATCCTGATGGAAAAGGAGCCGCTCATCAGCGACCGGGTGGGCGCCGTCATCCGTCTTAAAACCGTGGCGGACATCGATCTGGAAAAAGACCGGGGGATCCGGTTTGAAAACGGGATGCTTACGAAAAACGCATTTCAAGTGGTTTGCGACCCGGAGATCGATATCGTCATTGAGATGATCGGAGGCGAAGGGGTTGCCAAGGATCTCATCTTAAAAGCCATTGAACACAAGAAACCGGTAGTGACGGCAAACAAGGCGCTTCTGGCAAATCACGGGAATGCGCTCTTTAAGGCCGCTGCGCAAAACGGAGTGGACCTGGCTTTTGAAGCGAGCGTGTGTGGGTGCATGCCGGTTATTAAAACCATACGGGAATCTTTGGTGGGAAACCGGATTCAATCCATGATCGGCATCCTAAACGGCACCTGCAATTACATCCTTTCCAAAATCACCAACGACGGGAGCGTCTTCGAAGCCGCACTGGCGGAAGCCCAAGCCAAGGGTTTTGCAGAAGCCGATCCGACGCTCGACGTGGAGGGACACGACACAGCCCACAAGCTCGCCATTCTGTCCGCCCTTGCCTACGGTATGGAGATCAATTTGCCGGATATCTACGTTGAAGGGATTTCCCGCATTACCCCCATGGACATCGATTTTGCCCGGCAATTCGGATATACGGTCAAACTTCTGGCGATCAGTAAGAGCCTGGGAAACGCCGTGGAAGCAAGGATTCACCCCACCATGATCCCTTTTGAAAACCTTCTTTCCAGCGTCAACGGATCGGTAAATGCGCTCACCATCACCGGAGATGCGGTGGGGGACATGATGCTCTATGGCTATGGGGCCGGCATGATGCCGACCGCCTCGGCCGTCATCAGCGATGTCGTGGATCTCGCCCGAAACCGGATATCCGGAGCGTCCCGGGGAAGAATCCCCATGCTCTCGTATCAGCCTGGACGGATCCGGAAAATTCCGATTGTCCCGATCAAAGAGATCGACACGCACTACTACTTCAGATTCGCCGCCCTGGACCAGCCCGGCGTCTTATCCAAAATATCGGGTGTCTTGGGAAATTATGGAATCAGTATTAAATCCGTCCACCAGAAAGGACGAAAGACAAACGGTTCGGTCCCGGTTGTGATGCTGTCACATCTTGCCAGGGAAGAATATGTCATCAAGGCGCTTTCGGAAATATCTTCTTTGGATGTGGTGAGCGATACCCCAGTCCTCATCCGCATCGAAGATGAAGCCGGGCAGGACTGATTGAAAAAACGGATAAGACCCGATGGAACATCTATAATCATATAGATTTAAGAAGGCTGAACAAATATGAAAAAGCAGAATCCGCTGTATATGATCTGTTCCGACATGGAAGGCATTTTCACTCCTGAAATATGGATCAACGTGGCTGAAAAAACCCAAATCCCCGAGCTAAGGCTCACGACCCGGGATGTACCGGATTACGATGTTCTGATGAAACACCGTCTGGCCATTCTTCATAAAAACGGCCTCAGACTATCCGATATCCAGAAGGTGATCGCTTCCATGAACCCTCTTGAAGGGGCGCTTGATTTGCTGAATTGGCTCAGATCCAGACATCCCACTATTATTGTTTCCGACACGTATGTTGAATTCGCAGGCCCCCTGCTCGAAAAAATGGGGTGGCCTACCCTGTTTTGCAATTCCCTTATCCTAAACTCAGGCGGCATGATCAAGGACTACAAGCTCAGGCAACCCGATGGAAAACGGATGACGGTGATTTCGCTTAAGAACCTGAATTATAAGGTGATCGGAATCGGCGATTCATATAATGATATTTCCATGCTAAAAGAAGCCGATATCGCATTCTTGTTCCGCCCGCCGGAAAACGTTAAAAAGGAATTTACGAATTTTCCGGTGGCTGAAACCTATGATGATGTCAAAAGGATGATTCGAACCGTCACCGGAGCCGACTCTTGATGAAGAAGGAAGCGATGTAAAATGAACGAGCCTCACCGGACCCTCTTCCGGGTCATCTACGGGGATACCGACAATATGGGATATGCCTACTATGGAAACTATATGCGTTGGTTTGAAATCGGGCGAACCGAACTCTTCCGCTCCATGGGATTGACCTATAAATCGATCGAAGGGAAGGGAGTTTTTCTCCCGGTTTCGGAAGCCTTTGTGAAATACGTTTTTCCGGTTCGTTATGACGACGAACTGGTTGTGGAAACCAGGCTCGATTCCAATGTCAAAGGAGGGGTCAAATTCGATTACTCCATCCGCAGGCTGGAAGGAGATATCATCTGCGCGACCGGTTATACGAGGCATGCATGCGTTAATCCGGAAGGGCGTTTGATCCGCCCCCCTGCGTTTCTATCCCGTATGATAAAAGAAACCTTCTGATCAGGATCCATCCGGAGGAAAATTGAAAAAGCAAAAGCCGGCACCTGTTGATGTCAGTGCGTTTGACTCCTGCCATATCCTCGTGGTCGGGGATTTGATGATCGACGAATACATCTGGGGAGATGTCAACCGGATCTCCCCGGAAGCGCCTGTCCCCATCGTTCTAGTCAAAAGCGAAAGCCATACGCTGGGCGGTTCCGGAAACGTTATCAACAATATCGTCTCCCTGGGAGGGACGGTATTGGCCGCCGGCGTCATCGGCACCGGCCGGAACGGAAAGCGATTGTTAGATAGATTTGCGACACTCGGTGTGGCCACGGACGGGATCATCCAGGACCCGGAAAGGCCGACGACCCGGAAAACCCGGGTGATTGCCACCAACCAGCATGTCTTGAGAATCGATCGGGAATCCAGAACCGAAATCTCGAAGCAAACCCACAAGCGGCTTATCAACTTTTTGAACAAAGCGATTCCAAAAGCCGATCTGGTTCTGATATCGGATTACGGCAAAGGGCTGGTCTCCAACTCTCTCCTTTCTTATACGATCCAAACCGCAACATCGCACGGCAAGACCACCATCGCCGATCCGAAGGGGTTCAATTTTTCTAAATATGCCGGCGTATCATTGCTCACGCCGAATAAAAAGGAGACCGGAATCGCCGCCGGCCTGGAGATTACGGATGAAGCGACTCTCCGCGAAGCCGGAAATAAGATTCTTGAGAGTGTGGATATCGGCCGTCTCCTCATCACCCTTGGAAAAGACGGAATGATTTTATTCGAGAGAGGAAAAAAACCTCTTAAAATTCAAGCGGAGGCTAGACAGGTCTACGATGTATCCGGAGCCGGCGATACCGTCCTTGCCGTTCTCGGCCTGGGATTGGCTTCCGGAGCATCCCTTGAGGAAGCGATGCGCCTGGCCAATACCGCGGCTGGAATCGTGGTGGGGAAGGTCGGGACCGCAACGGTTTCCAAAGAAGAGTTGATGAAT
>MGQD01000051.1:668-1706 GCA_001797695.1 Deltaproteobacteria bacterium RBG_13_49_15 | reverse complement strand
TTGCTGCGGGGTGGAGCAGTCTGGTAGCTCGTCGGGCTCATAACCCGAAGGTCGTTGGTTCAAATCCAGCCCCCGCTACCAACAAAATCAAGGGGGTACGGTATCAAGCCGCAACCCCTTTTTGTTTGTCCCCCCCACTATCCCCCCTATACAAGCCGAATTTTACCCCTAAAGAGATAATTTTTCCAGGATTCCGCAGTAAGCCAGAGAAAGGCCATTCCCAGTAGCGCTTCCAGCAGAATTCCGTCTTGACAGGGAGATGGATATCCAGTTATTTTCAAAAGGGTTTATATAAAAGGAGCCGCCGATGATATCAAAGCTCCATTCCAGCCGAAAAGGAACCGTCATCCGGTTCCCGACCTATACCGCAATTTTCTCAAGTCATCAGGCTATTTCCAGAATAGGAACAGGGTGCACCATGAATAAAGCAAGCAGTATTATTACCGTTATTGTCGTGTTGTTGATGGTTATGCCAGGAATGGTTTGGGGGGCTGATAAAGCCCTCCGAGGAATCAAAGGGCTTTTGGTGGTAGTCGAGAAAATAAACCCTGAAATCGAAAAAGACGGTCTAACCGAAAACCAGATACAGACTGACGTTGAACTTAAACTCCGAATGGCAGGACTGAATGTGTTGACCAGTGAAGAAAGAAAAAAGGCACCTGGAAGGCCTTTCTTTTATTTAAGAGCACATATTCTTAAACTTTCTAGTAAAGTATATATTTTCCATATTAATCTGATATTATTTCAAGATGCCTATCTTGAGCGAAACGATGAGCCTATCGTCGCCTCGACATGGTCTTCTTCTGGCCTTGGGGAAACTGACGATTTGGACATTATAAGAAGTAAAGTAAAAGACCATGTCGATGAGTTCCTCAACATATGGCTGTCTGTGAATCCGAAATAGACTCCGCGTTGCATTCTCCGGTATCCCGGACCTTAAGTCTTCCGTGAATTACAACCGACTTCGGGATGGCTGTTATCTCACCACAGATTGGAATGTCAAAGAGCTAAAGAAGCCTACTAAATCAAACCTGAATC
>MGQD01000051.1:455-585 GCA_001797695.1 Deltaproteobacteria bacterium RBG_13_49_15 | reverse complement strand
CCCTCTTATACCCCCGGCCGAGTTTTTTTCTGTAGCGCGCTCCACGGCTTGTCGTAGCGCGTTAAACGCCGTGTTTTGCTGTAGAGGCGAAACGGAGATAATTACTGCCTTAGATAGAGATCGTTGAAAA
>MGQD01000051.1:311-447 GCA_001797695.1 Deltaproteobacteria bacterium RBG_13_49_15 | reverse complement strand
AATAGCGCGTCGATTCAGAGGGAATTGTCACAAGAATTACACGGAGATGGCCGGGAAAAGCAATGCTCAATCCGCGCGCTGCTTCTGTGTCTTTTTGCGTTCCGCCATGATTTCATTTGTCCGAATCAACCACAGC
>MGQD01000051.1:0-117 GCA_001797695.1 Deltaproteobacteria bacterium RBG_13_49_15 | reverse complement strand
CGGATAGATACTCCAGCCAGGTGCATATCAGCAGGGTCCTTCCCCCGGATGCAGGGCCAGCGCTTTGCTTGCCGGTAGTTCCGGTTCCAAAAGCCCCAGGCCTCTTTAGCTCCCGCC
>MGQD01000050.1:17119-17651 GCA_001797695.1 Deltaproteobacteria bacterium RBG_13_49_15 | reverse complement strand
CAAAGCCTGCGATACAAAGCATACAAACATAACCATCAGAAAAATCCCCAATATGCTTCTGGGCCGTTGCGAGTTCGGACGTGAGGATTACAGTCTGAATATCATCAACATGCCCGTTGATGAGGATGCCCCTGATTTTGTGCCTGCCGGGCCGAAAGAAGCAAAGAAAAAACCTGAAAAGCCCAACTCAAAAAAACAAAGAGGTCTGTTTGGCAAGGAGGATGATAAATGAATCGGATAGCAACCTCTATCAAAAATCGTCTGAGCCTTCGTCCTCCGCAGGAAAAGAGTTTAAATATACTGGCAGAGCTGACAGATAAGCTAACGCTCAAAAAGAATGTTGATTTAACCGCTGAACTTGAAAAGGTAAAAAGCTCTTATCCTACCTGCGCTGATTTTGAGCGGGATTTCCCTTCTTTCTGTTTTGCTCTTGCTACCGGTGTCGGCAAAACGCGCCTCATGGGCGCCTTTATTACATATCTGTATCTGGCAAAGGGTATTAAAAATTTCTTTGTGCTTGCCCCAAATCTTA
>MGQD01000050.1:15826-16521 GCA_001797695.1 Deltaproteobacteria bacterium RBG_13_49_15 | reverse complement strand
TCTGAAGAAAAACAGAAAGCGCAAATCAGTCTGGAACTGCAAAAGACCATTCTCTCAACCCTTCCTGAGTTAAATACAAAAGTATCCAGCATCAATGACTTGACTCGATCAGAAATAAAAAAAATTGCCGTAGAGAAGATCAAGCAGAAAATTTTCAGTTCTCCCCAGCAAGTTCTGTTTGCCGATCAAATGATTAAAGAGGTTGAAGATGCCTATAAATCAATGGTTCGTGATGTTGTCGCTCGCATTATCGAAATACCCCGGATTATTATCCAGCAAAGCGAAGACATACGATCCGGCTTTCACGATTTTGATCTGGATGTGAAAAACTTAAATTTTCAGCCGGTATCGGAAGAAATTCTTGTAAAAAAATTGCGCGAACAGGAAAACAGCATCGATATTGTAATCGGCAAGGGAAGGATCATCCCAGATAGCCTTGATAAAATAATCGTTAATGAACTAATGAACTTTCCTGAAGTCGATTATGATGTTTGGGCGAATCCTCTTTTTAAATTAGCCGAGCAGGCAATTGATAAGTTTGGAGCTTATCTTGATGATGAACAGATGACAAATGTCGTCCAGTACCATAAAAAAGAAATCGGGCAATATATTTACGCTCAAATGATGGAGCATTTTTATTGTGAAGCGCCAGGTTTTAAAAAACTCATCGTGAGGCCGTTTACCCGAATCGAGGA
>MGQD01000050.1:6112-14878 GCA_001797695.1 Deltaproteobacteria bacterium RBG_13_49_15 | reverse complement strand
GGCACCTTGACAGACCGGCCAATCCGACCCCTTCGGCCTTCAATACCGCTTCCTTTGAAGTCCAGTATCTGAAAAAGGTCCTCAATCTGTCGCTGGTGTCGAGGCCCCATTCGATTGCATCGGCAATTCGAAGAAAAATGGCCTCATTTAGGGGCCGAATTTCTTCCAGATCGATTCCGATCCGGTCGCATGAAACAACCGCGCAGACATACTTGTCTTTGTGGGAAAGAGACCAGTGCATCCCCCCGGAAGGGAGCGGGGCTCCGGAATCACTTTTTTCCAAGGTCTTGAGGCAAACGCCGCTCATGCGCGCAGACCACTTAAGGGCCGTTTCCGCGTGACGCTTAAGGGATTGAACCTTATCTTTTCCTTTCAATTTCCGATCCGCTTCAGGAACCGGCAATATCGCCGGATAAATCGGATCATTTTCTTTCATTTTTTATCCTTACTGCGATCTCATAAACGACCCGCTTGGAAAGGCCGCATCTTCTCGCAATCGTTCTGGCAATATCGGAAATGCCAAGGTCGGTCTTTTTCATCTCTTCTTCGATTTCACGCTGAAGGTCTTCTTGTCGGATCTCCTCCTTTTCTCCGCAACCTTCAATCAGCAGGGTGCACTCTCCCTTAATCTCGGGTCGATCTTTCAATGCTTGAGCCACCTGAGAGACCGGTCCTCTTAAAATTTCCTCGTGAAGTTTGGTCAACTCACGACAAAGAACGCTGTTTCGATCCCCCATAATGGTTTGAATCTCCTCCAGAAAGGATATAATCCGGTTTGGAGATTCAAAAAAAATCAGGGTCCGTTTTTCGCCGGATACTTCATGCAAACGCTTGTTTTTCTCACCCTTTTTTTTCGGCAAAAACCCAACGAATACAAAGGAATCGCTCGGAAGGCCGGAGGCGGAAAGAGCGGCGAGGGGAGCGGATACCCCCGGAATAGGGACAACATCGATTCTGCTTTCAACAGCCGCTTTGATGAGTCGAAATCCGGGATCCGAAACCGAAGGGGTTCCTGCTTTGGAAACCAGGGCGACCGATTCCCCAGCCTTCATTTTATCGATCAGAACAGGGGTTTGTTTTCGTTCATTATATTCGTGATATGCCAAATACCGGCCGGAAATGCCGAATCCGGATAAAAACCGCCGAGTATGTCTCGTATCTTCCGCGGCGATCCAGTCCGCATCCTTCAACACCCGGATGGCCCGCATGGTAATGTCTTCCCGGTTCCCGATAGGGGTCGCTACCACGTAAAGCGTTCCCGTTTTATTGATGTCGTCGGCGGGGCTATGGATAGGCGAGTTCAAAGGCATTTCGGATCAGTTCGATCTCCGGATTATCCTGTGCGGACAAAACGGTCACGACATCGAAGCGGGCGCTGGAACGGGTATGTCGTTTCGCTTTCAGATAGCAGAGCGCCACTGCGGAAAGTTTTTTTTGTTTTTTCAGTGTTATGGAGTATTTCGGGTGAATCGATCCTTTCCTTTTCTTGGCTTTGACCTCCACAAACACGATAACGTCCCGATCCCTTGCGATGATATCGATCTCCCCAAGTGTGTTCCTGTAATTGCATTCGATGATCGCGTAACCGTGCCGCCTGAGAAAATCCATCGCCGCCGCTTCGCTCTTTTTCCCGAATGCCTGCCGCTCACTGGGCATCGATAATTATCCTCGGATCCTTCTTAAAGGTTTTTTTCCATATCATTATGGATCAATTGAACGCATAATGCAACCAAATGGGAAAAGCGGGTTGATATCCCCATCAACGCGCAATGGATTTTTATATCATCGATTTTTTATAAAAAGGGCTAAATGTATTCTCTGACGCCCCTGAAGCTTTTTCGATGAATGGGAGTGCAGCCGAACCGTTGAATCGCTGCCTTGTGAGCAGTTGTAGGATACCCTTTATGATGGATAAAATCGAATTGCGGGTAGTCGCTGTGATATCGGTCCATTAGTTTATCCCGGGTGACTTTGGCTATAATGGAAGCCGCGCCGATGGAGATGCTTAAGGCATCTCCTTTTGGAATCGGTTTCTGCGGCAAATCGAATGGGATGGGGTGGGGTCCATCGACCAAAAGACAATCCGGTTGCGGTAAAAGGTTTTCAACGGATATGGCCATGGAAAGAAGGGATGCCCTGAGGATATTGATTCGATCGATTTCGACGGGATCAACGATCCCGATACCGATGGAAAGCGCATGGTCGTAAATTTGATCGTACAGGCGCTTTCTTTTTGCCGGCGTCAGTTGCTTTGAATCCGCAACCGATATTACGGGAAAGCCGGGCAGCAGGATTACCGCTGCGGAAACAACCGGTCCGGCAAGCGGACCTCTCCCGGCTTCATCGACTCCGGCAGGTCTGACAAATCCTTCAACATAAGCTCTTTTTTCAAATAACCACTGATCATGCACCATGGATATGAATCGTTTTGATCCCTTTTGGGAAATCGGAGGAACCGATTAAACCACGGTCCGTTCCTTAATCCTGGCCGCTTTCCCCCTCAGTTTGCGCAGATAATAAATCTTTGCCCGGCGCACCTGCCCTTTTGAGATCAGCTCGATCCGGTCGATGGTCGGTGAATGAAGCGGGAAAATCCGCTCCACGCCGACACCGTAGGAAACCTTTCGAACGGTAAATGTGGCAGTGGCATTCATGGGACCTTTTCGTTTGCTGATGACGACGCCTTGAAATGCCTGAATACGCTCTTTTTCACCTTCCCGAATCTTTACGTGAACCTTGACCGTATCTCCAGGAGAAAAATCAGGATGATCGAGTCTCAAATTTTCGTTTTCGAGTTGCTTGATAATTTCCATTTTCCTTATCCTTTTATATTTTGTAACTGATTCTTTTAAGTTCTATTTTCCAACAATCGATGTCTGAGACGATGATATCGCCCTTTTTATTGATCACCGGATAATGGGCCGGCAGCACTACGTGCAGATTGGTTTTCAAGAATCGTCTCAATATCCCGCAACCATTTTCTGAGGATGTCCGCTTCTCCTTTTTTCAGTCTTCTGGTTTCCAGCAAATCCTTCCGTTTTAACAGCGTTCGGATTAAAGCAGACTCACGCCGCCATTTCTCAATCTCTTGATGATTTCCGGACAATAGAACTTCCGGAACCTCTGCCCCCTCAAAATTCCTTGGTCGCGTAAACTGGGGATACTCCAGAAGTCCGTCGGCAAACGAATCGTTTTGAGCGCTCTCGGCACATCCCAGCGTTCCAGGAATCAGCCGTGTTACCGCATCGATCACCACCATTCCGGCCAGCTCTCCACCTGTCAACACATAATCTCCGATGGAGATCTCCAGGTCGACAAGCTCCTCGCTGATCCGTTCATCCACGCCTTCGTACCGGCCGCAAACCAGAATCAGTTCTTCTAAAGCCGCCAGTTGACCGGCCATCACCTGGTTGAAAACGCGCCCCTGGGGAGACAGCAGGACCACACTCGCTCCCGGCAGTGCATTTTTTGCAAACCGGATCGCCTTCGCGAGGGGTTCGGGTTTCATGATCATCCCCGTCCCCCCGCCAAACGGCCTGTCGTCCGTTGTCCGGTGTTTTCCCGATGCGAAATCTCGGATGTTTAATGCCGAAGCACTGATCTTTTTTTCTTTAATCGCCCTTCCGATAATTCCGAATTCCCAAAAACGGGTGAACATATCCGGAAAAATCGTCAGGACGGCAAATTTCATTGATCCGTTGCCCTATAGCCCTTCCGGCAACGAAACCTTCATGGTTCCTTTTTCAATATCAACGGATGTAACCACCGACTCGAGAGCCGGGATCAGGATCTCACGGCGGTCTCCATCATCCGCTTTCTTGACAACGTAAACGTCGTTGCTTCCGGTAGGGATAATGGAATCAATCCGACCCAGATATTCATTATCACCCGTAAACACCATCAACCCGATAAGGTCGAACCAATAGTATGTCCCTTCTTCAGGCGTTGGGAGAAGAGATTTTTTAATCCGCAGCTCCGAACCGATCCACTTCTGCGCCTGGGTTCGCTCGTCAATTCCATCAATAGCCATTAAAAGAACTTTTCCGTGGGGTCGAACCCAATTGATCCTTAGAGCAGAAGTCTCGCCACTCTTATGAATGACCTCTATCTCGTCACCGGGTTGGAAAACAGCCGGGGATTCGGCATACGAGTGAACCTTCATGGTTCCCATGATCCCGTGAACGCCGACAATCTTCCCCACCGTCAGATGGTCGCTCTTTATCACGGAATTATTCGATAATTTCCAAAACCGTCCGTTTTTTCACTTTGGCCGATGCTGCGCTGAGAATGGTCCGCATGGCTCGCGCCGTTCGGCCCTGTTTGCCGATGACTTTCCCCAGGTCCTCCTTAGCTACTTTAAGTTCCAGTACCGATGTTTGATTTCCTTCAACCTCGTTTACCGACACCTGCTCCGGATTGTCTACCAAAGCCTGAGCAATGTACTTGATCAGCTCTTTCATAGCTCCATCTCCTTTGAAGGCTGTTGAGAGTTGGGGGCAACGATATCATGAAGGATTAGCAAAAAAACCTTCTTTTTTCAAAAGGTTTTTGACGGTATGGGTAGGAACGGCTCCTTTGTCCAACCAGTATCGGATACGATCCGACTTCATTGATACTTCAGCCGGATCAGGCAGGGGATTGTACGTCCCGATGTTTTCGATAAACCGTCCGTCTCGCGGGCTTTCTGAGTCCGCCACAACGATCCGGTAAAAGGGTCTCTTTTTTGCTCCGTGCCTGGCCAATCTGATTTTTACCGACATAGTTCGATCTCCCTTAGAACGACGGCATGAAACGGCCCATGCCGTGCATCCCGCCCTTGCTGATTTTTTTCATCATTTTTAAAATCTGTGTATAATTTTTTAACAGTTGATTGACATCTTGTACACTAGTTCCACTCCCTTTGGCAATTCTTTTCCTTCGATTCCCGTTGATGATCTGAAAGTGATGCCGTTCCTTTGGCGTCATGGAGTTGATAATCGCCTCAACCTTAACCAGTTCCTTTTCATCCACATTCAGATTCTTGAATTGCTTGTTGACACCGATGCCGGGGATCATGCTGACAATGTCCGACAAGGATCCCATTTTTCTTACCTGAATCAGTTGATCACGAAAATCTTCGAGGGTAAACTGGCTTTTTCTCAACTTCTTTTCCAGTTCAGCCGCTTTCTTTTCGTCCATGACCGCCTGCGCTTTCTCGATCATGGTAAGGACGTCTCCCATCCCAAGGATTCTTGAGGACATCCTTTCCGGGTGGAACGGCTCAAGGGCGTTTAGCTTCTCTCCGACCCCGATATACTTGATCGGCTTACCGGTGATCGACTTGATGGAAATAGCAGCCCCGCCTCTGGCGTCTCCATCCATTTTCGAGAGGATGACCCCTCCGATATCGAGCGCATCATTAAATGCCTGGGCGATATTCACCGCATCCTGTCCGGTCATGGCATCCGCCACCAGAAGGATATCGGAAGGAGTGACCGCTTCTTTAATCCGGCGAAGCTCTTCCATTAAGGCATCATCGATGTGCAATCGCCCGGCGGTATCCAGAATGAGAGTATCGCATCCCTGGCGCAGAGCGTCGATCTTCGAATCCTGAGCAATCCGGACCGGATTCATTTCCAAAGAGGATGAAAAAACAGGAACGGAAATCTGATGACCAAGCTTTTGAAGCTGGTCGATGGCCGCCGGTCGGTAGACATCCGCCGGCACCAAAAAGGGCTTTCTTCCGCTTTTTCTTAAATAGAGGGCTAATTTCCCGGCCGTGGTCGTTTTCCCTGACCCCTGCAGCCCCACGAGCATAATCGAAACCGGGGCGGCGCCGGAAAGCCGCAGGTCTTCGTGCCTGGCGCCCATCATCTGCGTCAGTTCATCGTTGACAATCTTGATCACCTGCTGTCCGGGTGTTAAACTTTCCATGACCTCCCGGCCGATGGACCGCTCTTTAATTCCGGAAATCAACTGCTTTACGACCTTGTAATGGACATCCGCCTCCAGAAGGGCCATCCGGACTTCCTTCATCCCCTCTTCAATATTTTTCTCCGAAAGCTTCCCGTGGCCCTTAAGCTTTTTAAAGATTGAATTGAGCTTTTCGCTTAAAGTATTGAACATGGCGCAGCCGATCTGGTATAAATTGGGATCATCGATCCGCCGAAGACGGATGGAACCGGTTCGAGTGCAATAAACGATTAAATGCCATTAACTAAATTTTTTAGAATATGGTAAACAATATGATATGTCAAGATAAATCGAGCAGTTCTTCCATCGTTTCTGATATCAACAATCTTACAAAAGATCAGCTTTCCAAGCACCTCACGCAGATGGGGATCGAGCGATTCAGGTCTAATCAGATATTCAAGTGGATCTACATCCATCAGGCTGATACGTTCGATGCGATGACCGATCTGGGAAAGGAACTCCGGGAACGCCTGGGGAGTCATTTTTCCATTTCGAGACTTTACCTCAAAGAAGTCCTGACTTCCAAGGATGGTACGCGAAAATATCTTTTCGGGCTCCGTGACAAAACATTCATTGAGAGCGTTCTGATCCCTGAGCGGGATCATTCCACGCTCTGCATTTCAAGCCAGGTGGGATGTGCACAGGGTTGCCGGTTCTGCCTGACCGCCCGCGGCGGATTCATTCGAAACCTGACTGCAGGGGAAATCGTCTCACAGGTAAGAGACATTCTAAAGCACGCGACTCCTGAAATCAAACTCACCAATATCGTTTTTATGGGGATGGGAGAACCTCTGGCAAATTATAAAAACGTAACAAACGCCATCCATATCCTTACCGACAGCGACTTCGGCTTGAAATTCTCAAACCGGAAGGTCACCGTTTCCACTTCCGGAATGGTCCCTAAGATTGATGAACTGGGGAGATCTACCCGGGTTAATCTGGCTGTATCTCTGAATGCAACGGATAATGAAACCCGAAGCCGTCTGATGCCCATCAATCGAAAATATCCGATAGAACAATTGCTGGAGGCCTGCCGCCGATTTCCGTTGCCTCCAACCCGACGGATTACCTTTGAATATATCCTGATCCAGGGAGTAAACGACTCTGACGAGGACGCCCGGCGATTGGTTAAACTCCTCAGGCCCATTCGCGCCAAAGTCAATCTTATCGCGTTCAATGAATTCGAAGGGTCTGATTTTAAAAGACCCGATGACGCGTCCATCCGGCGCTTTCAGGAAATCCTATATGAAAAGAATTTAACGGCGGTCATCCGGAAAAGCAAAGGACGGGATATCTGCGCCGCCTGCGGCCAGCTTTGCGCCAACGCCCTTTCGTCATCATAAAGGTTGCCGTTCAAAGGGTTTCCAGTAGAATGCCTTGATCTTCCGAATCAGGTTTGACAACCGCTCTTTGCCGGTGGCAATGATGGAGTAGAGCACCGGAACCACCACCAGTGTCAAAGCAGTGGCGATCGAAAGGCCGAAAATCACGACCATGGCCATATTCTGCCACCACTGGGTCGACTCGCTCACATACGACATGCTCATTTTGTGAAAATCAAATGACACTCCGGTCACCATGGGTATAAGGCCGAGAATCGTCGTGATCGCTGTAAGAAATACCGGCCTCAACCGTGTGGCTCCGGCCGAGACCACCGCCTCCTGAAACGCCATCCCTCTATCCCTGAGTTTATTGGTGTAGTCGATTAAGATGATCGCGTTGTTGACGACAACTCCGGCCAGAGAGATCATGCCGACACCGGTCATGATGATGCCAAACGGCGCTTTTAGGGCCGTCAGGCCCAAAAACGCACCTCCCAAAGACAGAATGACCGATGTCATGATAATGCCGGGCTGGATGACCGAGTTAAACTGAGTCACCAGGACCAGAAAGATTAAAAAGACCGCCATGACAAAAGCCTTGCTTAAAAACTCCTCCGCTTCCTTCTGAAACTCGAATTCACCGGTGAATTTCATCTGGTAACCTGCAGGAAACGGAACTGCTTTTAATAGTTCCGCGACACGCTGACGCGCAACGGGTCCGGGAATTTTGGTCTCGTCCACCTCGGCCTTAACCGTAACTACCCGGTCATGGTTAATCCGGCTGATATCTCCGATGCTCCCCGAATTGTCGATGGACGCTAACGTGGTCAGCGGAACCAGATGGCCAGAAGGTGCTGGAATCATCAATTTATAAAGGACGTCCAAAACGGATCGGTCCGGGCTCCCCAAAATAACCGAAATATCGTAATCCTCATCCCCTTCCCGAAACGTGGAGATGTTTAGCCCATTATAAGCGGTTTTTAACGCGAAACCGATGATATCCGTGCTCAGGTTGAAAAGAGCGGCTTTCTGCCGGTCGATTTTAACGCGAATCGTCGGAATCCCTTCAACATAATCATCCCGGACATCGCTGACATGGGGAAGAGTATCCACTATGGCGCGAATCTTTTTGGCCAGCTCCCCCAAAACCTGGAAGTCCTTCCCTGATATCTCAATATTAATGGGTGATCCGGTCGGGGGTCCTTCCTCCTGCTTGGCCACCGTGATCTTAGCGCCGGGAATCATGTTGATCCGACTCCGGATCTTCTCCATATCCTGACGAGACGATCCGGTCCGGTCCTGCAGCTCGATAAACTGAACCGCGACGTGCGTCGGGAGGTTAGAGCTAAACGCGTCTCCGGGGCCTGAGATTTCCACCGATTTAGCGTAGATATGTTCCACATTATTCATATCTCCTGGGCCTGTAAAGGATTGGCCTCCGGCTTTTTGGTGCCGCTGCGGCGCATAGGCGGAATCATAATTCGTGAGCGTG
>MGQD01000050.1:264-6101 GCA_001797695.1 Deltaproteobacteria bacterium RBG_13_49_15 | reverse complement strand
ATCATCGGAAGGGATGTTCTCTTTTCCAAGAATCGCGATTTCCGCCTGCCTGACGATCCGATCGATATACTCCAGATCCGCCCCTTCCGGCGTATCGATATTGACATAAATGCTTTTCGGATCGATATCCGGAAAAAACTCCACCGGTTTTTCGAGCCCTACGGATAAAACCCACGTCATAAACAAGACGATCAACCCGGAGAATGAAATCAGAATCACCGCGATGCGATGGTTGAGAGCGCTTCTCAGGATTTTGGTATAAAATTTAAGGATAAAACCCCTGATCTCAGCCGGCTTTTCACCGGCGGCCTGCAACTGATCGGCCGTCATCCCCGTTTCCGTATCGACCGGTTTCCCTTTCACCCGAATAAAGAATGCGGTGAGAGCCGGGTTGATCACCAGCGCCACAAACAGGCTGGAGGAGAGGGTAATGATAAGGGTGATCGGAAGAAATTTCATGAATTCCCCCATGATCCCCGGCCAGAAGATTAAGGGAAAAAATGCGACAAGCGTCGTCAATGTCGATCCGATGACCGGATAGGCTACCTCCGAAGTGGCGCGCATGGTCGCCTGGATTCGAGGAACACCCTGTTCCATATATCGATAGATGTTTTCAATGATGACGATGGCATTATCTACAAGCATTCCGAGCGCCAGCGTCAGCGAGAATAACACCACCATATTCAACGTAATCCCCATAACGTAAAGAACAATAAAAGAAAGCAGCATGGAAAAGGGGATGGCAAGGCTTACCAGCACCGCGTTTCGAAAACCCATAACCACAAAGAGCACCCCGATCACGAGCACCAATCCGGACAGGATATTGTTTTCGAGATCGGAAACCATCAGCCGAATGTCCTTGGCCTGATCCATCAGCTTGGTGATATGGGTGCCCTTGGGCCACCCGGCCTGTCTCTCGCGAATCAACTCGTCAATCTGATCCGAGATGGCGATGATGTTTTCACCGACTCTTTTCTTAATCGTGATGCTGACCGCTTCACGACCGTCCAGCCGGGAGCGGCTCGTCTCATCCTTAAAGCCATCCGTCACTTTAGCAAGATCCTTTAAATAGATCGGCTCCCCTTGTGCGACATTCACAACAAGCCCGGTGATCTCCTCCGGCGCTGTAAACTCGCCTGGAACGCGAAGTTGGTACCGGCCGTCACCCAGAGTGATGGCGCCACCGGATGTGTTCTGGTTTTCTCCGGTTACGACCTTTTGAAACAAGGTGATGGGAATTCGGTAGAATGCGAGCTTGTCCGGATCCACTTCGATCTTGATTTCCCGCTCAAGCCCTCCGGTCACCTCGGCCTCCAGAACCCCCGGTATCGATTCGATATCTTCTTCCAGGTCATCGGCAATCTTTTTCAGGCAGGTCAGGCCGCAATCTCCGGAAATGGAATAGATCATGATCGGCAATTCGGAAAAATTCACCTCAAATACCGACGGATCATCCTCAAGATCGTGCGGGAGATCTCTTTTGGCCTCATCCACCTTATCCTTTACCCTCTGGAGGACCTCGTCGATATCCGTTCCAGGGATAAATTCCACATTGATCATGGAAATCCCTTCAGAACTGATGGAATGTATTTTTTTAACCCGGTCCAGCCCTTTCAATTTTTTCTCAATGGGAATGGTGATGGAAGTCTCGATATCTGAAGAGGAAACCCCTTTATAGTCGGTGGAAATAAACACATGGGGGATGGTGATATCCGGTGCGCTTTCCCGGGGAAGTTTGATATAACAATAAACACCGGCGATCAGCAGGATGATCGAAAAGACAGCAACGCTGACTCGGTTTTTTACGGCAGTATCTGAAACGATCATTTCTCGAGCTCCTCAATGCTGTTCACCGTCCGAACCACATTCACCTTCTGCCCCGGGTTGACATCTCTCTGTCCGACGACCACCACCTGATCTCCGGTCTTGAGGCCGGACTTGATTTCCACCCTCCAACCGTCCATAAGCCCTAGCTGAACCGTTCTGGCATGGACATGTTCATCATTGATGACATAAACGACCCTTTCATTGTTCCGGTTGATCACCGCATAAAGAGGAACCGAAAGCCCGTTCGCGATCTGGCGCTTAACGATCTGAACTCTGGCGAACATGTCGGGAAGGATTTCATTGGAAGGGTTTTCAACCACCAGAGAGAGCTGATAGACACGGGTTCCGGGTTCCGCTGTTTTTGATAAAACGTCTTTTTTCCCTCTAAATATCTTTCCGCCCAGAGCATCGATTTTAAGTTCAAAATCATTCACCTTGCGGACATCGTCCACATCCGATTCGGGAATCCCGATCCGGACTTTGACCCGGTCGATCCGGATTACTTTCGACATAAGATCGCCGACATTGACGAATTGACCCGCCTCAAAATGGATCCGCTCCACAATCCCGCCCATGGCGGATCGCACCGCGCACCGTTCCAAATCAAGAACCGCGTTATCCATTACGGCCTTAAGATTTTGGGTTCTTGCCTCGGAATCGTCAAGCTGAGACCGGGTGGCCAGTTGATCTTTGTAGAGAGCTTTGATCCGATTCAGGGACGCTAAAGCGGCCTCATGGCTTGATTTTGCCGAAAGAAGCGCATTTTCATAATCTCTTGAATCGATGGATGCGATCAGGTCCCCCTTTTTAACGATATCCCCTTCCTTAACCTTTTTTTCAACAACCTTCCCTCTCACTTCGGCCAGGACCTTCAGTTCCATATAGGGGATGACAGTGCCCGGAAAGTCGATCCTATCTCGAATGGTTGCCGGGACGGTTTTTAGCGTCACGACATTCACCTTTACCTGATCCTGCCGGAGCTCTGATCCTTTTTTTGCCTCTAAAATATTTTTCTTTTCTTTAATTTGCACATACAGGAGCCCGATTACCAAGATCAAAATCAGAAAAAAAAGCAAGGGGAGCTTTCCCCAAATCCACTTCATCCGGTTTTTTGGGGAATTCGTTTCCCAAAAGAGTTCGTCATTTTTATTCATGTTGGTTCCTCGATTTAAAGTTGAGATGATGTTATCCGGTTTTCCCTTTTTCATTCAATTCGGATAGAACATCTTTGAGAAAAACCCCTTTGGCCCGCTTTAATTTCAAGTGGGCTAAAAGCAGATCATAATTTGCCTCCGAAAGCTGGCGCTGAGAGGTAACGAGCAGGGTATTGGCATCGATGAGATCGACGATATCGGAAAGCCCGTGATCGAATTGACGTTTTACCGCCTCATAATTTTCCTCGGCTGATTTCAACTGGTCTTTAAACGACTGCAGAATGTTTTTCTGAGTCATAAGGTCCAGATAAGCCTCTTCGATTTCAATATTAACCTCCTTGACCTTCCCTTCAATGGCAAGATCCGTTTTTCGCTTCTGGATCAGCATATCCTTAATCTGGGCATTCCGAAGCCCTCCATCATAAAGTAAAAAATTAAGCTTAACGCTTAAGGATAAACTATCCCCGGGAATACTGACCAATTCCGGGGACTGATCGTAACGGAGATATTGCCCTTCGATTGATATTTTCGGCCAGTAATCGCTTTTTGTGAACTGGATGCTGTTTTGGGCGACCGCTTTTTGAATATCGAGCGATTTCAACTCCGATCTGGCAGACAACCCTTCCCGTTTCAATTCATAAAGCTGAAGCGATTCAATCTGATTAAGAACCATAGACGGCTCTTTTAGAAAATACCCTTCAGGGATTCCGGCAACGCGGCATACAATGCTTCTGGCCAAAGTCAGAGCATTTTGAGCCAACACCCGATCGGCATTCGCTTTTGAAAGCTCGGCATCGGCCCGGAACATGGCGGTTTTCGTGACCTCTTCCAGCCGGAGTCTTGCCGAAACCGCATTCCTTTGTGTCGAAAGACGCTTCACGTTGGCTTCGGCGATCTCCACGCGTTTTTGTCCTTTGAGCACATTAAAATAGGCAGATGCTACGGTAAACAGGTATTCTTCTTTGACACCTTCCAGATCCAATGTTCGTTTTTCAATATATTGGTTGGCGATTTTCAATGCGATCAGCTCTTTTCCGTTAAGAGTGAAAGACTGTCCTGCCTTAATCCCGTACGCAACGCTAGATTCCGGTTGAATGATGATATCTTCATACGTCTTTTTCTCGCTGTATCGGGTGTAATCCCCGAATGTCGAAAGAGCCGGAAGCAAAACGGAAAGCGCCTTTTCACGGTCCAGTTCCGATAGGTTTAAATCCTGCTCCGACAATTTGATCCTTTCCGAAGTCTTCAATGAAATTTCATAAAGATCCAAAAGTGAATATCCGTCTTTGGGATCAAATGAAATCCGATTCGATGAAAACGACTTGTCGGCGACAAAAAAGAGCATTACGATCAGCAAGAGGCTTTTTATCAACACGGTTTTTATCATTCGCATGTCCCGTTTTTTTTACAAGGGTCCACCACAAGTTCACGGATCAGATTTGCCATGAACAAATCAACCTTCTCTTTTAATTGAAAATGATTTTCAGAAAGGATGCTGTGAAGCATAATGCCATCGAGATATCCCAGGAAATTGGCTGCAATAGTCGAGGCATCCCGGGCGATTTCCGGTTTAAAGATTTTTTTCGATATTCCGCCATAAAGGATCTGTTCGACTATTTTCTGCATGCCGAGCATCATGTCGCGCATCTCGTAGCGGCGACCATGAAGAACACCATCTTCAAGCATTCCCTGGCGAATCACTTCCACCGTCATCCGGGCATTGGCAGGGTCCAGGGGATCGACCAGCTCCACGTTCATTCGAGCAATGGCATGGAGTTGCTGTATCGGGTCTTGAATTTCCGAAAGACGGGATTCAAACCGTTTTTGAAATTGCTCGATCCATTCCCTTGCGGCCGCCAAAAAGATGTCGCTCTTGCTTCGGAAGTATTCGTAAAGGGTCCCTTTCCCGATCCCGGCTTCTTCGGCAATCCGACCGACATTCGTCCCCCGAAATCCTTTTGTTGAAAATAATTTCAAGGCGGCCCGGGCGATCTTTTGTTCTTTTTTTACTCTATCCACCACAATCGGCGACATCGCTAAAACCCCAATTTACAAAAACCATTAACCGGTTTGAATTCATGCCTTGTCTTAAAATCGCAGGCATTTGCAATTCGATTTATTCCGACCGAGCGGTTTTATAATCATCTATTTCTGGATTGTCAAGACTGATATCAATATTAAGTATATTTTAATATTTATAATTGGTTACATTAAATCATTTTTCCAAAATCCAACAGCAGCAATATGGCCGACCGTTTGGTCAACATTAATTTCAAGCGATGTATGATTCTTTCTCAAATCCTTGACTGTTGCATCCGCTTTTCTCGTTTTGTCATCATTCGAAATTCTCCGATATCGTGCCGAAGATGACCCGAGACAACTTGGTCTAGACTATTTCCTGAAATCAGGCAGGATATCCTAAAAATCCGATGCTGCGGCGTTTCAGAGCGGTTTCAATACGAAAATGAAAGGTCCATAACGCTTAAAGAAGCCACTTCCTGAGTTCTTCGTCATATATCTCCTTAACGGAAATCGTTTGCCGGCCAAGAGGAGTCATGACATGAACTTCAACCTCGCATCCTCTCGTAGCTTTGGTGTAACCGACACAGATAGATGCAGAGAGACGGATCATCTCATCGGTTCCTCCGAATGGGATCAGCACCACCGGGCCGGGGATGTGAGCGGCTTCAATTACGATATCTTCTTTCGGACTGTAGTATCCGATAATATGATCATTATCCGCCTGGGTGCGTCCGACGATGATCTTTGTTTTGTCATCCAGGCGCAAATGCCTCCCGTATTTTAAAAGATACAGTTCTCTTTTGTCAAAGAAGCTCCGATGATCAAACAGATCCT
>MGQD01000050.1:0-146 GCA_001797695.1 Deltaproteobacteria bacterium RBG_13_49_15 | reverse complement strand
ATCTAAAAGGTGTTCCCGCTTGATCATCCCCTTGATTTCAGGGATGGTTTCAGGAAGCTTTTTTGCGCATAAAGGACGCAGGATGTAACCATCAAACCCGGAATGCTTTTCCACGTATCTAAGAGAAGGGCGGGTTTGGGACATTG
>MGQD01000049.1 GCA_001797695.1 Deltaproteobacteria bacterium RBG_13_49_15 | reverse complement strand
TTCAAAGGGCCGGAGCTTCTGCGGGTTGTTGCCGAGGGGCAGCTTTCCATCGCCGAAGTCCCCACCGGCATGGTGGAAGGTGATGCTCCGATTCTGGCTCTTACCGCCCAACCGTTTATCTCAACCAACTCCTTTGAACAACGACTGCTCGCTCAATTGGCCAAACCAACTTATACGGAAGTGCTCAAAAAATTCAAACAGTTTACCCTCTATACATCCGTTTGGCCGTTCTCCGGCATTTACACGAAAAAAGCCGTCAATACCGCTGCTGATCTGAAAGGGCTGAAGATGCGTGTGTATGACGGCACCGGACTGGCCTTCGGGAAAGAAGCCGGCATTGCAGCCCGCAATATGCCCTTTAGTGAAGTTTATCCGGCCATGAAAGCCGGACTTTTGGATTCCATGTACACCTCATCCGTATCCGGCGTGGATGCCAAAGCATGGGAGGTTCTTAAATATTTTACTCCTATCAATATCGTCGGTCCCGTGAACATGATCAATGTCAACCTTGCCGCCTGGAATCGCCTCCCGGCTGATATCCGGGACAAAGTGCTGGAGATCGCCGACGATATGGAAGACGAAATGTGGGAACTGGCCGGCGATATGGACCGGAAAAGCAGAGCCACCCTCAAGGAAAACGGCATGACGATCAGCACGGTCGGCAAAGCATTCCGCACGGACATGAATGCCATGGGCGAAAAACTGAGAGCGGAATGGGTTGCCAAGGCCGGGGATGATGCAAAAAAGATTCTGGCCGATTATTACCGGATCACGGGTCGAAAATAGCGACATTTCAATACAATTGAATGGCAAACCGATGCAAGGGAGCGAGCGTGTGTGAAACGACATTACACTCGCTCCCCCTTTTTAATGGAAGAGTGGAATATGAATCAAATTATCCATACCGCAGAAAAACTGTCCGATTTGTTAGTAAAAATTTCAGCTGTTATTCTTGGGCTCATGACGGTGCTGATTCTGGTGGAAATCCTGATATGGAATTTGTTTATAAAAACCACCGTCATCGTTGATGAATACTGTGCTTACGGCCTGGCAGCCATTATCTTTCTTGGCGCCGGATATTGCCTAAAAGAAAAAGGGCACATCCGGATTACGCTCGTTCTCGGGTTTCTGCCGGAAAAAATATCCCGCATTCTGACGTTTTTAGCGACCGGCGCCACAACGATTTTCATGGGATATATCTGGTATTTTATGTTCAAAATGGTCAGTGCCGCCTTTCACTATAATTCCACATCCGGAACCCTGACCCATACCCCCTTATGGATCCCCCAGGCGGTCATGCTCATCGGCGCCGCCGCTCTTTTGATTCAACTGGCAGGAACCACTATCAAAACATATGCCGCCATCGCCACCGGAGAGGAAGTGATCTAATGGATGCCACAATGATGAACATGAGCCTGGTTGTCTTCGGGATTCTTTTTGCCACTCTGGCATGGGGTGTCTGGGTGGGATTTTCTCTCATCATCGTCGGATTTGTCGGCATGGTCTTTTTCAGCGCCCTTCCGGCTGGAAACAATATCGCATCCTCCATCTGGGCCACGGTGGAAAAATGGGAATATGTCGCATTGCCGCTCTTTATCCTGATGGGGGAGATCCTCTATCGATCAGGGATTTCCGAAAAGCTTTTTAACGCACTAGTTCCCTGGCTTCACCGGCTCCCCGGCGGTCTTTTGTTGATGAACATTTTATCCTGCACTCTTTTCGCCGCAGTCTCCGGATCCAGCGCCGCCACCACCGCCACGGTCGGTCGCATCACATTAGCCGAGCTCGACAGGCTGGGATATGACAAGCGTCTGGCCATGGGCTCTTTGGCCGGAGCCGGAACCCTGGGATTTCTGATTCCGCCATCCCTGGTCATGATCGTCTACGCCATCCTTGCAGAGGTTTCGATCGGCAAAATGTTCATGGCAGGCATCCTTCCCGGCCTGCTCCTTTCTGGAATTTATTGCTTTTATATTATATACCGGGGGATCAGAAACCCGGAGATTGCGCCAAAAACCGATAAAAGCTACACATGGAAAGACCGTGCAGCCGCCATGAAAGACCTGGCGCCGACGGCGGCCCTGATCCTGATGGTTTTGGGGAGCATTTACGGAGGTGTAGCAACACCGACGGAAGCCGCGGCACTGGGCGTCTTCGGCGCATTCCTATTCGCCCTCATCAACCGCCGCATGAACACCAGGATTTTGATGGATTGTCTTGTGAATGCGGTCAAGACAAATGCCATGATCATGCTGATCGTGGTCGGGGCAAGCTTTTTGTCCCGCGTCATGGGGTTTTTGGGAATCCCGGCAGCGATTACAAAATCGATCACGCAGATGGACCTTTCCCCTTATACTCTGATGATTCTTTTAGGTGTGGTCTACGTCATTCTCGGCTGTCTTTTGGATGGATTCTCCATGGTGGTCATGACGCTTCCCATAGCGCTTCCTATGGTCACCGCAGCAGGATTCGATCCGATCTGGTTCGGGATTTACCTGGTGCTGATGGTGGAACTCGCCCAGATCACGCCTCCGGTGGGATTCAATCTGTTCGTCATTCAGGGATTAACCAGGGAACCGATCATGAAAATTGCCTATTATTCGCTCCCATTCTTTTTCCTGATGCTGCTGGCAACCGCAATTCTAACCGTTTTTCCGGAAATCGCCTTGTTTTTGCCCAATATGATGACGGTCAAATAGGAACCAATTTAAAGGAGGCCGGGTTGAGAATCATTGATCTAAATTGCGATATGGGTGAAAGTTATGGCGCTTATAAATTGGGGCTGGATGAATCGGTTATCCGGCATATTACTTCCGCTAATATCGCCTGCGGCTGGCATGCCGGCGACCCGGAAGTGATGGATAAAACCGTCAAGTTGGCCGTAGATAACAGTGTCGGCATCGGCGCCCATCCCGGATATCCGGATCTGCTCGGCTTCGGCCGGAGAAATATGGACTGCACGCCCGAAGAGATCCGGCGCTACATCATCTACCAGATCGGCGCCCTCTCGGCTTTCTGCGCCATTCACGGCGCCCGACTTCAACATGTAAAGCCCCATGGCGCCCTCTATCTCGCAGCCGTTGAAAACGAACCGATAGCCAGAGCCGTTGCACAAGCCATTATCAGTGTGGATCCGAATCTCATCTATGTGGCTCTGGCGGGAGCAAAGGGGGAAATGGTGCGTCGAATCGGCAAAGCCGTCGGGCTCAAGGTCGTTTATGAGGCGTTTCCCGACCGGGCGTATACCCCTGAAGGAACCCTTGTTTCCCGGCGGAAGCCCGGAGCTGTAATTAAAGACCCGAAAGAAGTGGCCCGGCGGGCGCTTCTAATGGCCGCAGAAGGTGTTGTGGTCGCTGTCGACGGGACTCGGATCCCGCTTGAAGCTCAGACGATATGTGTCCATGGAGACACCCCTTCCGCCGTAGAACTGGTTAGAAGCATCCGGGAGACCTTTAAATCAGAGGGGATCGTTCTCAAACCCATGGGCCTGATATCCGAATAGGGAGGCTTTATTGGGGAAAGGCCTTTTTAAAAAAGCGCACTTCCGGATTGCAGGAGATTGCGGGTTGCTGGTCGAATATGGCGATGCCATCCATCCGGATGTCAACCATAAAGTGCGATCCATGGGGATTATCCTGGAAAAAGAGATCCCGAAAGGAGTGGTGGAAATTATCCCCACCTACCGCTCCATTCTGATTTTCTATGACCCTTTTATCACCACTCCCGGCCTTCTGAAGCAAATTCTTATCGAACAGGAAAAAAGGCTTCCGGAAATTAAAATCCCCCCTCCCAAACTCGTCGAAATACCGGTTTGTTACGGGGGGGCATTCGGACCGGACATGGATTTTGTCGCATCAGTCCACGGCATCAACGAAGCCGATGTCATCCGGTTTCATTCGGAAGCCGATTACCTGATTTACATGGTAGGATTCACCCCCGGCTTTCCGTTTTTGGGAGGGCTCCCCGATATCCTTCACACTCCAAGGCTGGAAACACCGCGAACGATGGTCCCGGCAGGATCGGTCGGAATCGCCAATGCCCAAACCGGAATCTATCCTGTATCCAGTCCGGGGGGTTGGCGGATTATCGGCCGGACCCCGATCCGGCTCTTTGATCCAAATCGTAAAAATCCCATCCTTTACCAGGCAGGGGACATCATCCGGTTCAGAGCGATTACCGAGAAGGAATATCAACAATTGTTCACTGCTGAGACCGGTTGATGGATATATTTAACGTCATCACACCGGGTCCTTATCTGACGGTCCAGGACCGAGGCCGATTCGGATATCAAAAAATGGGAATCCCGATATCCGGAGCGCTTGATTCACATGCCTTCCACCTGGCAAACGCGCTTGTGGGAAATCCTCCGGATTCGGCAGCTCTGGAGATCACCATCCTTGGCCCCCGCCTTGAGATCCTGTCGGAAACGGATATCGCCCTCACCGGGGCTGAAATGAAGATGGCTTTAAACGGCAATCCGGCAAAATGCTGGGAATCGATGCGGGTGAGACCGGGAGACATATTGGACATCGGTCAAGCCAAAAGCGGCTGCCGCGGATATCTGGCGGTCGGCGGCGGCATTGATGTGCCTGAAATCATGGGGAGCCGTTCTACATATGCGGGCGGAAAGCTCGGCGGATTTCAAGGACGGCCCTTGAAAAAAGGAGATGTGATTCAAAACGGAAGAAAAAATCTTCTGACACGCCCGCGCCGCCTTGCCTATTCCGATATTCCAAAATATCTTACGGAAGTTCATATAAGAGCAATTCCCGGACCTCAGGACGACTTTTTTGATACAGGGATCCGGATCCTTTTTCATTCGTCTTTTCTTGTCACCGCAAAGGCCGATCGGATGGGATACCGGTTGCAGGGGCCTCTTGTATCATTAAAAGAAGGGATGCCGAAAAGCATCATTTCAGAGCCGGCAGTTCCCGGAAGCATACAAATCCCGGCTGATCTGCAGCCGATCATTTTACTGCTTGAGCAAACCGTTGGAGGGTATGCAAAAATCGCCACGGTCATTTCATCAGATCTCTCAAAAATAGCTCAAGCCACCCCCGGAGACGCTATTCGGTTCGAACCGGTCTCGCTGGAAGCTGCCCATATGTTGCACCGGGAAGAATTCCATCGTCTCCAAACTATCATTAGTCTGTTATCCTCCCGATAATCAATTTAATAGAAATTTACCTATTCAAGAGGTTTGCAAGTGATATCTTGACAACAAGCGCGCAATTTAATAATAAAATACGACTTTGAATTATATTCTTTTGTTGAAGGGGGGTGATGCAACGAGGAGGTGAATCATGACCTGTTCAATATCCTTAGGCATCGAATAACATCTACCAATAGTAAAAGGAGGATTTTATGAAACGCACATTTATCTTGTTTACCATTCTAGCTCTGATGATCGGAATCGCGGCAACCGGCGCTCAGGCTGCCGATGCTAAAGATCCGATCGGCGTCGTTACGATTAAAAAAGGCGAACCGGTCCATATCGCTTACTGGTTTGTGGTTGCTGGCGAGAATGCCTCTCTTGGGACCGATACCAAGCGCGGTGTTGAAATCGCCATCGAAGATGTCGGTGGAAAACTGCTTGGCCATCCCATCAAACTCAGCGGTCAGGACACCGGATGCAATGCGGAAGGCGGACAGGCGGCTGCAACAAAACTGGCTTCCGATCCTACCATCATTGCCGCCATCGGATCCAACTGCTCGAGCGAAGCCAAGCCCGGCGCACCGATCCTCTGGAAAGCCGGGATTACAACGGTTTCTCCCTCCAACACCGCTCCTTACCTGACGGATCCAGCTCGTGGTCCGGAGTATGAAGGCTATCTGCGCACAGCCCATAATGACAAGATTCAGGGGGCTGTTGCCGCCCAATTCGCCATTAAAAAGCTGGGTGTTAAAAAGGCTGCTACCATTCATGATGGAAGCGTTTATGCAGAACAACTTCAAGCCGTCTTCGCTGAAACCTTTAAGAAAATGGGCGGAACCATAACGAGCCAGGAAGCGGTTTCAACCGGCTCTACCGATATGCGGCCGGTCCTGACCAAGATCGCCACTGGCAAGCCGGAGTTTATCTACTACCCGATCTTCATCGCTGAAGGCGGCCATATCACCCGGCAAGCCAAAGAGGTTGCCGGACTTGAAAAAGTTTCTTTGATGGGCGCCGACGGTATATTCTCCCCTGACTTTTATAAAGCCGCCGGTGAGACCGCCATCGGGATGTACCATTCCAGCCCGGATTTTTCAGCCTTTGCCGCCGGATATAAAGATTTCCTGGCCAAGCATCAGAAAAAATACGGCGAAAAACCGCTGGCTCCGTTCCATGCTCATGCCTATGATGCCGCCATGATGGTGTTAAAGGCAATCGAAAAAGTTGCGGTGAAAGGAAAAGATGGATCCCTCACCATCGGACGCAAGGCTCTGCGCGATGCTCTATACGCCACCAAAGGCCTCAAAGGCCTGACCGGCAATATTACCTGCAATAAGTTAGGAGACTGCGCCGATCCTCGGATTGCCGTTTATCAAACCACGGCCGACAACGTAAAGAAACTGGAAATGCCGGATAAACCGTTCTGGAAACCATATTAAAGAAAACTCCGAGTCCCCTTTTTTATTAAACGGCAATCGGGGACTCATTCGCCTGAAGGAAGAGCCGGCCATTCAAGTTCGCCCGGCTCTTCCTTCCATGTTCATTCCAAAAGCCGGTTGAATTCCTGCCGCCCTCTAAGGCACAGCGAATATGCCGAACCGGCGTAAATCAAAAAATGGATCAAGCCATGCTGGAAAGACTCAGAGAACGAATTACTCCAACCGACATCGTCATGTGGATGATCGGCGGTTCGCTTCTGGTCATGATCATTTGGGGATCGGCCGCCACATTGCTGGCCGGCCTATACACCCCCCGCCACTGGCTCGACTTTGTCATTTTCGGACTGGCACAAGGGAGCGTTTATGCACTCATTGCCATGGGGTATACAATGGTGTACGGTGTGTTACGGATGATCAATTTCGCCCACAGCGAAGTGTTTATGAGCGGTCCCTACACCGCTTATTATGTTGCTGCCGCTTTCTACCGGAGCGGGCTTTTAGAAAGCCATCCGGTTCTTTGTCTCCTGGCGATTTTCATGGTCTCCATGTTTATATCCTCCATGATTGCGTTTTTGCTGGAAAAAATCGCTTACCGCCCTCTTCGAAACGCGCCCCGTCTTATCCCTTTGATCACCGCCATCGGTGCATCCTTTTTTCTGCAATATGTTTTCCGAGGTCTTTATGGTTCCGGGTTTCAAGCATATCCGGTCGTAAAAATGCTTGAAGGGCACTGGACTTTTATCGGAATCCGCATCCTCCGTTTTCAGGCCGTAGTCATCGTGGCGGCCGCATTGCTTCTGGCGGCTCTTTATTCATTTATTCAGATGACCCGCGTTGGAAAAGCGATCCGCGCCGTCTCCGAGGACAAGGAAGCAGCATATCTGATGGGGATTGATGTGGACAAAATGATCTCCACAACGTTTATCATAGGCGGTATGGCGGCCGGAGCTGCTGGCGCGTTTTACGGCATCATGTTCAAACAGGTTCATTTCTTCATGGGATTTATTCCGGGCATCAAGGCGTTCACCGCCGCCGTTTTAGGCGGAATCGGAAATATTCCTGGGGCCATGCTTGGAGGAATTTTTCTCGGCCTGATCGAGTCGGTGGGGCCCAGCCTGTTTTTAGATGGATTGGGAATCGTTGCTCCTTATCAACTCAAAGATGCGATCGCGTTCACGATGCTGGTACTGGTACTGATTTTCCGGCCGACCGGCATTTTGGGTGAACGATTGGCTGTGAAAAAGGCTTAAATCGAAGGAAGAGCGCTCACACGATGACACAGATGGAATCTTTGTGGCGACATGGGATCAAAACAGGGTTTATCGGCGCCGTGACTGTTGTTTTGCTTGCTCTGATCGGAATGGTCGAAGCCTTCAGCCAGCGGGATATCATTGCCGGCGTCATTTCCATGGGACATGCTCTTTTATTGGTTATCGCGATCTTTATGGGATATATCGCGGCCAAGCGTACGGCATTATCAGGAATCGGATCAACCCTGATCAACAGCGTTGTTTCCGGAGTGATCATAGCAGGATCACTGGTTTTACTGATATTACTGGGAAGCTGGGTTAATCTCCGCTCCATCTTCATGAACGCTTCTCCGGCACTTTATAGCCTGCTGACATTTGGAATTGAATTTAAAAACGGCTGGACATTCCTTTTGTTGGCCGGTGCGCTTTGCGGTCTAGTCGCAGGGTTATTGTATCAATCCTTTCCAACATTCCGCCGGATACTTATTACTTCCTTGAGCAGTGTAATAATTGCAGGCGTGCTTCAGGACATGCTGCGCCCCACTCTTTCCGCATGGGGCCCAATATCGGTAATCAGTGATTGGCTTTTTTCATCCAACGGACTATCCTTATCCGGCGCCATCACGCTCTGTCTCGTCATCGCCGTGATTCTTTTCATATGGTTCCAAAAGAGAGATATCCTCCGAACCCGTTTTAGCAGGCTCCCTTCCAGCGGGCAACGAACGCTTCGGATGGCGGGATATGTTTTGTTGGTTGGGATCTTTTTAGTCCTGCCCCAGGTTTTAGGACTTTTTTTAAGCGAAGTGCTGACCATCGTGGGGCTTTACGTTCTATTGGGTTTGGGGTTAAACATTGTCGTTGGATATGCCGGATTGCTGGATTTAGGATACGTGGCCTTTTTTGCCATCGGGGCCTACGTCACGGCGATCTTGACTTCACCGGAACTGGGCTTTTTCAGCCTGACATTCTGGCAGGCACTCCCTTTTGCCGTTATTTTGGGTCTTTTATCCGGCGTCATTCTGGGAGTCCCGGTGCTCAAAATGCGCGGCGATTATTTGGCCATCGCCACTTTGGGATTCGGCGAGATCATCCGCATCCTGGTCCTATCGGATTTTCTAAGGCCCTGGCTGGGAGGGGCCCAGGGGATCGGCCGGATCCCCAAAGCCTCGATCGGCGGCTATGAATTTGCAACACCTCAACAGATCTATTATCTCATTCTGGCCGGATGTGCGTTTGTCATTTTTATCTCATTGCGCCTAAAAGATTCCCGCCTTGGACGCGCCTGGAAAGCGATGCGTGAAGATGAGGATGTCGCCCAGGCTATGGGAATTAACCTTGTGGCTACGAAATTACTTGCATTTGCAACAGGGGCAGGTTTTTCAGCTTTGAGCGGAGCCATTTTTGCCAGCAAACTCAGTTCAGTGTATCCTCACAGTTTCAACGTTATGATTTCAATTAATATCCTATGTCTTATTATTGTCGGCGGCATGGGAAGCATCCCCGGGGTGATTGTTGGAGCGGTCGCTCTTGTGGGTTTGCCGGAGCTGTTGAGGGAATTTGCCGAATACCGGCTTCTGGTTTATGGCGCCGCTCTTGTGGCAATGATGCTTCTCAGGCCCGAAGGCCTGTGGCCGGAAGTATTACACCTGCGCGAATTGCAGGATGCTCAGTCATCTTCAGCCGATTCCGAAACGCCCGCTCCTTCCGGGGCCAGGATATAGGAGGAGTTATGGCTATTCTCAGTGCTGAAAAGATGACCAAGCGTTTCGGCGGCCTGCTTGCCATACAGGAATTGGATATTGCCATTATAGAAAACAGCATTCACAGCATCATCGGGCCTAACGGCGCCGGAAAAACCACCTTTTTTAACTGTGTAACCGGCTTTTACCGGCCCGAAGAGGGTAGAATCAATTTTAACAGCCATAACCTGGTTGGACTTACACCCGATCGGGTAGTAAGGTTGGGAATCGCCCGGACCTACCAGAATATTCGACTATTTCCCAATCTGACGGCCCTTGAAAACATCCTGGTCGGTCTCCACTCCCATCTCAAAGCAGGATTTTTCGGCATTGTCGTCGGATTGCCGTCGACCCGACATGAAGAGACAGAGGCATCAAAAGAAGCCGTTCGACTGCTCAATTTCGTTCGCCTGGAGGGGAAAGAAGATCTATTGGCGAAAAACCTCCCTTACGGCGACCAGCGCCGTCTGGAAATCGCACGGGCTTTGGCCGCCCGGCCCAAACTGCTGCTGTTGGACGAACCAACGGCCGGCATGAATCCCCGGGAAACACAGGAAATGATGGATTTTATTCAGCATTTGCGCGACGCACTCGGCATCACGATTCTGCTCATTGAACACCAAATGCGGGTGGTCATGGGCATATCGGAAACCGTCACGGTGCTGGACTACGGAAAAAAGATCGCGGAAGGGACACCGGACGAAATCAAGTCAAATCCGACGGTCATCGAGGCCTATCTTGGACGCGGGAGCGCCGCGGAAGCCCGCTGACCGGTTGTTGACAAAGGAGCCTCAATGGCGGCAATGTTGGAAGTTGAGAATATTCATTCCTATTACGGGCACATCCATGCGTTGAAAAACCTCTCGCTTAATATCAACGAAGGCGAAATCGTCACCTTGATCGGAGGAAATGGCGCCGGAAAAAGCACCACTTTAAGGACTATCAGCGGATTAATGAAGCCCCGAAAGGGTTCCATTCGTCTCCAGGATGAGGAACTCACACGGCTTTTGCCCCACAAAATCGTCGAAAAAGGGGTAGTTCAGGTACCGGAAGGGCGGCGTGTCTTCGGCCGCCTTACTGTTGTTGAGAATTTGGAGATGGGGGCTTTTGCCTGTCGGGATGGAAAACTGAATAGGGATAATCTGGATCGCGTTTTTACCCTTTTCCCCCGGCTTTTGGAACGCCGTAAACAGGTAGCGGGAACGTTGAGCGGAGGGGAGCAACAGATGCTGGCAATGGGCCGCGCCCTGATGGCCAACCCTAAAGTCCTTCTTTTGGACGAACCCTCCATGGGATTGGCTCCTGTGCTTGTGGATGATATTTTCGAAACCATTGAAAAACTTCATCAAGGGGGTACGACAATACTCCTGGTAGAACAAAACGCCCGGATGGCCTTGCAAGTCGCCGACCGGGGCTATGTGATTCAGACCGGTGTCGTGGTTCTCAGCGATTCGGCTCAAAACCTGCGAAAAAATGAAATGGTTAGAAAAGCCTATATGGGGGAAAACTGATCATTACGGTTTTTCAGATCGTATTGAAGAGCGCCAAAAGACCAAATCCGGCAATAATGATACCTGCCAACCGGTTTATCCACCCCATTTTATCTGAATTGAATTGAGTTCGAAAGAAACTGACGGTACCGCTTAGAATAAACCACCAGAGTCCTGAACCTAAAAAAACGCCTGCTACGAGAATTCCTGCCGAAAAATAATCACCCTGGGCAGAAACGATGCCCAATCCGGTAAATATGGCTGCAAACGATATAATGGTTATCGGATTGGTGAGAGTTAGAAAAAAGGTCGAGGCAAATGCGCTAAAAGGCCCGTTTCCTCCGGTTACGGCTTCTTGCGAATGAGGCCTGGACAGGAAGGTTCTAATGCCGAGATAGCATAAAAAGATGCCCCCTCCCAATCGCAGCCAACGCTGTTGTTCGATTAATAAATTGGATACAAATGTCAGGCCGAACCCGGCAATGCATCCATAAACGGCATCGGCGGCAGCCGCCCCAAGGCCGGAGACAAGGCCGTAAGCACGACCATCGGAGAGGGTTCGGCGGATGCACAGCACCCCGATGGGTCCGACAGGCGCTGCTATGGAAAAACCGATCATTAGACCCTTAATAAAAAAATTCAAATCCACTCCCCTTTCAATACTCACCGCTGTTCATCACAACAAAGCACGTCATTCCTCTCGTATCAGGTTCGGGAGAAGTTCAGTCAAGCCTTGAATGATTAAAAAAAACGATACTTATGCTGATATATACTCGCGATTGACAACTATGGCAACAGGGATTTTGATCATTGACGCCATTTCGTACTGATGGTATTTGTGAATTGAATCACGATTTATGGCCTTTATCCATTTTCCGGCCGGATTCATAACAATCAAAGCAGATTAAGGTCCAACTCCTTTAGGCAAAGGTGAAAAACCCGTAATGAAGATGCTGCGTAACACTCTTCGCAAGCTGGGCTGGCCGATCGATCAAATGTCGCTCAGACAGATTGCGCATGAGCTCTATCGCCGCTGGTTTACAACTCCGCATGAAAGTATAAACGTGGAAGATGCCGGCGGAATCGCACCGGCGACAGGTATCATTGTCGCCATGGCATGTGAAGGAAATATCGACACCCTGGTCTGGTCCCAAGAAAATCAAATTCCGAAAGAGGAGATCGTGACCTCCGACCAAAAAAATCTTTTCCTTCAGCGAAGAGAGCGGAGCTCTTTTTCCTGTCCGGAAAGGAGAAGCTCACCCCGATCTCCGGGAAAAGACATCGTTCGCTGGCGTGCCGGCAATGATGACGGTGCATTGGGCTGGCTTGTTGATTATTCCGACAATGGCGTGGCTTTTGTCATCGAGACAAATCGATCGCCACAGGTCGGAACAAAAATCATGACAAGTATTTTAAGCCGATCGCGGGGACTCGTCGATCTCGGCTCGGCACAGGTAATACGGATCGAGCCGCTCACCTCCGAGCTGTCGCTGACATGCCTTAAGCTGGAAGCAAATAGCACCGGGACCATCTAAAAGGAGCCCGACAGATGAATTCGGTTTGGTTACAAAATCTGACATGGGAAGAAATTCAAGAGAAGATCAAATCGAGTAATGGAACCATCATCGTTCCTGTCGGAAGCACCGAACAGCACGGCCCGCATTTGCCGGTGGGAACCGATACAATGGTCGCGATGACCCTGGCGGAAGCCGGAGCAGAGAGAGCCTCCGTTCTGGTCTCGCCACCGCTCTGGTTCGGTTGGAGCCCCCACCACATGATTCTCCCAGGAACCATTACGATTCGTCCCGAAATCCTCGTTGAATTTTGTTATGATGTCATTTCTTCACTCCATCAGCATGGTTTTGATAAATTTATCCTGATTAACGGTCACCGTATCGTCAATATCGCCTGGCTCCAAATTGCCGCCGAACGGGCAAAAAGAGAATTGAATGCAACCGTGGTGATCTTTGATCCTGCCTACATGTCCAAAGAGATCACCCAGGAACTGGGATGGGGTGAAATCGGGCATGCCGAAGAAATTGAAGGGTCACACATGTGGTTCTGTTACCCGGATCTCGTTAAAATGGACCGCGCCAAGGACAATCCGCACAAACATCACCCGTTGTATCATGTCGATCCCAAATATCCGAAAGACACCCTTTGTTATGTTCCAAGCTCGATTCCCGAGCAAAAAAAATCGGTTTTACATGCCGGAGGGACCTCCGGAACGCCGAGCAAGGCCTCCCGTGAAGGAGGAAAACAATACCATGAACACCTGGTCGATCGTCTGGTGGAAATCATCAACATGCTCAAAGCGATGAGCGGAGTAAAATGAAAAACAATCACCTTTTCGGACCTTTGACTTTCATGTGGATATGTTTTTCCGTCTTTTTTTTCTTTGCCCCGGCCTTTGTTGGCGAAAACGACCTGAATGCATTTTCGGATCCAGCCTATGCCGAAGAAGCCGGAAAGAAGGCGACCATTGAAGACGCAAAACAGGAAGCTAAAGAAGAGGCGGCGAAAGCCGATGAACATGCAAAGGATTTAAAACAAGGTGTCAAGGAAGACACTGTCAAAGCCGGAAAAACAGTCAAAAGCGGAGCGAAGGGCGTATTCCACATCTTGAAAGACGGCATTAAATCCCTGCTCCGCGGCGAAGGCGTCAAAGCTGATAAAACCGCAAGGGAAGAGCAGAATCCGCAGGACGAGTAATACACTAAAACAGCGAATATCGTCTCTCTCCGGTTTTTAGGAATCCTCCTCCGGTTTGGTCTTTTTGATGTCCGGCAACCCCATCAAAGTGCGGATCTCATCCGCATCCATCTTCTCCTTTTCAAGGAGGAGAGCAGCGCCTTTATCAAGAATCTCCCTCTTGTCATTTAAAATACCGAGCGCCTTTTCATACTGGGTTCGGATGATCTCTTTGATTTCGCTGTCAATGAGTTCTGCCGTGGATTCGCTGTATTCCGGAGGTCCCTCAGAACCCATATTCAAGAATCGGATCCTTTTTTCGCTGGCAAAATAAACCTGCCCCATTGTTTCGCTCATCCCATATTCTTTGATCATGCTCCGGGCGATATCCGTTGCCCGGGAGAGATCATTATGGGCGCCGGTGGAGATATCTTCAAAAACAATCGTTTCGGCCGCCCGCCCTCCCAGAAGCGTAGCGATCCGATTCAGCAATTCGGTTTTTTTCATTAAAAACCGATCCTCCGTGGGAACCTGCATGGTATACCCCAGAGCAGCTATTCCACGCGGAATGATGGAGATCTTCTGAACCGGATCGGTCCCCGGAAGGGAAAGGGCAACGATGGCATGTCCCATTTCGTGGTGAGCGACAATCTCCCGTTCCTTTGGATTGATCAAGCGGTTCTTTTTCTCAAGGCCTGCAACTAACCGTTCAACAGCCTCTTCGAACTCCGCCATCCCAACCTTTTTCTTGTTTCTCCTGACGGCCAGCAGGGTAGCCTCGTTAACAAGATTAGCCAAATCCGCTCCCACCATGCCGGGGGTCATGGCCGAAAGTTTTTCCACATCCAGGTTCTTGATCGTCTTAATTCCCCTGAGATGGACCTTAAGGATTTCCTCTCTCCCTTTTTTATCCGGACGATCCACCAAGACCTGACGATCAAACCGACCCGGTCTCAGGAGCGCCGGATCCAAAATTTCCGGCCGATTTGTGGCTGCCATCAGAATAACGCCGGCATTCGGATCGAATCCATCCATCTCCACGAGAAGCTGGTTTAATGTTTGCTCCCTCTCATCATGCCCTCCCATCATTCCAAACCCCCGCGCTTTCCCAAGGGCATCCAATTCATCTATAAATATGATGCAGGGGGCTTTCTGTTTTGCCTGGACAAACAGGTCTCTGACACGAGCGGCGCCAAGCCCTACGAACATCTCAACGAACTCCGATCCGCTCAGGCTGAAAAAAGGCACCTTGCTTTCCCCGGCTACCGCTTTGGCCAGAAGCGTTTTTCCGGTTCCGGGAGGTCCGACCAAAAGAACGCCTTTCGGCAGCTTGCCGCCCAATTCGGAATACTTTTGTGGCTGCTTGAGAAACTCCACCACCTCAACCAGTTCCTGTTTGGCTTCATCCACGCCGGCAACATCCTGAAAAGTCACGTTGAGATCGCTTTCCATATAAATTTTTGCCTTATTCTTTCCAAGTGTCATGAACCCTTGCTGCTGGCCCGTCATCCGGCGCATTAAAAAAAACCAGATGCCGAAAAATAGGGCGGTGGGAACAATCCACGATAAAAGAGCCGGAAGAAAGTTGGATTCGATCTCACCTTTAAATGTCACCTTATATTGATTCAAAAGAGTGGAAATCTCGGGATCCACCCGGATGGTTTTAAACAATATCTCCCGTCCTTCGGATGACCCTTCTTCTTTCATTTTCCCCTGAATTTTATTGGCCGTGATCGCCACCTCGACAATGCGCCCTTCCTTGACCAAGTTTAAAAACTGGCTGTAGTGGATCGTTTTGACGGCAAACGCATTCAAAAGCAGGTTCTGAAGGATCAATACCACCCATACTCCAAGCAACACATACCATATGGAAAACTTAT